>SXTU01000056.1 GCA_005791875.1 Verrucomicrobiales bacterium
AGGGAGAGGGCCGGGGTGAGGGGATACGCGTGCTGAGACTCGCCTCTCATTCAACCAATCTTCACCGAGAGTTGGGATTAGGCAAGCGATTCCAACTGTCGCCAAACTCGCAGCGCCTCGGTCGCGCCCCACGCTTGGGCGTCGCAGCCGCGTTGGGTGTGCGGGGCGTCGCCGTCCACGATCTCGGGGAGCTGGCCGAGGCAGCCGGTGCTGAGGAGTTCGTTCGCGCTGCCGAGATAGGCGCGCGCGGCGGCGACGGCTTCGGGCGCGAGGTCGTGCGCGCGGGCGAGGGCCTCGCAGAAGACGGGGAAGGTCCAAGTCCAGCCGGTGCCGTTGTGGTAGGCGGGCTTGCGGCGCGTGTCCTCGTCGCCTTCGTAGCAGCCCCAGTAGGGATTCACCGGGTCATTCAGCAGGCGTCCGTCGTGGCTGTAAACCGCCAGCGGCGGCGTGACGGGCAGCGGTGCGAGCGAACGCAGAGCACCGGGGATGACGAGGTGGCGCAGCGCTGCGTCCACCGTGCGACGTGCGCGCTCGCCGACCACGAGGCCGAGGCTGATGGGGAAAAGGCAGTTGCTCCGCAGCGCCTCGTCGCGCACGGCATCGCGGGCGGAGACGCCGGACTTCGCGAGCAACACATCAGCAAACCAGCCTTTGTCTTCGAGCCAGAAAAGTTCGTTGAGCGAACGCTCCGCGCGCGCCGCGAGTTCGCTCCACTCCTCGCCGTCGGGTGCGACACCGAGGCGGTCGAGCTGGCGCAGCAGACGAATCCACAGCGCTTGAATCTCCACCGGGTAGCCTTCGCGCGGCGTGCTGGCCGGATAGTTCGTGTCCATCCACGTGAAGTGGCTCGGGCTCCAGACGAGGCCGCTCGCCGCGTCCACGCGGATGCCGTTGGGCGTGCCGCGCAGGTAGCCGGTGGCGATGGTGCGCAGCACGTCCGTCAGCGTGCGCCCGGAAGAGTCAACAGCAGTCGAGTAGAACTCGTCTTGCTGACCGCCGACCGCTGACCGCTGACCGCTGCAATCCTCGCACACGACGCCAAACCAAAGCGGCGCGTCGCTGGTGTCGCGGTTGCTCGCGTTGTCGCCGTAGATGGCGTTGGGCAGCGTGCCGTTCTCAGCGAAGCGTCCGAAGGTCACGAGAATCTGCTTCACCTCATCGCGCAACCCGGCGGCGAGCAAACCGCGCGCGCAGATGAGCGTGTCGCGGCCCCAGTCGAGGAACCACGGGTAGCCGGCGATGACAGTCTTGCCGGCGTCACGACGCACGACAAAGGCGCGGATGGCCCTCTGCAACTGCTCGGCGAAGTCCGGCGGCGGCGTGGCTGCGAATGTCTCGACGGTGCTCACTGGCAACGGGACAACCATGCCGGGCAACTCAAGCTGGCTGCGTGGCGCGGGCAGCGGTCCGGCCAGCGGCGCGCTTTCGGTGATGAAGTCGAACAGCGCGCGGGTCTTGGCGGAGGAAGTTTTGAGTGTTGGATCGCTTGCCCTCGGCGAGGCGTAAGGGGGACACTCTTGTCCCCCACCAGACGTTTCCATGGCTACCCTTGGCGAGCCTTGCGAAGGGGACAAGAGTGTCCCCCTCACGGGCAGGTCGAGATCAAACTGCTCCTCCGCCTCCGCGCTCGCGGCGAGGGTGACGGCTTCGCCTTTGCGCAGCGGCAACTCGAACCAGCCGGGGCTGAAAGCATCGCCGCAGCCTTCCTGTCCACGCGTGGCCTCGACGGGATGCGACACGTTCACCGACCACTCGCCCTCGTGATGGTAACGGCCCGAGTCCGCCCAGACCCTGAGCTGACGGCTCGACTCAGGCGTGAAGGCGAAGCCGGCGCGGCCTTGGAGCGAGTGCGAGTTCGCACCGAGGTGTTGCTCGCTGCCGGGATTGCGCTTGGTCTCGCAGTGGAAGCTGCGGTCCTCGATGTCGAACCGCACGGTCAGACTCACGCTGCACTCCGATGGCAGCTCACGGCCCAGCGCGGGCGCGTGCGGCGGGCGAACGAAGCGCAGGAGCGTCGTGTTCTTGCCCGGCACCATGTCGGCGAGCAGGTGAATCTCCACGCTGCGACCATCGCCAGCGTTCGCGACGAACTTCCAGACGGCGGGCGGGCCGGGTGAGAAGGTGACGAGATTCTCTGCGTTGAGCGCGGTGATGAAGCCATCAGCGTTCACCCAGGCGCGAAGGCGCTTCACGAAGACGTGGCGGTCCACCGGGACGGCGGTGTGCAAGTTCGCGCCTAGCACGCAGTCGTATTTCGAACGCACGGTTCCGAGGTCGGCACAGAGGCGGGCCATGGCACCGGAGCCGTTGGTGAGGAGGGCCAGAGAGTGATTAGTGATTGGTGGAGAGTGATTAGTCGGCTCGGGTAGCAGGAAGCGGAGGGTGCTGCTGACGGCGGAAGGCGTGGCGGCGAGACGGTCGAGGGAGAGCACGGCGTCGCCGGTGAAGGTGCTCGGCGGGAAGCAGGCGATGTGGCCGTTGGCGACGGGGATGGAGTCGGTGTGTGCCGGCGGTTTGCAACCCCCGTCGGTGGGCTGCGAACGGTCCGGACGGCGGCTGGAAGCCGCCGGCACGAGCGTCGCACGGAAGGGCGCGATGTCTCGCACAAGCAGCCAGTGGCCGGGCGGGACGAGGAGAACGCGCTTCGTGTCCGCGAGCGTCCACTCAACGACTGGGGCATAGGTGCTGTCCGGCGCGGCTGCGAGGCGAGCGAGAAATCCATTCGCGTCCGTGTCCACCTGCGCGGCCAACGCGCGCCAGTTCACAGAGCCAAGGTGCTCAATGGGCCGGGCGTGCGCGAGCGCGGTGAGGGCGAACGCAGCTTGGGCACGGGCGATGCGGTAGGCTTCGCCGTGCAGTCCATGCGGTTGCGTAGTGGCGCTGAGGCAGTGCGCGGCTCCGGCGGCCAGGACGAAAGTGATCTTTTCTTCGTGGACCTCGTGGCGCTGGAGAGCGCTTTCCGAATCCGCCAACAAGTCATGCCGCACCGCGCCAGCAGCGAGGTCGAGCGTCAGCCGGTGCTCGCGCTCGGGGTCGGTGTTCACGAGGACGAGCACGGAGTCCCGGCCTTCCTCGGAATCGCGGAGGAGGGCGTAGATGGCGGAGTCGGACGGGTTGAGGCGCGTGAGCTTCGCGCTGTCGAAGAACGCGGGATGGTCGGCGAGCAGGAAGTTCAGGCGCGCGAGTTCTGGGACGATGTTCTGCTCGCTGTCCCACGCGAGCGCGCGGCAGGAGTGGACGTTGATTTTTTCAGAGCAGAGCCATTCCACGCCGCAGGTGAAGCCGAAGCCGCCGTTCACGCTCGTCAGCGCGGAGAGTTGGTTGCGCAGCAGCGACCAGGTGCGCCCGCGCTTCGCGAGGCGCTCGTTGTCGTGCGTCTCGCTGTAGTGGACGAGCGTGCCGACGCGGTGGCTGTGCTTGAATGCGTGGTCAAGGTAGCCGGCGACCTGCGCGGGGCCGAACTCCTGGAACAGCTCGGAGTAAGCCCATTGCATCCCGCCGTCGGTGAGCAACGTCTCGGTGTCGCCCCAGCCGCCACCGAGTCCTTCGAGCAGGAAGAGCGCGTTGGGAAACTCCTCGCGGACGCGCGCGATGATGTGCTGCCACGCGGGCGCGGGGACCTTATAGCCGGCGTCGCAGCGGAAGCCGTCCACGCCGCGCCGACACCAGGTCAGCAACGCCTCGGCGATGTGCTCCCAGAGCGCGGGGTCGCGTTGCGCGAGTTCGACGAGGTCGTCCCATGTCGTGCCCCACGCGCCGGGACTCTCGAAGTGACCGTCGGCCTTGCGGAGAAACCACTCGGGATGATTCTCCTGAAGCCACGAACCCCAGCCAGTGTGGTTGATGACGATGTCGAGGAAGACGCGGCCACCGCGCGCGTGGACGGCGGCGGTGAGTTCCTGAAACTGCTCGACGCCGTTCGTGCGCTTGTCGAACTCGACCAGCGCCGGATCAATGCCCGTCAAGTCCTCCGCCGCGTAGGGACTGCCGAAGCGACCGAAGCGCGCGAAGGTCGTGGGCGTGGGATTCACCGGCAGCAAGTGCAGGATACGACAGCCGAGCGTGCCGAAGATGTGCGGGAGCTGGCGCGTGAGGTCGCGGAGCTTGCCCGACGGCGGGATGACCGTGTAGCCGAGCCGATCCAGTTCGTTCATCTGGGCCTCGCGCGCGGGGTCGCCGGTGGACGTGAGCGACTTCGTCTCGCCAAACATCCGCGTGAAGGCGCAGTAGATCGTGTTCGCCGTGCGCGCCCAGTTTGGGTGGACGCTCACGCCGAAATCGTTGCCATCGGGCCAGTGTTGGAAGCCGGACGGGTCGAGCACGTAGGGCTTCGACTTGAACCAGCCGACCTCGGTGAGCGGCAACGTGAGCTGCCATTCGCCGTCAGCCCACTGCATCGGGATGTCGCGCCACGACGCGCCGGCGAGCGGGACTTTCTCGAAGTTGGACTGGATGACCTCGCGACGGATGCCGGCGGCGCGGCCGAGGTTCGTGCGAAGGCGTGCGGTCCAGCCGGCACCGGCCCACTCGCGTCCGCGCGGGTGCGCGAGCGTGAAGGTGAGGCTGTCGCCGACGAATTGGACGCGGCGCTCGCCCGCGCCGGGAGTCATGCTCGGTCGTTCCATGCGGGCCGATGGTGGAAGCCGCGCGAGGCGAACTCAAGAACGCGGTTGGCTTGGATCCAGGGCGCTCTGACAATGGATGGGCACGGGTGACCGGCGGTTGGGTGCGCATCGCGAAGTAGTCGTGCTAGGCATCCACCAGAAGGAGGCTCATGCGGGGAGAGGTTTGGTTTGTGGTCATAAGCATGATGGGTTGCGTTCCGAAAGCAGACTCGCGGCGCGCTGGGGGGCACCTTCGCACGTTACGAAGGCGCCCGCCATGGCCGGGAGTTGGCGGCGACGTGCCCGTTGCGGATTTTCATCCGTCAGCCGGCATGCTTGCGCGGGTCTGATAAGCGCCCTGACCGGTCCTTGTCAGCCGAGGCGCCGGTGCTTGAGCAACTCCAAGGATGGGAATATCTCCGGGGAAAACAACACGGCCGATACCCGACAGCTTGTCAGGTGGATACCCGACAAGCTCCAAACCTACTTTGAGCGCGATTTGGCTCTGGGAGGGACAGCAATCCTTGCGACACGGCGAAATTTGTAAGCCCGGCGATGGTGTGCAAATCCAGCTTGCGCATGAGCCGCTCACGGTGGGTCTTCACGGTGGACATCGCCACGCCGAGCCATTTCACGATCTCCTTGTTGCCCGCGCCCGTGGCGATGAGCGCGATCACTTCGCGCTCGCGCACGGTCAGGCGCGAGGCGGTCGTCCGTCCATAAGCCACGGGCGGGCCGCCCATGGATTCCAGCATCGCGGCGGCCACCGGCGGGCTGAAGAATCCCTCGCCGCGATGGACCGCCTCGATGGCCCGGATCAACTCGGCGGGTGCGGCGTCCTTCAGGATGTAGCCGCGCGCGCCACTGCGCGCGACCTCCGACACATACTCGCGGTTCTCATGAACGCTCAGGATGAGCACCTTGGCATCGGACGCGATTCTTCGCAGGCGGGCCGTGGCAACGAGGCCATTGATGCCGGGCATGTTGATGTCCATCAGCACGAGGTCCGGCTTGAGGCGTTTGACCAGACGCAAGGCTTCCTCGCCGCTCGCGGCTTCACCCACGATGGTCAACTGCGGGAATCGCGAGAGACAGGAGCGCAACCCTTCGCGCACCACAGGATGATCGGCCACAAGTAGGAGCCGTATGTGGCGGGAGCGGGCTTCAGCTACGGGGTTGGCACGAGCCGGCCGCACTGCCGTGCCGGATGGGCACGAACAGCAGCGATGCGGACACTTGGCTGACGTCGCTATACCTGCCATAGGTCCGGGCGGGCCGGTGGCCAGGTTTCCGCAAGACCAGTTGGCCACCCTTCCGCATCACGCGGCGCATCAACGGGGAGGGTCGGGGCAGCATGAAACTCGTGGTCGCCTCCACCCTTGCGCCAGCTTGCGTGTCATACGCCAAGACGGGCGTGGTGTCGGGGCGGCGCTCAGGCGCTCGCCCAACCGCGCGAAGGCCTCGCTGCGCGCCTGGGCCTGTTGCCGCTCGACGATTTCGCAACACAGTTGTTCGTTGGACGCAGCCTACATGGAGGTGCGGTCAGCCACGCGGTGTTCGAGCGTCAGGTTCAGTTGCGCCACCCGCTCCTCGGCCTGCCGAGGGGCCTTGAGCGCGCGTTGGATGCGGATGAGCGCGTCCACCCGCGCCACCAGTTCCTTGTTGGCGATGGGCCTGACAATGTAATCGTCCGCGCCGCACTCCAGGCCGGCGACCTTGCTGTCGAGGGAAACCTCGATGCTGGAGATGAGCGCCACGAAGACGCTGGCGAGCGCCGCGTCGGACTTGATGCGGCGGCAGACCTCGCGCCCGTTCAAGTCTGGCAGCATCACGTCCAGCAGGAGCAAGTCCGGCTTCAGCTCGCCCGCCAGACGCAATCCGTCCAGCCCGTTGGCGGCGGAGAAAACCTCGCAGCCGTGGCGTTGAAACAACCGGCACAGCAGCTCCAGATTGTCCGGCTCGTCGTCCACGACGAGGAGCCGTGGGGCCGCAGCCGCCTTGTCTTCGAAAAGTGTGGAGTTGTCCATGCCGGCTGCTGCTGTCTTGCTGTGCCGAGAGTTTGGCCCCTGCCGCGCGGCTGGCGAGTTGATTCTGCCCGCCTGCCAGAACGGCCAGCCACTCGCGCGGCTGGCCGTCTGGAAACTTTCGGAGACTCTGCGAATCAATACTCGCGCTTGGTCTTCCGGCCCGGCTCGGGCACGGGGTAGAGATCATTCGCATCTGCCTGAACCGGTGCGGGCGAGTCGAAGGTGAGCTTGTCGGCGTTCGGGGCGAACTCATGCTCGTGGTTGAGCAACTCCTCGAGCGTGACCTCTTGGCCGGTGTGCGCCGCATAGCGGCCCAGCGAGGTCGTGAGGCTCGCCATCACGCCGCGCTCCACTTCGTTGTGCGGCTTGTCGTTGCGGATGGCGTCGGTGAGCACCTGCCACTCCGTGAAATAAGGGTCATCTACCATCTTGGGGTCGGAACTCCACAGCTGGTTCTCGCGGGAACGGACGTGGCCCTTGTAGGTGCTGGAGGGACCGTTGCAGTCGCCTGAATTGGCCGCGACCGCCATGCCCTTGGTGCCGTGGACAAAGCTGTGGTAGAGCGGGACCGCGCCAAGCATGGTGCGGCCATTCATGTAGAGCTTGGCGCCGTCCTCGAAGGTGTATTCGACAGCGTAGGAGTCGAAGTTTTGGTCCACGTAGGGCTTGCCGTCCGGGCTGGTGCGGTAGGTGCGCCCGCCGACGCCCTGCGCCTTGACGGGCCAGAGGTATTGTCCGGGCGGGCTCTTCAGCCAGCAAAGGTGGTCAATATGGTGGACGTTGAAGTCGCTGTAGCCGCCGCCAGAGGCCCAGAGGAAGCTGTGGAAGCGGGAGATCTGCCACATCAATTCGCTGGGTTTACCGGGCAGGTTGTTGTCCTTGCCGGGATATTTTTCCGAGAAAGCGGAGCCGAGCAAACCCTGCATGCGGTAGCCGCGCATGAGCATCACGTCGCCAATCTCCTTGTCCTGATGGATGCGCGCATGGAGCTCTTGGAGGCACTTCTTGTGGCGGGACATTAGGCCCACGCCGACCTTGAGGTTCTTCGCCTTGGCGAGCTTGTTCAGCTCCAGCATCCGGCGCGAGGTCGGGCCGTCCGCCGTCACGGGCTTCTCCATAAACACGTTGATGCCCTTCTCAATGGCGTATTTGAAATGCACCCAGCGGAACGCCAGCGGCGTGGTGAAGATCGCCACATCGCCCTTCTTCAGCGCATCAATCGCGCCCTTGTAAGCATCGAAGCCGATGAACTTGCGGCTGTCCGGCACATCCACCTGATCTTTAAATTTGTTCTTCAGCGAATTGAAGGCGCCGTCGAGCTTGTGCTGAAAGACATCCGCCATGGCGACGAGCTTGGGCGGGCCGCTCTGCGACATGGCGTTGGCCGCCGCGCCGCCGCCGCGTCCGCCGCAGCCGACGAGCGCCACGGAGATTTGGTCGCTGCCCGCCGCGTGGACGTGCGGCAGGACGACACCGGAGAGCGCAGTGGCACCTGCGGCCAAGCCAGAGGCTTTGATGAAGTCACGACGCGATGCGGAAGGAAGAGTTGGCGAATTATTCATAACTCGTATCGTTTGCCCGACTCCGAGGGAGTGTCAACACCGGAGCAGCGCGCACGCGCAGGCGGGCGCACAACCCTCGCGTCGCCTCAGCCAGAGTCAGCTCAGAATCTCCTTCACCACCGTCCCGTGCACGTCCGTCAGCCGCCGGTCCAGCCCGCTGTGGCGCACGGTCAACCGCTCGTGGTCAATGCCCATGAGGTGCAGAATCGTCGCGTGCAGGTCGTAGCAATACGTCTTCCCCTCGCCCGCCTGATAACCCCACTCGTCGCTCTGTCCGACCGACGTGCCGGGCTTGATGCCCACGCCCGCCAGCCAGGTCACGAACGTCCCGCCGTTGTGGTCGCGGCCCACGTTGCCTTGCGCGAAGGGGGTGCGGCCGAACTCCGTCGTCCACACGACGAGCGTGTCCGCCAACAGGCCGCGTGATTTCAAGTCCCGCAGCAGCGTGGCGATGGGCTGGTCCACGCTCGCGGCCATCGGCGGCAGCTCATTCGGGATGTTGCCGTGGTTGTCCCAATTGTTCACCGCGCCCTGCGGCCCGCTCCAGACCTGCACAAAGCGCGTGCCGCGCTCGATGAGCCGCCGCGCCAGCAGACAACGCCGCCCGAAGTCCTCGGTGAGCTTGTTCTCCAGCCCGTAAGCCTTCCGTGTCGCCTCGGTCTCCTTCGCCAAGTCGAACGCCTCCGGCGCGCTCAACTGCATCTTCGCCGCCAGCTCGTAGCTCGCGATGCGCGCGTCGAGCCGCGAATCGGCGGGGTTGGCCTTGGCGTGCGCGCGGTTCAACTGGTCCAGCAACGCCAGCCCGTCGCGGTCCGCGGCGCGCGTGGCGAACCGGAACTTCTCCCGCGCGAACAAGTCCCGCACCAGCTCCGGCGCGCCCGCGTTGAGGATGGTTCCCTGATGCACTGCCGGCAGAAACCCCGCGCTGAACGGGCCGTTCTGGTTGTAAGGCAGCCCGCGCGCGTCTGGCAGCACCACGAACGTCGGCAGGTTATCCGTGAGCCGGCCCAGCCCGTAGCTCACCCACGCACCGAGGCACGGAAAGCCCGGCAGGAGCTGGCCGCTGTTCATCATGTAAGTGCCCGGCCCGTGGACGTTGGTCTTGCTCGTCATCGCCATGAGGAAGGCGAGTTCGTCCACCAGCTTCGCCTGCTCCGGGAAGACGCTGCTCACCCACCGCCCCGACTGCCCGTGCTGTCGGAACTCGAACGGGCTCTTCATCATCGTGCCAGGCATCGCGGTAAAACCCTCGGGCTTCTCCGTCGGTCCGAGCTTCTGGCCGTGCAGCTTGGCGAGCGCGGGCTTGTAATCGTAAGTGTCCATCTGGCTCACGCCGCCGGTCATGAACAACTGGATGACACGCCTCACCTTCGCCGGGTGGTGCAACCCGCCGTTGAACTCCGGACTGGGTTTCGGTGCGCCGTCGCCGAGCGCTTCGCGCGCGAACAAGTCCGCCATCGCCAAGCCGCCGAGGCCCCCGCCGATGCGCCAGAGGAAGTCGCGGCGAGGCAGCGAAAGCGCCAAAAGGCCAGTTGTGCCACCGATCCGGTGACCATGACGCACCGCTTCTCCCTCGCCCCCACCGGGGGAGAGGGCCAGGGTGAGGGGGCGAGTCGTCCAGCGAGACTGGCCCGCTTGGAAGTCAGGCTGTCCCTTTGCCCCGTCCTCAAATCCGCACGCCCCGCTAGTCCGCAAGCCCGCCCCCTCACCCTGCCCTCTCCCCCGATGGGGGAGAGGGTGGTCGCGTTCGGCCACGTCTGGCCTCTCAGTTGATGAACAAGAACTCATTGCTGTTGAACAAAACCCGGCCCAGCGCCGGCAGCCCGTGCTGCTCCGCATAAGCCGACATCGCACGCACTTCCTCCGCCGTCGCCGTGCGTTGGAACGCCAGCCGCACCATCGCCCGCACCCGTGTCGGCAGGTTACTTCCGAGCTTCTCCACGCGCGCCGCGAAGTGCTCGCTGTGGCGCAGCACGAAGTCGTTGTTGAACAGCGTGAGCGCCTGGAGCGCCGACGCCGAGAAGGGACGCGTAGGCTGGAGCAGCGCCGCGTCCGGGAAGTCCAACGCCTCCATGAACGGGTCCGCGATGCCCCGCCACACCACGCGGTAGATGCTCCGCCGCCCCGCGCCCGGGCTGTCCCAATCGAACGGCGTGTAATCCACCTTCGGCGTGGCCTGCGGGCCTTTGCTCAACTTGAAGTGCTCTGTCCCCGGTCCGCCGAGCGTGAGGTCGAGCCGCCCCGAGACGGCCAGCACCGCGTCGCGGAACGACTCGGCGTCGAGGCGGGAGCGGTTCATGCGCCAGAGGAGTTTGTTGTCGGGGTCAACGGAGTGGTGGAGTGATGGAGTGGTAGAGTGCTGACGTGAGCCGACCTTCCCATTGCTCCACTGCTCCATCACTCCATCACTCCGTTGTCTGTAGGCCGCGCTCGTCACAATCAGCCGGTGCAAATGCTTCAGCGACCCGCCGCTGTCTCTCAGTTCACACGCCAGCCAATCCAGCAGCTCCGGGTGCGACGGCAAGCTACCCATCCGCCCGAAGTCGCTCGGCGTGTCGCACAGGCCGCGCCCAAAGTGAAAGTGCCAGACGCGGTTCGCCGCGCTGCGCCAAGTGAGCGGGTTGCGCGGGTCCGCCAGCCAGTCCGCGAGCGCCACGCGCCGCATCGCCTCGCGCTTCGGTTCTGCCAAGATGAAGCGCCCGGGCAAGTCCACGAGGGCGGAGAGCGCGCCCGGCTCCGCGAGTTGGCCGGGCTTCGCGATGTCGCCGCGCTTGAGGACGTGAACCGGCTTCGGCTCCATGCCCGCCTTGACCGCGAAGACCTGCGCGGGCGCGGGCAACTTCGCCAACTCCGCCTGCGCGTGCTGCCGCAACGCGTGCGCTGCGATGGCCAGCCGCTGCTCCGCTGTGCGTTGCGCGCGCGCCAGCTTCAAGCCCGCCGCGACCAGTGGCGGAGCCGCCTCCGCATTCACGTTCGGCGAGTCGGTGGCGGAGATCTGGAAGCGCCCGATGAGATGACCGCCGCCGTGCAGTTGCTTGAGCACCACCACGAGCTTCGCGCCCGCCGCCAGCTTCAACGGCGACTCGAACTCGAACACCGCCAGATGCGACTCGCCCACGCGCGGGTGAATGCCCCACGCCGTCTTCTCGTTGCCATCCAGCGCATGCGCGACGGGCCAGCCCGTCTGGTCGAAGTCCGCAGTGGCACGCTTAATCTTGAGGTTGGTGGCGTTCGTCGAGCCGGCCACCAGCAGCCGCACCTCAAACTCGCTCAGGTGCAAATTGCCGTTGTCCATCCGGCCCGGCCCCTTCTTCGGCAGCCTCTCGTCACTCAACACTTCCAACCGCAGCGCGGTCACGTTGGTCAGCGTCGTCGCAGCCGTGACCGTGTAAGTGTCCCTCTCCGGCCGCTTGCCGCCCGCGGACACCGAGCCATCCGCCTCGCGCGTGAGCGTGGCCCCGTCGGAGGACTGGAAGCTGTCGAGCGCGAGCGGCAGCCACTCGGTCACGGCTTTTCCCTGCGTTTGTTCCCAGCGCGCAACCAATGGTTCGTGCTCCGCCGTGAGCAGCGCGGTCGCGTCCTTGGCCTCCGCAGCGGCAAGGAGCGACTGCCAACGCCGCCGCTGCTGCCCGGTCGCGGGCGATTCATCGAACGGCACCTCGGCCTTCGTGATCCCGGCGAAGACCGCTTGCAGCGCGAAGTAATCCTCCTGCGAAATGGGATCGAACTTGTGCGCGTGGCAGCGGGCGCAGTGCGCCGTGGTGCTGGCGAAGGCGGACATCGTCTGCGTCACGAGGTCGTCGCGGTCGAGGTAGTCAAAGGTGCGCGGGGCGGTGCTTTGCGTGCTGGTGTCAAGCGGCCCCGCGCCGAGGAAGCCGAGCGCTGCGATGAGCTGCGGCTCGGCAGGATAAAAAACATCCGCCGCGAGTTGCTCGCGGATGAAGCGCTGCCACGACACATCCCGGTTGAAGGCCGTGATGACGTAGTCGCGATAGCGCCACGCGTTGGTGCGGAAGATGTCATGCTCAAAGCCATGCGTGTCCGCGAAGTGAATCGTGTCGAGCCAGTGGCGCGCCCAGCGCTCGCCGTGACGGGGGGACGCGAGCAGCTTGTCCACGAGCGTGGCCAGTGGCCGATTCCCACTTTCCCACTTTCCCACTCTCTCACCCGCCTTCGGAGCAGGTGAGAGAGTGAGAGAGTGAGAAAGTGAGCGTTCATGCTCGAACGCCTCGACGTCCTCCGGCGAGGGCGGGAGACCGATGAGGTCGAAGTGCAGCCGACGGATAAGCGTGCGTGCGTCGGCCTCGGGGGATGGCGAGAGCTTCTGCTCGCGGAGCTTGGCGGCGATGAAGGCGTCAATCGGGTTGCTGACCCCTGACCGCTGACCGCTGACCGCTCCACGTGGCACCGCCGGCCGCACCAATGGCTTCAGCGACCACCAATCCGTCCCGACGCGCACCGCTGCCTCCTTCAGCGGCTCCACCTGCCTCACCCACTCCACCAGCAGCGCAATCTCCGCCTCGGACAACTTCGCCTTCCCCTTGGGCGGCATCTGCAAGTCAGCGCTGGCGTGGCGCACCGCTGAGATGAGCAAGCTCTTCTCCGGCTCGCCCGGCACGACCGCCGGCCCCGAATCGCCACCGCTGAGGATTGCCGCCGCCGAGTCGAGCACGAGACCGTTCTTCGACTTCTTCGCGGCGTGGCTGTGGCACTCGTGACAGCGCTTCTCCAGCAACGGAAGGATTCGCTCCTTGAAAACCGCGTCCGGCCCGGCAGCCCGCGCAGCAACACTCGTCAGCAGCAACACGGCCACCGACCAGCAGAGAGGGGCAATGGTGGTCGGTGGGGTCATCGTGGGCGAACGGATTCAACGAAACCAGACGGCAGCCCGCCAAGGCAATTCACGGGCGGGGCTGTAGCGGCGGTCTGTGACCACCGTGCTTAGTTGTCGGCGCTCACAGAACGCCGCTACAGGGCGGAACAAGCCGTTGACAACGAACGGCCATTCGCTAGGGTGCGCGCCTCGCAATCGAGAAAACAATATGCCGAACACCAAGTCAGCCGGTCGCCGCATGCGCAACAGCGCGCGCAAGCAAGCTCGCAACAACATCGTCCGCACCCAGATCAAGACGGCGGTGAAGAGATTCCGCGCGGCAGTCGAAGCCAAGCAGGACTCCTCGCCCGAAGCTCTCCGCGCCGCCATCTCCACGCTCGACAAGGCCGTGAAGAAGGGCGTCGTCAAGCGCGGCACCGCCGACCGCAAGAAGTCCCGTCTTGCGCTCGCCCTCAACCGGGCGACGGCTGCGGCTGCGGCGAATAAGTAAGCCATTCTCACTCCGGCAACAGGCGTTCCAGACTTGGAACGCCTGTTTGCTTTGCGGCGCAAGGTTGAATCCAAGACAGCGGGCCCGGGCGTTGGAACCGCGCGGCGCGCCGCCACCCTATCTCAGGGGGTTGGGCATGATGCTGGGAGCGGCGAACAGTGGCGGGCCCGATGCCGGCGTGTGGCGTGCAACGATTGTCAGACGGCTGCCCACGGGCCACGTTCCCTGCCACGGCAGCGCCAGCTCATAGCCCGTGCCGAGCGAGCTGGTGACCGCGAAGGGAGCAAGCTGCGTCGCTGGGAACGACCAAACTCGCGCGGGCTTCACCGAACGTCTCGTCGTTTCATCAGGCGCACCATAATACGCCAGGACCTCCAAGGTGCCGCTGCGGATTGGAATGCCCTTCGCCTGTCTGCGGCTGCTGGCAAAGACACGCACTGCCAGACCATCGGCCGGGCTCGAGGGGCTTGATCGCAACGCCACCGGCGAGACGAAGAGATGCAGCTCGTGAACCGCATCAGCGCGGTTGAACGCACCACCGCTCGACGTCGAGGAGCAGCCGGAGGCGCAGATCAAGGCCAGCACCACTGATCCGCCTGCGGACAAGTTCGCCAAGCGCCGAGCAAGGGACGTGGTCACGAGCCGCTGGACTTCCGGCCAGGCGGATTGACGGGTGGAGGTGTGACCGGCGGCGGGAAGATAGGGTCGAGCAGCGGCTTGTTGAAGTCGTTTCGCTTGATCTCGTCCTTCAGGCGCGAGCGCTCCAACTGGTCGCGCATGGCCTCGTTCGGATCGGTCAACGGCACGACCGTCTGGTTGTTCGCGAGGATCGTCGGCGTGAGGAAGATAAGCAGCTCGCGCTTCTCCTTCGTGACCGTCGTGGTGCGGAAGGCCGCGCCGAGATACGGGATGTCGCCGAGGTAGGGCACCTTGCGCACGCGCTTGTCCTCCTGCGTGCCGATGAGTCCGCCAATGATGATCGTCTGGCCGTTCTGCACGCTCACCGTCGTGTTTGCTCGCCGCTGGTTGATGATCTGCACCGTCGCGGACGCGTTGATCTTCACCTCCGAGCTGCTGATGGAGGAGTTGGTCGTGCCCAACTCGAGCTTCACGAAGCCGTCGGGGCTGATCTTGGGCGTCACGGTCAGGTTCACACCGATGTCCTCGTAGCGGAACGAGTTGATCGTGTCGCCGCGCTCAGTCACACGGCTGTCGGTGATGAGGGGCACGCGCTGGCCGATGTTGATCGTCGCGGGCTTGTTGTCCGCCGTCACGATCTGCGGACGGCTCAACACCTCCACCTTGCCGTCGGCCTTCAGCGCGCGGAGCAGGAAGCTGAGGTCGCCGCCCGTGAGCGCCGCGGAGAATGAACCCGTGATGGCCTTGGCCCCACCAAGATCAATGCCGGCGGTGTAGGGGTTGTTCTTGTGCGTCCACTCCAGGCCCAGCTCGCTGTTGCCGGTCAGGGAAACTTCCGCGAGCAGCACTTGGACCATCACCTGCGGCTGGGACTTGTCCAACTCGGCGATGAGCTGCTGCACCTGCGTGAAGTAGCGCGGGCTGGCGGAAAGCAGCAGCGTGTTGCTGTTCGTCTCGCCCACCACGGCCACTTCGCGCTCCAGCATCTGCTGCGCGGCCCCGACGGCGTCCGCGCCCAGCGACTGCGTCACGCGCAGGCGCTCCTGGTCGAGGAACGAGCGGACGGCCAACGCCACATCGGCGGACTGCGTGTTCTTGAGCCGGACGACCTCGGTGCGCCGGTCGTTGGCCGTGCTGGAGTCCAGCGAGTCGATGATCTGCTCGACCATCTGCACGTAATGGTCCGTGCCGCCGATGAGCAGGCTGTTCGTGCGCGGGTCCACGGTGACGGTGAGCGCGGCTTGCTCCGCCGTGCCGAGCGTGGCGCTCGCGGCGTCGTTCGTGCCGCCGGGGCGCACGAGCGTGTATTGGATGGTGCGCTGGCTGGTGGTCGTCGCGGTTGCCGTCATGCGGAACATCGAGGTCAGGATGTCGGCCATCGCGCGGGCGGAGGCGTTCTTCAGCGCGAAGACCTTGATCTTCGCCTCCTGCGGTGAGCTGGCGTCGAGGCGCGTGATGATCTGCTCCAGCAAGCCCATGTAATCGACCGGGCCGCTGACGATGAGCGAGTTCATGCGGGGGTCGGGCGTGATCAACACGGACTCCTTCAACGCCGCCGTGATCAGGTCGCGGCCACCCATCGTGCGCGTGATGAACTGGAGCACGGACTGCGCGTTGGGATTTTGCTGATCGGTGAGTGGCAGGGGCTTCGTGTTCAACGCAGCGTTCAGGATGGTCGAGAGCATCTCGGCCCGCGCGTTCTTCAGCGGGAAAACCTTGATCTCCGCGACGCGTGCGACCTGCTCGGTGTCGAGGCGCTTCACCAGTTCGGCGATGCGCCGGGCGTCCACCTCGCCGCAGGAGACGATGAGCGCGTTGATGCGCTCGTCGGCGGTGACCTGCACCTGCGTCTGCTGCCCCGGCAGGCCGGGCGGGCCGTCTCGGAACAAGCCTTGCACGGTGAGCGCGACCTTGCGCACGTCCGCCTTCGCCAGCGGGAAGACGTGGATGGCCAAGCCGTTCGGCGCTGGCTCGGCGTCGAGCTGCTTGATGAGCGCCTCCACGGCAGCCATGTCCTCGACGTTCGCGCCGACGAGCAACGCATTGACCCACGCGTCCGCGATGATGGTGATGGGGTCGTTCGGCTCGCCCCGCACGCGCGGCGGGCGGTTGGCGAAGATGGGCTGGAGAGTGGCCTGGAGCTTCGCCGCAGTGGCCTTCTGCAAGGTGAAGACGCGGAAGTTCAACTTGCTGAACGTCCCCTCGCCGTCGAGTTGCGGCAGGATGCGCTCGACGAAGTCGAAGGCCTCCTTGCCGCCCGTAACGAGAATCGTGTTCACGCGGTCGTCCGCGATGACCGTCGCCTTCACGCGGCGCTGGTTGGCATTCACGGTCAAGGCGTCCGCCGCTTCTTTCGCCGTGAAGAACTGCGTCAGCGTCGTCGCGAGCGAGCTGGCGCGTGCGTGCTTGAGCTGGAAGAGCCGCACGTCGCCGGTCACGGCCTGCTCCTGCGTGTCCATGCGTTTGATGACCTCGCGCACCACGGCCATCGTCTCCGGGCTGGCGCTGACGAAGAGCGTGTTGCTGCGCGGGTCCACGCTCACGGAGAGCTTGTCGGCGGTGCCGGCTGCGGGTGCGCCGCGCAACTGGCCGGGCCGGTAAAGCCCCTGCTGCACGAGCGAACTCAGCATCGCCCCGACGCGCGCGGCGTCAGCAAATTGCAACGTGAACGCTTCCAGCACGCCGCCCGCGATGACCGGCTCGGCGTCGAGCTTCTTGAGCAGGTCCTGAATCAACTCAAGGTTCTCCTTGCTCGCGGAGACGACGAGCGAGTTGTTCAACGCGTCCGGCTCCAGCTTGATTTGCGTGGCGGGAAGCGGCGGCTGGCCCGGCAGCGACTGCGCGGTCCGGCGCGCGGTGAAGATGCTTTCAATCATCGCCCCGACGCGCGCGGCGTCGTTGTGCTTGAGGGGCAGCACAGTGAGCTGGAGCGAGGGGTTGTCCATGCGCGTGTCGAGCTTCAGGAGCAGCTCGTCAATCGTGCGGTTGTCTTCCTGGTTCGCGGTGATGAGCAGGCTGTTGCTGCGCGGGTCGGGGAGGATCACCGGCTTGTTGCGCTGAATGTCCGTCGTGCGCGCGGCGGCGTAGCGCTGCTCGAAGAGCGTCGTCAGCGTCGCGCCCACCAGCCGCGCGTCGGCGAACTGAAGCGGAATCAGCCGGATGCGCCCGCTCAAGGCCGTGCCCGCCGTGTCGAGCTGCTTCGCCAGGACCTCGACCATCTCGAAGCCGTCGCGCCCGCCGCCCACAAGCAGCGCGTTGCTGCGCGAGTCGGCGAGGATGATGACCTTCAGCGCGTCGGACTGGCCCTTGTTCAGCGTCACGCGCTGGGTGAGCCGCGCGTCCATGAGCTTCTGCAACGTGCCGGCCACGACGTTGGCATCCGCGTGTTCGAGCGGAAGGATGCGGATGTCGCGCAAGTCGAACGGCAGCTTCTGGTCGAGCTGCTTCAGCAAGCCCTCGATGATGGCGAAGCTCTTGGTGTTGCCCGCGACGACGAGCGCACCCGTGCGCTCGTCGAGCGTGATGACGGGTTTGTCCTCATTGCGGACGGTGTTGGCGCGCTGGCCGGCGTAGAGGTCGGCCAAAATCTTTTGCACCGCCGCCGGTTCGGCGTGCGCGAGCGGGAAGATGCGCACGGTGTCCAAGCCGGACGCAGACGGGATGTCGAGCTGGTCAATCACGTCGCTGATGAGCGGCAACACGTCGCTGCGGGCGGCGATGATGAGTATGTTCGAGAGGTCGTCGGCCTGGATGGTCAACGCGGCGCGGGCCTTGGCGTTCTCGCTCGTGCGCGGCGCGGCGGCGGCGTCCTTAAGCGTGCGGAGGCGGGTGACCTGCGTCCTAAGTCCCTCGGTGCCCGGGACCGGTGCGCCCTCGGCGAACACACTTTGCAGCATCGCGACGAGCCGCGTGGCCGAGGCGTGTTTGAGGCGGAACAACTTCACCTCGGTCACGGGATGGTCGAGCTGCTTGTCCAAGTCCTCGATTAGCTTGGAGGCCAGCTCGATGGACTCGGTCTGGCCGCTGAGGATGAGCGTGTTCGAGCGCGCGTCCACGCCGATGCCGACGGGGTTGACGAGCGCCTTGCCGGTCAAGCCCTCGGGCTGCGCGCCGGGGCCGCCGGGGCCGGCGGCGAGCGTGCGGCCCTGCGTGAAGATGGTCTGCACCGTGGTCAGCACCGACGCGGCGTCCGCGTGCTGGAGCTTGATGATGCGGACGTTCACGCCCTCGACGACCTGCGGCGTGTCCATCAGTTCGACCACGGCGGCGAGCGCCTTCAAGTTGTCCGGCGTGGAGGTGAGCATCAACCGGTTGCCGCCGCCCACGCCGTCGGCGGCTATCTTGATGGGCTTGGTGAGGTCCAGCGTGACGGCCTCGCCGTTGTCGCCGAGCACGCGGAGGCGGCGAATCTGCTCCTGCAACTCGCGCGACTCCGGCGACTGCAAACCCTGTGCAGCCGGGCGAATCATATTCTGCAACACCAGCGCCAACGCCGCCGCGTTCGCCTTCTTAAGTGCAAAAATCATAACCTCGGCCTCCACGTAGGGCGCGGGCTTGTCGAGCGATTGAATCATCTTTTCTACCTGTAGGATGACGGCCTCACGCGCGACCACCAGCAGTGCGCGGGAACGCGGGTCCACGGCGACGGTGAGCGGCTCGCCGGGGCGGATGAGGTTGAGCTGCGTGACCATCTGCTGCACGAGCGGCAGGACTTTCTCCGGTGGCGCGTTGGTGAGCGGCACGCTGCGGAAGTCGAGCTGGGCGGCCTGGCCCGCGCCGTCGAGTTGCTTGATGAGCGACTCCATCAGCGCGAAGTCCGTCGGGCGTGCGCGGACCACGACGCTGCGCGTGCGCTGCTCGGCGACGACCGTGATGCGCGGCGGCTGCTCGACGGTGCGCACCGGCTCGCCGGGCCGCTGCGGCGTGACGGTGACGGGCGGCATGCGGAGCAATTCGTTCAGTGTGCGCGCCACCACGATGGGGTCAGCGTCCTTCAGCGGGAACAGGCGGAACTCGGCTTCGTTGCTGTAGAAATTCAGCGACAGGTCGCTGATGATGCGCTCGATGTTGTCCAACTCCGACGCCGGGCCGGAGAGCAACAGCGAGTTCGCGTTCTTGTCCACGGCGATGACAACCTCGGGAATCGCATTCGTGTCCGCGACCGTGGCTTGCGCCTGCGGTGCGGGCGGATTGGCCGGGGCGTTGGTGGCCGGAGCGGCGGCGGGCGCGTTGGTCGCGGCGGGCTTGAACGGGTCCAGTTTCTCGACCACGCGCACGGTGCCGCGCGACATCTGCGGGTAAATGCTTTGCAGCATCTTCGCCATCTGCTCGGCGACGACGCGATCGAGCGGGCGAAGGCGGACTTGGATGCTGTTGTCCTTGCTCTGCTCGTCGAGACGCGCGATGAGGTCCTGGATTTGCACGAGGTCGTTGCGCTTGGCGATGACGGTCAGCGAGTTGTTCATCACGTCCGGCTCGATGAGCGGCTGCTCGCCCTTGGGCCGCTCGGTGAAGAGCAGCTCCAGCTTGCTCGCCACGTCGAAGGCCTTGGCCTTCTTGAGCCAGACGAACTGCACGTCGCGGTCGGAGCGCTCGGGGGCCTTGTCGAGCGTGGGGAGAATCTTCTCCACCACGCGGAAGTGCGCGGGCGTGCCGGAGATGATGAGCGAGTTGGCGCGCGCATCCACGGCCACGTTGATGGCAGCAGCGCGCCCCCGACCACGCGAGACGCCTTGGAGGAGCTGCTCGATGATGCCGGAGACTTCCTTGGCGGTGCCGTTCTCCAGCTTGTAGATGCGGATTTCGATTTCGTCGCCCTTCATCTCCACGTCGAGCGCCTGGATGATTTTCAACACGTCCTCGACCTCGCCGTTCGGGCCGTTGATGAGCAGCGTGTTCGCGCCAGTCACGGGCGTGACGGTGGTGCGCGGGAGCTTGCCCCGGCCCATCTTCGCGGTGAACGACGCGGTCACGGCGTTGGCGACCTCCTCGGCCCTGCCCTTCGTGAGATGCACGGCGTGGAAGGTCGTCTTGTCACCAGCGGGCGCGGCGTCCATTACGCGGACGAGTTGCTCAATCTTTTCCAAGTCCGAGCGCGTGGCGTCCACGATGAGCGTGTTGTCGTCGCCGCCCGCGCTGATGAGCATGCGGTCCTCGCGGTCGGCGGTGCCGGCCTGGCGCGGGAAAAGGCGGTTGAGCATCACCACGGCGGCGGCGGCGGAATTTCGCTCCAACGGGAACACGCGGACCTCGCGGCCCAGCGTGGTGCCGGCCTTGTCCATCACGTCGGCGGTCTCCTGCATGAGCGCGAGCTGCGCCTCGGTGCCGACGAAGATGAGCTGGTTGCCGGGGATGTCCTCGACGATGACCGCGCCCGCCGTGCCGACCTCGGGCTGGCTGCGCGCGCGCTCCTCGAACACCTGGCGAATCTTCGGCGCGGTCTCCGTCGCGCGCCGGCCTTTCAGCGCGAAGACCCGCATCGAACGCACCGCGTTCGTGCTGGCGGGTGCGGCTTCGAGCTGTTCAATCAACGTCCCCGCCGCCTGCACGTCGCGCGCCTCGCCGGTTACGATGAGGCTGCGGTTCTTCGCGTCCACCACGACGGCCACGCGCTTCTGCGGGCGGCCGTTGTAATCCAGCTTCACCAGCGCGTTGGTCAGCAGCGCGGTGACTTGGTCGGGGTCGGCGGACTTGAGCTTGAAGACCCGCGCGCCGCCCGCCTGCGAGCCGGTGCGGTTCAGCTCCTTCACCAAGCCCTCCACCGCTGCGACCTCGTTCGTCGCGCCGGTCACGACGATGCGGTTCGAGTTCGTCTCGGCCATGATGAGCGTGCTGGTCGCCGTCGCGCCGGGGCGCAGGCGGGCTTGCTCGGCGTAAAGTTGCTTGAGCGTGGCAGCCACCCCGATGGCGTCGCCGCTGGTGAGGTCGAAGAAACGCGTCTCGCGCACCTCGTTCGCGGCGGGGCCGCGCACTTGGGCGATGATGGCTTCAATCTCGGTGAGATGATTCGTGCGGCCCGTCACGATGACGCGGCCGTTGCGCGTGTCGGGCAGGAACGACGCGTCCGCCGGGTCCGAGAGCGGCCGCGTGCGCCAGCGCTCCTCGTAGAGCGAGCGAACGAGCGGGACGAGGCGCGTGACTTCGTCGGCGGGGCCGAGGTCGAACATCCGCGTCGCGCGGTCGGCGGGCTGGGTTTGCAGCTTCTGCAAGTCGTCGAGGATGCGGGTGAAGAGCTTCAACTGCGCGTCGCTGCCCGCGAGGATGAGCTGGCTGCCGCTCGCGTCGTCCATCACGAGCAACTCCGCCACGGCCAGCTCGGGCTGCGTTTTGATTTGGTCGTCGTAGAGTTTGCGCGCCTGCGAAAGCAGCGTGTTCGGCGTCGCGGAGTTGAGCTGCACGGTCTGGATTTTCCGCGTGGGCTGCTCGCCGAGCGACTGGTCGAGCTGCTCGATGATGGCGGGCACGGCGGCGAGTTCCTTCGCGTCGCCGGTGACGATGAGTGTGCGGGTCTTCGCGTCCACCGAGACGCTCACGCGCTTCTGCGGGCGGCCGAGCGCATCGAAGCGCACGAGCGCCGTGGTCAGCACCTCGGCGACCTTCGCGGGGTCGGCGGACTTGATTTTGAAGACCCGCGCCGTCGCGCTCTGGCCGGCGGTGGTGTCCAACTTCTTCACCAGCTCCGCGACAGCGTTCAGCTCCGTGACCTCACCGATGGCAATCAGCCGGTTCGCGCTCGTGTCGGCCATGATGAGCGTGTCGGGCGTGAGCGCGCCAAAGCGGGCCTTCGCATCCTCCGCGTAAAGCAGCTTGAGCGTCACGGCCAACTCGGTGGCGCTGGCGGTGGTCAGGTCGAAGAGCCGCGTCTCGCGCGCCTGCGGCTTGGCCTTCGCCGTGCCGAGCTTTTGCAGGATGGTTTCAATCTCCTTCACGTGCTCGGGCCGGCCCGTGACGATGACGCGCCCGCCCTGCGGGTCGGCGACGATTTGCGCGTCCGCCGGGTCGGTCTCGGGGCGGTCCTTCCACTGCTCGGTGTAGAGCTTCTGCACGATGGGCAGCAGCCGCGCCACGTCGTTGGCGGAACCCACTTCAATCATTCGCGTCTCGCGCGCGGCAGTGGCGGCGGGCGTGAGTTCGAGGCGCTTGAAGATGTCCTCGATGGCCTTCATCTGGTCGGTGCGCGCGCTGACAATGACGCGGCCGGAAACGCCGTCGCTGACCATCTGCGCGTCCGCCGCACCGAGCTGTGGGTTGGCGGCGAACTGGTCCTTGTAGAGCTGGAGCGCGAGCGCCATGACGCGCCGGGCCTCGGCGAGCTTGCCAAGGTCAATGACCTTCGTTTCGCGCGCGGCGGGCTGGCCGCCGGCGAGCGTGTCGGCAATCTGCTGAATCGCCTCGGCCTGCTGCTTCGTGCCGAAGACGTTGAGCCGCGTGCCGCTGGCATCGGCGTAAATCGTCGCGGGCTTCTGCGTCTTGCCAAGCGATTGCTCGGAGTAAACCGCCGTGACCTTCGGCAGCAGCTCCGTGGCCGACGCGTTCTTCAGCACGATGGGATGCAGCTCGCGCTGCAGCTCGTCCGGCTTCGCGTCGAGTGACGCCACGAGCGCCTCGATTTGCACGAGCATCGGCTCGGGCGCGAGGACGATGAGCCGCTTGCCGTTCGGCGTGATGCTCACGAGGTTCGTCACCGCGCGGCCGCCGCTCTGAGCCGAGAAGATGCGCGTGGCCAGCGTCGCGAGCGCGTCAGCGTCGCCGCGCACTTCGATGAGCTTCATCGCCTTGGGCTTCTCCAAGTTCGACGGGTCAATGCCTTCGTTGTCGAGGCGTTGGATGATGTTCTCCGCGTCCTTCAAGTCCGCGCGAGTGCCGGCCACGACGATGCTGTTCGACTCCGGGTCTGCGCTGACGGTGATGCGGCGGATGGGCTGGTTGCGGGCATCGAACTTGACCATCGCGTTCGAGACCACGCCGACGACCTTGAGCGCGGTGGCGTTGTTCAGCTTGAAGACCCGCGCGCCGCCCGCGCCCTCGGGGGCCTGGTCGAGCTGCTCGACGATGGTGTTCACGGCGAGCAACTCGTTGCGCGGGCCGCTGATGATGAGGCGGTTCGCGGTCACATCGGCGATGACTTTGACCGTGGGCGAATACTCCGGCCCACGCTGGCTCTTGAGCAGCTCGGTCACGAGCGGCAACGCGAGCGCGGCGATGGCGGTGGCATCGCCCTGCTTCAATTCCATCACGCGCATCTCGCGCGGCTGCACGTCGCCGGGAGTGTCGAGCTGCTGGATAACCTTCGACGCGGCTTCAACCGCGTCCGGCTCGCCGCTGATGACCAGGCTGTTGCTGCGCGCGTCCACGAGCACCTTCACGGTCTGCGCCTGCGCGTTAAGGCTCTTCTCCACGAGGCCGGAAATCTCGGCGGCCAGCGCGGCCTTGAGCCGGATGACGCGCGTTTCCTCACGCGCGGGCTTTTTGCCGACGGGGTCGAGCTGCCGGATGATGGCCTCGACGCGGGTGATTTCCGCCTCCGCGCCGCTGACCATGATGCGGTTGTTCTTCGGGTCAGCGATGACCGTGGCCGCGCCGCCGGGCGGCTCGCTCTGCCCCCGGAGCTGCTCGGTGTAGAGCTGCGTGACGAGCGTGGTCAGGTCGGTGGCCGTGCGCGCGTGCAATTCCACGGTGCGGAACTGGCGGGCGAGGTTCTGCGTCGTGGCGGTGTCGAGCTGCATCACCAAATCGCGCACGCGGGTCAAGTCCTTCGCCGTCGCGAGCACGATGATTTGCTTGCCGCTCGCGTCGGGGATGAGCTTTGGCTCCATCTGCGGGTCCGTGCCGGGGCCGCCCATCTGTGCGAGGAGCTGCGTGGCGAGCGTGATGATTTCCGTGGGCGTCTTGGCGCGCACGGGGAGGACCACCATCTCTCGACGCTGCGTGGCGGGCGCGAGGTCAACGACCTGCACGAGCTGCTCAATCTCCTTCAACTGCTCCGGCGTCGCGGTGACGAGCATGCGGTTGTTCGCGTTGTCGGCGACGACGGACGGCTTGGGCTGGCCCTCGAAGCGTCGGTCGGCCATGCGGTCAGTGAGCAGCTTCTCGAAGCCGGGGAAGACCGTGTCCAGCTTGGTGTTCTTGAGCGCGATGATTTGGAGCTGGCGGTTCAGCACCACGCCGTTCTTGCCGCGCAGTTGCTTCACCAACTCCTCGATGCGGAGCAAATGCGGTTCGCTCGCCGTGACAATGAGCCGGCCGTTCTCGTCGTTCATCAGCTTCGCGTGCGGGCCGGACTCCAGAGACCCCGCGCCGCTCATTTGGTTGCGGTAAAGCTCCTCGACAAGCGGCAACAGGCGCTTCGCATCCGCCGCCGTGCCGACCTCGATGAAGCGCGTCTGTAGCGCTTGTGGCTGCGAAGTGCCCGTCTCCAACTGCGTGAGAATCTCCGTCGCCGTCTGCAAATCGCCGGGCGAGCCGGTGATGACCACGCTCTTGCTGGCCGCGTCGAACGTGACGCTCGCCGTGGTGCCCGCCTTGCCGCCGGGGTCGCGACGCGTGAGCGCCTGCGTGATGATGGCGGCGAAGTCCTTCGGCTCGGTCGCGCGCGGGCGGAAAACCTTTGTGAGCGTGATGGTCTGCGTGCGGAGCGCGACGTTGTTCGTGTTGCCGAACTGGCCGGGCGTGCCCTTGTCCACGCGGCTGATGAGCAAATCAATTTGCTCCAACTGCGCCGCGACCGGCGACGCGACGATGAGGCGGTTGTCCTTCGTGTCGGCGATGACGCGCGCCTTGGTGGCGGCAGCGGAGCCAGTCTCCTTCGGCTCGGCCACGCCCGGGATGGCTTGGCGGACGATAGTGGCCAACTCCTCGGCCTTGATGTTTTGCAGTTGGTAAATCCGCACGTCGCCCGCCGGGCCTTCGCGCTGCTCGAACTTCGCAATCAACTCCTCCGCCAGCGCGATGCGGTCGCGCGGGCCGAAGAGAACCATCGTGCGCGAGGCGTCGTCATAGACGGCGGTGATGTATTCGTTCGGGTCGGGCGGGACCGCGACCATCGTCTTGGTGGTGGGGTTGAACTCCTGCCGACGCGGCGCGGTGGCGAGGCCGAACGTGCGGTTGAGCAGGTCGGCGACAATTGCGCCCGAGGTGTTTTGCATCGCGAAGGTCTTCATCATCCGCTCGGCGGGAGCCTCGATGTCGATGGTGGCGAGCAGGGCTTTGACGCGCTGAATGTTCGCCAGCCGGTCGGTGATGATGATGCCGCGACCGCGCGGGAGCACGGCCATTGAGCCCGCGCTGGAGAGCATCGCGGTGAGGGAGTCGGTGATTTCCTTCGAGTCCACGTTCTTCGCGTCGAGCACGGCGGTGACAACCTCGCCGGGGCGCACGTCACCGGTCGGGGCCGCGCCGCGCAGGAGCTTGAGCGGCGTGGAGGGCAGCTCCTTGAATGGAACGAGCTGAAGGTAGTTCGCGTTCTCCACGAGCATGACGCCCTTCATCGCGAGGACGACATTGAGCGTGTCGAGGGCCTCGGCGTAGCTGTAGGCGTTGGGGTCGTTGTAAGTGAGCGTGCCCTCGGGCTTGTTGCCGGCGAGGAGCGGCTTGCCCGCCATCTGCGCGAACCGCTCGATGACATCGGCGTAGGGAATGCCATCGAACTGGAAGCGGATGTTGCGCGCGGCAGTCGCAGGCGCGGGCGCGGCGGTGCCCGGCGTGATGGTGACGGACTTCGCGGGGGCGTTCGCGGGCGGCGGGGCCTTCGGTGCGTCCTGCGCCGCGAGGGTAAACGTGCCGGTGGCGAGCGCCAAGGCGAGGAGCGTGGGGTGCGTGCGGTTCATAAAGGGAGAGCGTTCACGGTGTTGTGCGCGGGGCTTCGACTACAGGTTTTGCCAGTTCTGGCGGGAGTTGTGCCAGCTCAAGTTTCCGCAAGTCCGCCAGCGTCTGGCCGCGCTCGATGGCGAAGAAGGCGTCCTTCACGCGCACGATGACGCGGCTGAAGGATTGCAGGCCGCTGGCGCCGGGTAGCGGCATCGCGCGGTAGTCCACCAGCGCGATGGTGCCGCCCGCGAGCGCGTCGCCGGGTTTGTAGCGCGCGGTCTTCTGAGTCGTCAGGTCGCGCACGTGAATCTCTGGCTGCCCCTGCCACTCGGAGAGCGACACGATGCGGAAGGTCTCCGGTCCCGGCGGTCCCGGCGGCGTGGCGGGCGTGCTCGCTGGAGAACCGGGCGTGTTACGAGCCGGCGCCACGGGCGGTGGCGGCGGACGCTTGAGGTAGGGCCGCAGCAAATCGCGCGATACGATGCCATCGAAGACCCGGCGCTCGTCGGACTTCAAGTTGGCCTTCGCCACCAACTCCGTGCGCGTCACATCCGGCGCGGGTTCCATCACCAGCGTGAGGCAGCGGAAGCGCACGCGCACTTCGCCGGGCTTCTCGGCCTGCGAGAGGACCAGCCCTTCGAGCCGAAGCAGGTGCGGGGCCTGTTCGAGGATGAAGAGCAGGTTCACGACCTTGGCCAGCGGCCCGTCGCCCTGCACGTTCCAGCCGATTTCACTCGCGCCGCGCAGCTTGCGCGGGCCGAGCGGCAGGCGGGTGAAATCACCTTCGTCCAGGCCCGCCTGCAGAATCTGCTTCGTGAGCGCCTCGCCGGAACGTGCGCTTGCCTCGTCCGTCGTGTCGGCGAAGGCGAGCTTGGTCAGCGCCTTCAAGCGGTCTTCGGCGGTGAAGAAATTGCGCCGCTCGGTCTGAATCTTGGCGAGCCGCTCGCGCGCCGCGACGATGCGTTTGTCCAGGTCCGTCAGCGGCTTCATGACGTAGGCGCGGATGCCCAGCGCGCCGCCCAACAGCGCGGCGCATCCGAGCACGAGGCTCGCCAGCATTTTCTCGCGAGCGTTCATCCGCCTCCTTTCTTGCGCGCGGGCGGGTCGAGGGACGCGTCATCCGCCGGACGCTCCGGTGGCTGAAGTTTCGTGAGGTCCACCTTGAGCTTGGCGGGCACGACCAGCTCGACGGTGGACTGGAACTCGTAGCCGTTCTTGTCCGTGCCCGGCGTGATGGCGAGCGGCTTGACCTCGTAACCGGCGGCGCGGAGCTGCTTCTCCATTTTCGCCAGAATTGCGCCGCTCTTCGCCCGCACGCCGAGCCGCAGCGCGCCCGGGCCGCTCACGGCGAAGGAGGTGAGGAAGATTTCCTCGCTACGCGGCAACACGGCGGTGAGGTGCGCGTAATGCAGCAGCCAGTTGCGCTCGCCGCTGACCCACTCGTTTACCACGGTGGCCTGCGAAATTACTTTGCGATAAGCGGGCCGGTGTTTCTCTGCGGTGACCGCCTCGGCCGTCAGGGCGTCGAGCACAGCCTGGCGCTTGCCGATGAGCCAGGTGCGAATGCCGGCGACGAGGAGGAACAGCGCCACCGCGCCCGCCAGCCCGGCGAGAATCTTGATGCGCCGCAGGTCACGCGGGACGGCAGGGCGCTTCGGATTAAGAAAGTCGAAGGGCAGGCCGTCCGCATCCGCATAGCCCAGCGCCAGGCCCAGGGCGGCGGTTGCGCCCGGCGCGTCTGCCCGCGCGTCGGCAGGCAATTTCAGTGCGTCCGAGTTCAGCGGCTCGACGGTGCCACTCACGCGCGAGGCGAGGGCAGTGGCGACGGCGACTTCGTGGCCGGTCGCGCCGGTGACGAGAATTTTCGCCGGCGCGCCCGCGGCGCCCTGCCCGCCATAACTGTGCAGGCTGCGAACGACTTCGATGGTCGCGGCAGTGACAAAGTTTTCGGGTGCGCCCGGCTCGGCGGGCTTCACCGCGGCGCCGCGACTGAAGGGGACGGCGCCGCCACACGCGACATCGATGCTGACTTCGTCCGGCCGCAGCGACACGAGTGCGAAGGGCTGCCCGCGCTCGACGACGTGACAGGCCTCGACGCACCGGGCGCTCGCATTAGGCAACAGGCCGAGCGCAACGAGTCTCACGCCCGCGGCGGTGGCGATGCGTTGGTAAAACTCGACCGCGTCCCGTTTGGCGACGGCGACGAGCACTTCGAGTTTGGGCGGCGGTGCAGCGGGAGCTTCCGCACTGGGCTTGGCGTTCGCGTCGGGCTTGGGCGCGGGCGGGGTGACTTGGCGGAGGATTTGGAAATCAATGACCGCGTCCGCCGTGCGGAACGGCAGGTCGCGGCCGACTTGCAGGTGAACAACGGACGCGAGCTCCCTCACATCCGCGATGACCGGGAGCAGCAGCGTTTTGAGCACGACCTGCGCACGCGGCAGGCCCATGACGACGGGGCCGGGCTTGAGCTTGAGTTGGTCGAGCGCCTTCGCCAGCGCGGCACCGAGCACGGCGGCATCGGCGCGGTCGGCCTCTGCGGGCACTTGCAGGGGCGCGACGGCCACGCGGCTCAGGCCCGGCAAGACGACGCGCAGCACCCGGCTGTCGAATTCCAGCGCGGCGGCCTGCGCGGGGAGCGTCGCGCGCGCGGACGCGGGCTTGCGCAGCGGGAAGGCAGGGAGGGCGTCGCGGTCAGCCACGGTTCACCTCCGGGATGGAGAGCTCCCAAGCCCAAGTTGACCGCCGATGCAGGGACGCGCGCTTTGGGGCTGGGAGCGGGGCGCTAGTTTGGGATTTTGGATTCGAGACTGGGAGCTTCGCGCTTGGCCCGCTGTCCGTTTCTCCAGCGATGGGAAACGGCAGGCCGCGCCGCGTCACGTCGCGCAGGTAAGTGACGCGGCGCTCGCCGCCGGCCACGTCAATGCCTGCTTCGAGCACGCGGAAGCGACCGGACGGCACGCCGTAGCCGATGACTTGAAAACTGAACTGCACGCTGCGGGCCGTGAGCAACGGGGCGAGCGTCTTGAACTTCGCCGCGTCGAGCACGCCTTCCTGAAATAGCCACGCGATGGTTGTCTTGCGGTCTGGTCCGAGCGCGCCGCGGGCGGACACGATGGTCTCGGCGAGCGCCTCGTCCACGCCGGGCAGCGTCGCGAGCACGGTGGCGTTGGCGGTGTTCACGTTGATGAGGCCTTCGGTGTAGTAGTAGTCGTTCGCGGTGAAGAGTTCGAGCACGGTGGCCAGCTCGGCCTTGCCCACGCCGGAGAGGAGTTCGGTCTCGACACCCTTGCCATCTTTCACGGGCAACGTGGCTTCGAGCAGGTCAGCGGGATGGCTGAGCGTCACCCCGTTAGTTTGCAGCGCAAAAATGAAGTTGGTGACGGCAGCGGGTAACCGGTCCGTCGCGGGCAGCGGGACGGATGGGTCGTTCAAGTTGGTGAGGTCCCAGCCATCGGCGTCCGCGTTCAAATCGTAAGATGTGACGGTGAGATACTGGCTGAGGCCGCGGGCGGGGCGGGCGTTGGCGGGCGCGGGGGAAGCCTCCGCTTCGGGCGCAGGCGCGGAAGTCGGCGGCGTGCCGTGCAGGATTTCCGCCGTGAAGCCGCGCACCAGCAGGAGTTCATCGAGCGAGGCAAGAGGGCCGTTGCGAATCGTGTAGGGCCGGGCGAGCGCACTGTAATACGCCTGCTCCGCGCCTTCGGGTTCCGGGACGTCATCGGGGTCGAGGAAGTCAATGAGGGCGGCGGCCATTGTCGCCGAGACGCGCGGGAGTTTCTCAAACTTGGCGCTGGCGGCGGCGTTGATGTTGAGCTTCGAGGCCTCGTCGGTGAGCCCGTGGCGGACTTCCCCAGGCACCGCACCGGGAGTGAACACGGAAAAGAACCAGCGCTCACCGCCGTCGTCGAAGACCAAGCGCTCGCGGAATGCTCCGGGATTGTCCTGCCAATCGGTCGCGCCCGGAGCTGCCGTGCTGGCAACCCGCAGGGCTTCCTCCACGCCGCTCATCGCGGCCGCCCAGGCCTGTTCGCCACCAAGGCTGGCGCTGGCGGCGGAGTCCTCGGCTTGAAAGCGGAAGAGCAGGCTGATGACGAGCATCGAGAGCAGCATCACCACGACGAGGACGGCGACGAGGGCAAAGGCGGGGGAACATGGGGCGACGCGCCTCTTCTCCCTCGCCCCCATCGGGGGAGTGGGAAGGCGTGAGGGGGCGGCTGCGGAAATTCTGAGCGACCCTCTGCACAAGACGCCCACCCCCTCACCCAGCCCCTCTCCCCCGCTGGGGGCGAGGGAAGGGAAGGCAGTTCGTTCGCGTTGGGGTCGCAGGTTCACGGTTGGTTCGCGCTGGCCACCAAGTTTGTCTCCGCCGGCTTGGGCTGGCCGGCAGGGAGGAAGATGACGCGGCGGAAGATTTCGCCGGGATAAAGGTCGGGGGTCAGGTCCGCCGACAGCGGCTCGAAGCCCAGGCTGACTTCCACTCCGGGCGGCGGAGCCACGCCGCTCCAGGAGTCGCGCCACGCGGTGCCATCCCAGAAACGGAAGCTGAGGAAGCGGATGCTTTCGGTGAGCGGTTCGGCAGGAGTGGCAACGACGGTCGTGGGTGCGTTGGTGAGGCCGGCGGCGATTTCCTCGGCGGCATCGCCGACCGGCTCGGTTGCCGTCACGGTCGCATTGGTGGCGCTGGCCGGGGAGATGAGTTCGACCGCGGGTTCGTCCGCGCGGGTGAGGCCGCTGACGGTAAGGTTGGTGGCGTCGCCGGAGAACAACGCGCGGTAGGTTACGCGGCGCAGGTCGGAGTCGAACCCAGCCGTCGCCAGCGGCAGGCGCGTGGTGACGAAGCGGAGCGAGTTGGAGTCGCCGGTGAAACCGATGTGGTTGTGAACGGACGCGACACGCAGGTCGGCGCCGAGGCGGTCCATGATTTGGCGCACGGCAGCAAGGCGTTCGGACTCGTCCAGAAGCGCCGAGCGCAACGTGGCGGCTTGATGATGAAAGGCGAGCGCGGCCACGAGAATCACGATGGCGATGCTGATGGCGAGGACGACTTCCAAAAGCGTAAATGCGGCGGGCGGCGGGCGGCGGGCGGGATGAAGCGGGACGGACGCCGCGCTCATTCGCAACTCCGCAATCCGCATTCCGCGTTTGAACCGAGCCTCCTCGCGTCGGCTGCTACCGGATTGGCAGGAGAAGCGCATGGTCAGAAGGCGGCGGTGCGGGCCAGCGAGTCGGGCACGCGGATGATTTGCGTGAGGCGGCGGACCAGCACGGATTCCTGATGCCGGATGATGACCTCCACGCGCAGCAGGCCACTGGCTCCGCCGGTCTCAGTCTCGGTGGGCGATACCACCAGTTCGGCGGTCCACTTGTCGAACGGCGCGGTGAAGGGCTGCTCGCCCGCCTCGGCGGGGGAGCGGATGCCGAGCTGGATTTCCGCGAGCACGGTGGCGGCGAGATTTGCGGCGTGGGTGTTGCGGCGCTGGCGGTCGAGGTTGTGCGTCGAAGCGCTCATGCCACTGGTGACGATGGCGGCGGCGACGACGAAGAGCGCGAGGGCGAGAAGGACTTCGAGGAGGGCCGTGCCCGCGTCGGCTCTCCGAGAGCGCGCGAAACGCAGCATCATGGCGCGACCTCCGCAGCGGCCTCCGTGGCCGAGGCGGATGGCGCAGCTTCCGTGGCAGGGTCGGCAATGAGTTGGCGGCGAATCGCCCCGGTGATGCCGGTGACGCGGACCGAGAAGCGCCGCGCGTCTTGGTCCCCGCGCGAAGCCAGCAGGACCTCGATGGAGTCGCCCGTGCCGTCCGGATAGAAGGTCGCACTGGCGAAGGCGCTGCGTGGGGCGGCGCTGGCATCGGGGTCCGCGCCGGGCTCGCCGGGCATGGCCGAACTGTTTTCTATCGGAGCTTCGCCGGACTGCACCTGCTGGATGCTGACAAGATCGCTGATGCTGGTGACGAAGTTCGCCGCTGCGGGAACGTCCGTGAAGACGCCGGGCGCGCCGATGGGGTCCAGCTCGCTCGTCACGCGGACCGTCGCACCGGGCGCTTCCGCCGCGAGCAACTCGGCGTTGTCGCCGGACTCGGCCTCGGGGAAGAGGATGCGCACTTGCTTGCCGGTGCTGGCGGCGTGCGCGCGGGCGAAGCGGAAGAGCGCCTCGACCTGCGTTGCGCCTTCGTCAAGGGAGGCGTTGCGGTTGCCAGAGGAGAAGTTGAAGACCACCGCACCGAGCAGCGCCAGCACGAGCACGCCGGCGAGCAGCAGCTCGACGAGCGTGTAACCGCGCTTGGCGGCGCTGGCGTTGTGCGGGGTGAGGCGCATGTCTAGTTGCCGGTGTTACTCGTGCCGCCCGCAGGTTCAGCCCCGTGCTTGATGTCATCGTCCGTGTCCGGCTGGCCATCGGGACCGACGGAGAAGAGTTTGTAAGGCAGCGCGCTGGTGTTGCCTGCTTCCGCGCCATCGCCGCCGGCGGCGATGGGCTCGTAGCGGATTTTGAAGCCCCACGGGTCGTCGAGCGACGTGCCAGGCTTGAGGTAAGGGCCCTGCCACTTCTCACCCTGGCGCTCGTTTTCGAAGGTCGGCTTCTTGGACAACGCGTCGAGACCGCCCTCTTGCTCGGTGGGATAGTGGCCGAGGTTGAGACGGTAGGTGTCCAGCGCGGTGGCAACCTGCGCCAGCATGAGCTTGGTGGTGTTTTTCTCCGCGCCCTTCTGCTGGGGAAGGACGAACACGACCATCGCGCCCGCCAGCATGAGGATGACCACGATGACGAGGAGGATTTCAATAAGGGTGAATCCCGCCGCGCGACGCGGCGACCGATGAACTGCCAATGCGTTTTTTAACTTCATGTATCTAAAGTGCGACGGGTTGCGTCCGGCAAGATTCACCGGAAGTCAGTGAAAGTCGAAAAAATTTCTATGGCCGTTCACTTCGACCCCAGCGAGCTGGCCATCGTGAAGATGGGCAGCAGCAAACCCAGCGCGAGGAAGCCGATGCCCGCCGCGACGACGCACAGGATGAGCGGCTCGATGAGGCGCACGGACTGGTCCACCGAGCGGTTCGTCCGGCGCTCGACGGTGTCGG
>SXTU01000057.1 GCA_005791875.1 Verrucomicrobiales bacterium
AGCAACCACTCCACGCGCAACCTGCCCGTGCTCCTCGCCGGCGGCGGTTTCAAACACGGCCAGCACCTCGCATTCGACCCGAAGTCCCCGCCGCCGCTGTGCAACCTCTACGTCTCCATGCTCCAGCGCATGGGCATCGAGACGGAGAAGTTCAGCTCCGGCACCGGGCCGCTCAAGGGCCTGGAGATCGTGTGAAACCACTTCAGAATGTGATTTGGTGGAGACGGTGGGGAACCGCGACGCGCTTTGACTCCCTCTCCCTTCATCGGATGAGGGGAGAGGGCTGGGGTGAGGGGTTGCGTGCGTCGGCGTTGGTGGCCCCACCCCTCATCCGGCCTGCGGCCACCTTCTCCCCTCCTCCGAGGAAGGGAGAAGGCGCGCTCCGAAGCGTTCGGTTCGCATTCCGCCGACTGGCATTGAGAACTGGTGTGAGACACACGTCCTCCCGTTTCCCGTCGAGACTGTCCAACTGTTTGGTGGCGGGATTTCTGGGACTCCTTTCCGGCGTTGTGTTTTTGCCCGCTGCCGAGCTGCGGGTGCCGTCGGGCTTTCCAACCATCCAGCAAGCCGTGGATGCGGCGAAGCCCGGGGATGTCGTGCTCGTGCAGGCGGGGACTTATCGCGAACGGGTGCGGCTGAAGGACCGCGTCACGTTGCGCAGCGCGGGGGATGATGCGCCGGGGAAGCTGGGCCTCGCGCGAGCGGAGGCGACGGTCATTGACGGCGGTGGCAAGGAGGACGAGCAACCCGGCGTGGCGATGGCCGAGGGCGCAGTTCTGGATGGATTTACTGTCACAGGCGTTGGCCGCTATGACGACGCCGAGTGGCAGAAGCATTTCACCACGCGTGGCAACGAGCAGGCACACGAGCACATCGGCGCGCCGGGCGTCGCGGGGGTCAGCATCCGGGGCGTGAACTGCGAGGTGCGCGGGAACATCGTCCATCACGTCGGCTACACCGGCATCGCCATCACGGGCATGGACGGGCGCGCGTGCTCGCCTCTCGTCGTGAGCAACGTCTGCCATCGCAACATGGCTGGCGGCATCGGCTCGATGAACGGCTCCACGGCCATCATCCGCGGCAACACCTGCTTCGAGAATTTCTACGCGGGTATCGGCCATGAGAACGCCAGCCCGCTGGTGGAGCTGAACCGCTGCTTCGGCAACATCCGCGCCGGCATCGGCATCAGCGAGGGCGCGTGTCCGACGGTGCGTTCCAATCTCTGCTACCAAAACCGCCGCGCAGGCATCGGCATCCGCACGGGCGCGAACACGCGGCCAGTCGTCGAGCGGAATGAGTGCCGCGACAACGGCATGGCGGGCATCGGCGTGGAGGAAGAGACCGAGCCGGTGCTGCGTTTCAACCGCTGCTTCGACAACTTGCTCGCGGGCATCGGTGTGCGGGATCACGCGCGGCCAGCGATCCTCAACAACGAGTGTTTCAAGAACGGCGAGGCGGGCATCGGCCTGATGACGGGACGCGACACGCAAGTGAGCAGCAACTATTGCCACCTGAACAAGACGGCGGGCGTGGGCTTGTCCGGTGGCGGCGCGAATTCCGTCGTGTTGACCGGCAACCGGCTGATCCAAAACGGCACCGTGGCTGTGGGCATCAACGGGGGCTGGACGGTGACATTGAGCGGCAACGAGCTCTCGCGGACCAATGGCATGCCGCCGCTCGTGATGGTAGAGGAGAACGCGACAGCAGTGTTCACCAACAACACGCTGCGCGGCGGCGGCGTGGCGGCGGTGCGCTGCGCAGGCACGCTTCGCCTCACCAACAACCGGATCGAAGGCACCGCCGCGCGCCAGGCCGGCCCGCCGAACTTCGGCGTGTGGGCGCTGCCCGGCGCGAAGGTTGAGATGGCAGGCAACACCGTCAGCGGCTGGCGGCACGCGCTCTTCGGCGAGGGGGCAAGCATCGTGGCCCGTGACAACTCGGTGGCGGATGCGTTCGTTGCTGCATTCCGCATTCGTGGCCGCGCCGGCCAGCCGCCCATCTCCGGCAACCGAGTGACGGGCAAGGACGTGAAGGAATTGCTGGTCGAGGCCGAAGGGAAGTGACGACGGCTGTCTCCGCTCGGGCAGGCGATGCTACGGCTTGGACTCGACCTTCTTCTTCAGCGTTTCCAAATCGCGCTTCAACTCACGGTTGGATTTTTGCAAGTCGAGGACTTCGGTGCGCAGGCCTTTCAAGTCCTCGCCGGGTTTGCGGGCGGTCCGGAGCTGCGCGAGCGACTTGTCGGCGGCGGCGCGCTCCGGTCGGTCGGCGGCGAGGGGGGTGAAGGTCTCCAATGCGGCGATGGCACGCGGGTCTTCGAGCGTGCCCAGCGCGACAATCGTGGCGAGGCGGACGCGTTCCTTCGGCGAGTTCACGCGGGCGGTGAGGAAGTCGCGGATGGAATCCTTCTTCGCCTCGTTGCGGGACAGCGAGGCGAGCGCGTCGAGGCCGGCGGAGAAGACTGTGCTCGGCAGTGTGGCCTCGCGTGACTGGAGCGCGGCGAGCAACGGAGCCGCGAACGCGGGGTCGTCTTGGGCCTTCATGGCGGCGATTGCGGCCTCGGCGAGGCGGGCGCGGTAGCTCGGCGTGTTGAGGAACTTCACGAGCAGGTCGCGGACTTCGGGCTTCGCGTAGGGGCCGAGCGCGCGGAGGGCGGTGGCTTGGATGCCGGGGTTCTTCTCGGTGGCGAGCGACTGCTTCAGCGCGGCGAAGGCGTCGTTGTGATAGAAGCCGCCGAGGGCGGAGACGGTGGCGTTGCGGACGCGGGCATCCCGAACCCCCTCACCCCTGCCCTCTCCCCCGGTGGGGGCGAGGGAGGAGACCAGCGCCGCGAGCGATTCATCCGTGCGGGCCTGCCGGAGCAACTCGGCGGCACGGGTGCGGACGGAGTAATGCGAGTCGCCCGTCAGTGCGGCCTTGAGCTTGGCGATAGTTTCGCCATCGCTGCGGCCGGCGAGGTTGTCCAGCGCGAGGAGTTGGCCGATGAGGTCTGTCTTGTCCGCGAGTTGGGCGAAGAGCATCGGCGCGGCGGGCTTGAAGTTGATGCGCGCGAGCAAAGTGAGGCCGGGGTCCACGCGCACCACATCGGGCGCAGCTTTCAGCGGGAGGTAGAAGTCTTCCTCCTTGTCGCGCACTTGGACCGTGTGGTCGGTGGTGCCGGACTTGGACTTGAAGCGCAGCGTGAGCGGGAACTGGAAGAGGTGCGCCTCGTCTGAAATCTTCTGCGACTGCTTCACGGTGACGCGAGCGAGCCGGGCCTTCTCGTCCCACGCGTAAGTCACGTCCAGCGTCGGCGCGCCGATGCCGTGGACCCATTGCTCGAAGAACCGCTCGTAGCTCCGGCCCGACAGCTCCTCGATGACCTTCCGCAAGTCCGCCGTCTCCACCGAGCCGTAAGCGTGGCGGTCCACCCACGTGCGGACGCAGCGCCGATACAGGTCCGCGCCGAGCTGGCAGCGCAGCATGTGCAGCACCCACGCGCCCTTCGGGTAGGCGAGGTAATTAAACATCTCCTCCGGCTCGCCGAACTTCCGCCACACCATGCCGCGCGTTTCGTTCTGGTTCGCAAGGATGCCTTTCGCCGCCGAGTGGAGCGCGTAAAGCGTCTCGTTCGTGCCGCCGAAATCGCCCTGCCACATCCAGTCGTAATAGGTTGCGAAGCCCTCGTTCAGCCAGATGTGGCTCCAATCCTTGCAGGTCACGAGGTCGCCGAACCACTGGTGCGCCAGCTCGTGAGCCACGAGGCTGTCGCTGCTGAAGAGGTTCTCCGTCTCGGCGGTGAAGAGCGTGCGGAAGTTCAGCGTGCTGAGGCTGGTGTTCTCCATGCCGCCCCAGTGGTAGTCGTGGACGGCCACTTGGCCGTATTGGGCCCACGGATAGTTCACGCCAATCTCGCGCTCGAAGAATTGCATCATGTGCTTCGTGTGCCGGAACGAGTTCGGCGCGGCGGCGAGGTCGCTGGGCGTGGTCCAAAACGTCAGCGGGATGTCGCGGTGCTGGTCCTCAATCTTCTTCAACTGCCCGGCGACAAGCGTGATGAGGTAGGTGACGTGGGGCTTCTCCTGGACCCAGTGAAACGCGGTGAGTCCGCCCGCGCCGGGCCGCGCGGAAACTTGCCGGCCATTCGAGAGCGCGACCATGCCGGCGGGCACGTGGCAGGTGACTTCGCTGGTGAACTTTTCGACCGGATGGTCGAAGGACGGGAACCAATGCCGCGCCTCGCTCGGCTCGCCCTGCGTCCAGAGATGCGTCTCGGGGTAGCCCATCTCCGGCGTGCGGAAGTAGAGGCCTTTGCGCGGCTCGGTGGAGTATTTCACCGTCACGCGCGCCTCCTTCCCGACCGGAATCGGCGGGGCGAAGGTGACGACGATCTCGCGGTCGGTGACTTGGTGTGCGGCGAGCTTCTCCGAGCTGGTCACGCTTGCGACACGCAGCTCCACCGCATCCAGCCGCAGTTCTTCGAGCGGCGTGGCGATGGGCTTGAAGGAGACAGTCGCGGTGCCGGCGACGGTGCGAGCCTTGAAGTCCGGCGTCACGTCGAGCGCGAGATGGAGTATGTCCACGCGGCGGTCGGGCGCGTATTTGCGGTAGGCGGGCGAGTCCACGGCGGCCGGGGCGAACTGCGCGGAGCACCAGCGGCAGAGGTGGACTTGCTCGGTGGAGAGCGACGCGGCGGAGGCGGAGACGGCGAGCGTGAGCAGGGCGAGGAGGGCGGCGGGGCGAAATTGCATGGCGGGGAAGATAGTCAGTGGAGCGCGGGCGTCACGCTTGGTTTGCGAGGGGGAGGAGCAGGATTAGGATCAAGATTACGAGGAGGAGGGAGCGGCGTGTCATCCAGGCTGCGGGAACGTGGGTCAGCCGTTGGTCATCGTTGCGCACCGTTCCAATCGCGGCTTGCTGCGGCATGAATGCCGCGCTCCTTTACTTCGGCAGCGGGAGGCCGAGGGATTCCTCCCAGAAGTAGCGGAATGCGGGGATGCGGCGTCGGAGCTGCGCGGCGTCCTCGGCGCGGAGGAGCAGGCATTGGAACTCGGCCTCGGTAACGAGCGTCACATCGGGCGAGCACAGCAGGGGCGCGGCGTTTGGCTCGATGATCTCCTCGACGCCAGCGCGGCGGATTTCGAGGCCTTCACCGAGCGGGAACAGGACGCTGCCGGCGGTGCCGAAGGCTGTGAGTTCGCGCGGGCCAGAGGCGGTGGAGATGATTTCGGCCGTGACCAGGGTGGCGAGTTCGCGGAGCACGGGCTGCTGAAGCGCGCGCAGGTAGGGGAAGGCCTGGAGCAGCTCGCGGTTTTGCCAGAGCGCCTTGAGGCGAGGCTCGTAGCCTTGGTGGCGGATGAATTCACGAAAGGAACTTTCTGCAAAGGCGGTGACGGTCACGGGGCTGAGGGCGACGACGGAGGCGTTGCGTTGACCATGGCCCATGATGACGGACATCTCGCCGATAAGCTCGCCAGCCTCCATCTGCGCGAGGAACTGTTTGCGCTCGCCATCGTGGTGAACCACCTGCGCGTAGCCGGTGAGGATCATATAGACGAAACCCTCGGAGCGCGTGCCCTCGCGGATGATGATGTCGCCGGCGTTGAAGGTCAGCACGCGCTGGTTGGCTAGCAGGCTGGAGATCCACACGGGCGGCATGCCGGGGAAGTATTCGAGGAGGAACTCGATGGTGCGGGTGAGGTTGTAGTCGGTCTCGCCGCGCACGAGGCTGAAGCGCTTGCCGCTGGTTGCAGTGGAGAAGTGCGCCTGGAATTTCTCCGAAAGGTTGTCGAGGTGCAGGAAGACGATGCGCTCGGCGGGCGAGTTGCTGGCATCGGCGGGGTCACCGTGGATCTGACCCTCGCCGCCGTCGGCCAGCAGGAGCTGGGCGGGCTGCCGGTAAAGCTCGGCGATCTGGAGGTAGCGCTCCTGGCTGATGACGCCGGTGCGCTGGAGGCGCTTGAGGTCGGCGATGGCCTGCATGTCGCTGGTGAAGATGAGGCGGCAGTCCTTGCCGGCGTGCGTGGTCTCGAAGTAGGCGCCGATCGTGGGAATGCTGTGGCTGGAGTAGAAGGGCCGGATGCGGAGGCCGAAGAAGTTGGCCTCCACGCCGGACTGAAGCGGGATGAAGACGAAGTATTCCTGAAGGCTTTCCTCCGGGTGATCCATCAGCAGGGCGAGCTTGCGCAGCATCATGCGGTAGATGAGCGGCGTGGTGAGCACCTGGATGCGGCGGTTGTATTGCAGCAGCGAGATCAGGTTGCAGTGGTCGTCGTGGATGTGGCTGAGGAAGAGCGAGCGGACCTGGTTGCGCGCGATGCCGCGCGCGCGGAGGTGGGCGTTCAAATACGGGATGGCGTCCACCAGCATGTAGTTGCCGTCGTGGCAGAGCGCGAAGCCCGACGACGCCTGCGTGGCACTGAAGCCGGTGGAGCCGCCGAGGACCTCGACGCCGAGCTTCACGAGCGTGGTGGGCGTGAGGTCGGTGCTGACGGGATAGGGCGGTGCCTGCTCCTGCTCCGGCGTGAGGTCAAAGGTCTTGGTGTGGCCGCCGACGGCGATCTCGAACTGGTTCACGGCCACGCGGCGCAAGATGGCCCAGCCGAGGTCCAGCGGGGCGTCCTCGAGGATGCGTGTGGTGATGAGCGAATCGAGCGGGAGGACTTTGCCGTGCTTGTCCTTGAGGTGGAAGGAGCGCGTCTCCCGGGCGAGTTCCTCGGCCTGCTGCACGGGCATCTCCCACTCGGCCATCTGCCTCGCGTCCGGGCCAAAGAGCGTGAGTTCGAGCAGCGCGCGCGCGGCCTGGATGCGTCGCGCGCTGCCGATGAGGCCGAGAAGTTCGCCGCTGGCCAGCTTGCCGCCGACGAAGAGATGGTGGTAGAGCGGGAACTCGACGGCGACCTGCGACTCGCCGTGACTGACGGGGCGATCCGGCAGCAAGATGTGGCTCGGCGACTTGAGGCCGCGCTGCATGAGCACCTTGACGATCTCCGGGGGACAGCCTGCCAGCAGCGAATGTTCGCCGGCAGAAATGTAAAACACGCCGGGAAAGATCGGCTGCACATACATGAGGGAATGATGAGGGAAAACAGCCCTGTCGCAAACCAAAACCGCGTGGACCCACCGCTCCACTCATCGGCGGTTCAGTTCCAGTTCAAATCCTCTGGCTGCTCGGACAGCAGGCGGTATTGCCAGCCTTTCTGCCGGACGATCTGGCTCCACAAGCCGGAGACGCCGTCGGCGAAGACGAGTTCCAGCGACGCCGGATGCGTGAGCCACGCGCCGCGTTTCATCTCATCGTCGAGCTGGCCGGGGGACCAGCCAGCGTAGCCGGCGAAGACCTTGAGCTGCTGGGTGGGCGAGAAGGAGCCGCCCAACTCGACCAATTCGTCCAGCGAGTGCTCGAGGTTGAGATTGGGCAACACGTTTGCATCCGGCAGCAAGGTGTCCGCGTGCAAGTAGCTCAAGGCCTGCGGCTGGACGGGGCCACCGAGGAAGAGCGGCTTGTCCTTGAGCGTGTCCGGCAAATCCGCCACGAGCGCCTCGCCAATCTTCTTGTCCGTGGGCCGGTTGACCACCAGGCCGAACGCGCCCTCGGGATCGTGCTGGCAGATGAGGACGACAGTGCGGTGGAAACAGGAACCGGCGAGCTTCCCGCCATCGAGGAGGAGCTGGCCTTTGAGAGATTTGAATTTGCCCGGCATGGTGACCTCGGCGGCAATCTGCAACACGCTTGCGGCGCTGACAACCCCGTTTATGCTCACGCGATGAAACCGCTGCTCCTGCTCGCCCTCCTCGCCGCCACACTCGCCATCACCGGCTGCAAAACGGACGCCGGCAGCCGTGAGTTCATCCCCGGCAAGGGGTGGATGCCGGTGAGGAAGTAGCTGTCAGCGGTCAGCTATCAGCGAAGGCTGATTAGTCGTCTCCACCGCTGACCGCTAATCACTTGCCCCGCTTCGGCCTGTTCATCGAGAGGATGCTCGTGCCGCGCATGATGTTGCCGCAGCCCCCGGTGATGACGCGGCGCACGGGTTCGCCCGTCTGCGGGTCGTGCGTGAGCGCCGCGTCCTTCATGCTCTGCTGCACCTCGAAGCGACGCGGCTTCTGCTTCGGGTTCTTGGGGATCGTCTCGTAGATGTAAGCGGCCATAAATTGGATGGTTTTCGCCCGCACTGGACACCGGAGCCGGGCGCGGGTTCAAGCAGTTTCTGGAGGCCCGGCGTGAAAAGGAAAACCGCCGGCAGCCTGAGCTCCCGGCGGTTTTCGAATTCCGCGTTAGTATGCGGCCTGCACGCCCTTGACGTTGCGCTTGGGCATCCACGGCATCAGGCCGCGGAGACGCTCGCCGGTCTTCTCGATCTGATGATTCTCGTCAGCCTTGAGGAGCGCATTGTATTTCTTGTAGCCGCCCTTGTATTCGGCCACCCACTCCTTGGCGAACTTGCCAGTCTGGATGTCCTTCAATGCCTTCTCCATCCGCTTCTTCACGGACTTATCAATGATCTTGGGGCCGACGCTCACGTCGCCCCACTTGGCCGTCTCGCTGATGGAGAAGCGCATCCCGGCGATGCCCTTTTCGTTCATCAAGTCCACGATGAGCTGCAGCTCGTGCCGGCCCTCGAAGTAAGCCATCTCGG
>SXTU01000058.1 GCA_005791875.1 Verrucomicrobiales bacterium
GGGAGAGGGCCGGGGTGAGGGGGAAAGGCAGCGAAATATCCGCCGGGCTGCGGAGTCATTGAAACTCTGCCGGGGTGCCCAACCAAATTGTTTTGCGAAGTTCATGGCTTTGGGAGTTCCAGCGCAGGCGCGGGCTTCTCCGCTGGAGGTAGCTTGAGTAGCAGCTCATGCGCCTCGCGGAAGCGCGGGGCTTCTTCGAGGGCCATCAGGACGTGCTGTTTCGCGGACTTCGCATCGGTCGGGTGGAAGAGGTTCGCGAGGCGGAAGTGAACTTCTGCCGGGTCAGCGGGGTCGAGGAGCAGCACCGTCTGGTAGGCGGCGATGGCTTCCTGCGGCTGCTTCAGCTCCTCGCTCGCCCGCGCCAGCCAGCGGTGCGGCTGCGCCACGAGCGGGTTCACGGCGAGGTAGCGGCGTGCGTTCTCGGCCACGACCGGCCAGTCCTTCGTGGCGGCGGCCAGTTCCATCAGGCGCAGGTAGGCGTCCACGGCGTCGGCGTCGAGCGCGGCGAGCTTGGTGAGCGTGGCGCGCTCCTGCGAAGTCTCCTTCAGCTCGCGATGCACCAGCGCCAGCAGCCACAGCGCCGAGTCGCCGCCGGTGTGCGTCGGATAGTTCTCGATGAGCTTCTGCAACGGCTCCTTGGCCTCAGCGAACTTCTTCTCGGCCATGAGCTTCTTCGCGGTCTGCGTGAGCACGTAGAAGTTCTTGGGATGAAGTTTCAGCGGGTCGAGCAACGGCTTCGGCTCCGGCGCAGTCGCGGGCGGGACCACCCCCGTTCCCTCTGGCGGACGCCCGAGCATTCCCGGCAGCATCCCCGCGATGCCCTTCGGCTTCTCGAAGTCCAGCCCCGGCGCGAGCTGCTTCGCCAAGTCCTTCGCGTAAGCCTCAAAATCCTTCTCCACCTTCTCCAGCGGCGCGGTGTGCGCCACGATGGCCTGGTTGATTTCCTTCCCCGTCGCGAGGTCGGCGAGAATCGCGCGCAGCTTGCCCACGCCGAACTTCTCGATGAGAAACTGCACCACCAGCGACGACTCGTAGTAGGCGAATTGCAGATGCAGGTCGCTCTTGGCGGTGAGGAACGCGCTGCTCAGGTCGCCGACCTTGGTCAGTTCATCGCCGAGAATCATCTCGCGATAGCGGGGGTTCATCACCTGGCCCCACGCCGGGCTGGCCTGCCGCTCCTCATAGACCGAGATGCCCTCACTGAGCCAGCGCGGCATCTTGTTCTTCGTGAGCGTGAGCGTGATGACGTGACAGAACTCATGCCACAGCGTCGCCTCCCAGTTCGACGCGCTGCCGCGCGAGCTGGCCGGACTGTTTGCCGTGATGAGGCAGCCGAAGCACACTCCGAGGAAGCCCGGGTTGTCCGGCATCCCGAACGTGCGCACGCCGAAGTCCTTCTGCTCAGTGTAAATCTCCACAATGGTCCGTTTCTCCAGCTTCAGCCCGTATTTGGCCGTGAGCGTGTCGTGGGCGCGCTGGAGCAAGGCCAGCGCGCGCGGCCCGTAAATCTTCGCCTCGCGCGCCTCCATGCGGAGGATGAAGTGCGCGTTCGTAAGCGCAACGAACTTGTCCGTCGTGTCCTTGAGCGTAACGAGGTTGAACGCGTTCACGTCGTAGCCGTCGGCTTCGCTCACTTCGGCGACGAGCCGCCAGCCCTCGTCCTCCTCTCCGAGCCGGAGGAGGTCTTGCGCGAGCTGGAACTTCGCGAGGAGAAAGTTCCGGTCGGACTTCAGCGCACGCCGCTGATATGCCGCGCCCTCGGCGAAGCGATACTTTTGCGAGAGCTTGCGCCCGATGAGCTGGTCCACCGCCGGGTTGTTCGTGTAGTGGCGCAGCGCGTCAGCGCGGAACTGCTTTTCCTTCGCCTTGTCATTCCGCAAGTGCGCCATCACCGCGCGATACGCCCACGCCTCCGGTTGGTTCACGTTCACTTCGAGAACTTCCTTCAGCAGCTTCTCGGCCTCCTCGTATTCCTCCGCGTCCACGAGGTGGTCCACGAGCAACAGGCGTCCGGCGATGTGCTTCTCGTTGAACTCCATGGCCGTCTCCAGTGCCTTCAAGGCCTGCGGTCGCGAGCCGCTCATCAGCGAGCGCGCCAGGCCGAACTGAAAGTCCGCGTCGCCCTTGAATCGCTTGATGGCGTCCTGGAAAATCTTGGCCGCGAGCGCGAAGTCGCCTTTGTCGAGAGCGAGCTGGCCCATTGCGAGGTGGATGTCGCGATTGTCCGGCGCGGCCTTTTTCACCGGCTCGAACAAGCGGTCCAGCACCATCTTCGGGTCCGCGCCGAGCAGGAGCGCTGCGCGTCCGAGCGCAGTGAGATTGGCGGGATCGCGATACGCCCACGAGCGCGAGCCGGCGAGGCGGTTGATCTCGTCGAGAAAATCCTTTGCTTCGTCAGGCAGGCCGTTGAAGAGCTTCACGTCGCGGCCCACGAACCGGAGGCGGATGCTGGAGGAGTGGGGATACTTGCCGAGCGCGTTGGTGAGAGCGGTGTGGGCCTGGGAGTATTGTCCGACGGCCATGTGGGATTGCACTAGCAGGAGCCGCCAGTCCTCGCTGCCTTCCTCCTCCTTCACGCCCCTCTCGGCTGCGGTGATGGCCTCGGGATACTTGCCAGTCAGCAGAAGTTTGCGCGCGTCATCGAGGTCGTCAGCACGGACAGGCAACGTGAGCCAGCCGAGGAACGCGACGAGAAGGAGGACGGGCACGCGTCGTCTGACGGTGAACGGGAATCGGCGCTTCAGGATTTGGCCGGTGGGCAACACGTGGTTCGCTTTCGTGGCGAGCTTACGGAGACAGGGAGTGAATGCAATGCGGCAGGCACATTCTTTCACCACTCAGCGGCGCTGACCTGCGCTAATGAAAAAACCACCAGCGCTGTTTAAGTCCTGCCCCATCAGTGCTGGTTAGTGCAGGTCAGTGGTTGATGAACATTGCTCCACGGCAGCGGATGAAAGCGAAACTTCGCCAGGTGCCGTGCGTCGCGGTCCAGTTCCACCGTCAACCAGCCGCCGTCCTTGAGCAGTTGAATGCCGGTGAGCGAAGGGCAGAGCCGCACGTTGAACGGACGCCAGAGCTTCGCCTCCTTCAGCCCGGTGCTCATGCGTCGAACGCTGACTCCGAGGAAGGGAATCATCGGCATCCCAGAAAGCACGTGTCCAGTGCGAAGGACGAGCTCAGAATGCAAGTGGCCGATGACGGTGGCTTCGATCTGCCCAAGGCGGTCACGGACCTCGCGCACGCGGCTGAGGAAGGGCAGGGCGGTGGGATCGTGGCAAAAGAGCAGCACGCGCTGGTGCGGGCTGAGGCGCGCGAAGGCCGCGCGGACTTCATCCAGATGCGCCGCGCGGAGCGACTCCCATTCAGCGCGCTCGGCTACCAGCATCTCGCGCTCGTAGATTGGCAGCGCGAGCAATGTGGAGGTCACGCCCATGAACACATAGCTGCCCCACTCGTGCCTCCAGAACGGGTGCAGGCCAAGTCCCCCCGTCGTGCGCGGCCAGCTCGCCAATCGCAGTCCGCCATGGCCTCCCACCAAGCTCATCTTGCCTAGCTCGTGGTCGCCGATGGTGGCGTGCAGCTTCTCCCCGAATTTCGTGCGGAGCTTCGCGAGGCATTCCGTCGCGCTGGCAAGGGCCGCGTCGTCGCTCACTCCGACAAAGCGCGAGTCCGCGCTGAAGTCGCCGTTGGTGATGACGAAATCGGGCGAGCCGCTGCGATGGAGAAATGCGTCGAGGAATTTACCGTTGCCCAATGGGTCGCGCAGCCAGACATGACCGCGATAGGCTCGCATCAGCAGTCGCAGCGGCCAGTTCGGCGCGCAGGCGATCTCGTAGCCCCGGCGCTCGCGCTCGGCGGCGCCCGCGTGGTGGATGTCGCTTACGATGAGCACGGTGGCCGGGCCGGACATGGGGTGAGTGTGTCAGCGGCTTTCGCGGGGACGCAAGTTGACGCTTCGCCGCCGTTGGGCTTTGATTGGCCAATGCAAATGTCCAGCCTCAAGGTGTTCTGCGACCTCAGCGAGACGGAGAGCTTCACCAAGGCCGCGCAGATCAACGGCGTCACGCAGTCCGCCGTCAGCCAGCAGATCAGCGCGCTGGAGCGGCAGTTCAACTCCATGCTCATCGAGCGGAGCAAGAAGAAGTTCCGCCTCACGCGCGAGGGCGAGATCCTCTACGACTACAGCAAGCGCATCATCCACACCTACGACGAGCTTCAGAACAAGCTCGCCGAGGTGCGCGACATCGTCTCGGGCACGATCCGCGTGGCGACGATTTACAGCATCGGGCTGCACGAGCTGCCGCCCTACATGAAGAAGTTCCTCAAGGCCTATCCCACGGTGAAGATCCACGTCGAGTATCGCCGCGCGAACCAGGTCTATGACGACGTGTTGGGCAATGCCGTGGACCTCGGCCTCGTCGCCTACCCGGCGAAGGATCCGCGCCTGGAGATCGTGTCGTTGCGCAAGGACCGGATGGTGATGGTCTGCCACCCGCAGCATCCATTCGCCAAGCTCAAGGTCATTCCCATCTCCGCGCTGGCCAGCCAGAAGTTCATCAGCTTCGAGCCGGACATCCCCACGCGCAAAGCCATTGACCGCATCTTCAAGGAGCACAACATCACCGTGCAGACCGTCATGGAGTTCGACAACGTCGAGACCGTGAAGCGCGCCGTGGAGATTGACGCCGGCGTGTCCATCCTGCCGCAGGCGACCATCGCGCAGGAGGTCTCGAAGGCGACGCTGGTGCAGGTGCCGTTCGAGGGCGAGGAGTTTCATCGGCCGCTCGCCGCGCTCATCAAGAAGAACAAGGTGCTCTCCCCGGCGATGAAGCAATTCCTCACCATCGTGAAGGACGCGTGACGCCGCCTCACTCCTCGCCGGACCACCCGCGCCGGAAGTGGTTGTATGTGCGCTGTGCCGCCTGGGCGCGCCGCTTGCGAGCGAGATTGGTGCGCCGCGTGGACTCATCGAGCTTCTGCAAATCCCCGCGCAGCTTGAGGAAGTTCTTGTAGCGGTCCTCCGTCACTTCGCCAGCCTTCACCGCGCCGAGCACCGCGCATTGTTTCTCCACCGTGTGACCGCAGCCGCTGAAATGGCAGCGCAGCGCAATCGCCTCGATCTCCGGGAACGTGTCCTGCAAGCCCGTGTCCGCGAGCCAGAGGTGAAACTCCCGCGTCCCCGGCGTGTCCATCACCACCCCGCCGCGCGGCAGCACAAGCAACTCGCGACGCGTCGTGCTGTGCCGGCCCTTCGCGTCCGTCTCCCTCACGGGCAGCGTGGATTGCATCTCCTCGCCGAAGAGCCGGTTGATGAGCGTGGACTTGCCGACGCCTGACGATCCGATGAACGCCACCGTCACGCCCGTGTGAACCCACTCCCACAAGCGTTTCACTCCTGCACCAGTCTTCCCGCAGACCGCCAGCACCGGCGTCACGCCCACGGCGGCCCGCACCTCCGCGAGCCGCTGTGCCGTGTGCGGGCAGAGATCCGTCTTGTTCAGCAGAATCACCGGCTTCGCCCCGCCTTCGTGGACCATCACGAGAAAGCGTTCGAGCCGGCGCAGGTTAAAATTGTCGTCCAACCCCTGCACGATGAAGACCACGTCAATGTTCGTGCCCAGCACCTGCTCATCCGCCTTGCGTCCGGCCACCTTGCGGGAAATCTGCGTCGCGCGCGGGAGCACGGCATGGATGGTGGCCTTCTCCTTCTCCTCGGCGTGCAACGCCACCACCACCCAGTCACCGGCCTTGGGCAGTTCCGTCGGTGCGGAGTCGTGCAGCAGCTTGCCGGTGATCTGCGCGATCAACTCCGAGTCGGTGGTGAAGACATTGTAGAAGTGCCGGTCCTCCGTCGCCACGCGCGCCGGCACAAGTCCGGCGGCGCGATGCGGGGCGAAGGCGGCTTCGAGGCGGGCGTTCCAACCCAACTGCGTGAGCGCCGAGTCGAGGTAACTGGCGGGCGCGGACAATTCGCTCACAACAACTCCTTGAACTGCGCCGGCGTCAGCCCCGCGTCCCGGGCGATCCCCGCCATCGTGAAAGGGTTGATTGGATTGTGCCGGGGGATGGTGAGGCGCACTTGTCCGTTGGACAGGATGGTGTGCTTGCCCTCGCGGGCGACCCGGAAACCGAGCTTGGACAAGGCACGAAGCGCCTGCGTGTGACTGATGCCTGGCAGCTTCGGCATGGGCTACACGGTGATTTCCTCTTCCACGACCGCCACCGTCCCATGTTCTTCCGCCTCCACCTCCAGCCATTCGCGGATGGCGATGCGAATGTTCTCCTCCGCTTCCTCCCGCGTCGCCCCCTGCGAGTGGCAACCCAGCAGGGCGGGACAGCTCACGGCCCAGCCCTCCTCGGACTGACGGAGAATGATTCGGTAGTTCACGACGACAAGATGCTGAACGGGTGCTGTGTTTCCAAGTTCCTTTTGCCCCCGCTCAATCCCGGAAGTTCACGAAGCCCAGCGCCACCGGGAAATCCTTCGCCTGCACGGCGGCGATGACGGCCTGCAAATCATCGCGGCTTTTGCCGGTGACGCGCACCTCGTCGCCGTTGATGGACGAAGTCACCTTGAACTTCCCGTCGCGGATGAAGCCCGTGATCTGCTTCGCCACGGCGGCCTCGATGCCCTCCTTGATCTTCACACTCTGGCGCGCGTGGCCCAGCGGCGAGAGATCCGGCTTGCCCGCGTCCACGCTCTTGAGGCTGATGCCGCGCTTGGCCAGCTTGCCCATGACGATCTCGACGAGCGTCTTCATCTTGTAGGCATCGGGCGCGACGAGCTTGATCTCGAGCTTCTCCTGCGTGATCTCGGCCTTGGAACCTTTGAAGTCGAAGCGGTTGACCAGCTCCTTCTTGGCCTGGCTCACGGCGTTTTCCACTTCCATCGAGTTGACTTTGGAGACGATGTCGAATGACGGCATGGCGGCAGTGTAGCGGAAACCCGGCCCGGGAGAAGGCGGAAGAAGCCGGCTGTAGCGGCGGCCGGTGACCGCCGGTCCGGCGCTCGCAGAGCCCCGTTACAACGTGCCACCCAGCAACTGCGCCTTCGTCGGGCGGGGGCGCTGGCGGTTCGGCAGCGGCTCGCCGGTCTCGCGGTCGAACTCGTCCTTTGCGCGGACCCCGTTGGCCGGGTCGCTCGTCTCGCGCTGCCACCTCGCCAGCGTGTCACGGAGCTGCGCAAGCGTCACGACGTGCCTCGGGTCACCCGCGAGGTTGCGCAACTCGTGCGGGTCGGCGTCCACGTCGTAAAGTTCCTCGGCGGGCTTGGGCTTCTGGAAGGGCGCGAGCTGCGCGAGCGTGAGCTTGCCGGCGTCGCGGAGCCGGCGCATCTCCACGAAGGTCAGGCTGCGCACCGCGTCGGCGGGCGGCGTGTTCGGCAGGTCGGCGTCGAAATTGCGGATGTATTTGAAGCGCTCGCTCCGCACCGCGCGCTTGTGGGCGTCGTAGTCATGCCAGTTGTGCTCGGCGAAGATGTGCTCGCGCGTCTTGGCAGCGGGATTGGTCAGCAGCGGCGCGAAGCTCCGGCCCTGAAAACTCGGTGGGGCCGGGAGACCCGCAAGTTCCAGAAACGTCGGCCCGAAATCCACCGTGCTCACAAGACCGCCGCAGGTGCTGCCAGCCTTCACCTGCGCCGGCCAGCGCACCAGCAACGGCGTTCGGATGCCGCTGTCATACAGCGTCGTCTTGCAACGCGGGAAGGCGCGCCCGTTGTCGGTGATGAAGAGGATGACCGTGTTCTCCGCCGCGCCCTGCTTTTCCAGTTCGGCCAGCACCTGCCCGATGAAGCCGTCCAGTCGCGTGATTTCGTCGTAGTAGAGCGCGAGGTCGCGGCGCGTGTCCGGCGCGTCAGGCAGGTAGGGCGGAACGACGACATCGGCGGGCTTGTGCGGATTGGGAATCGCGTTCGTCACGTAGTCGCGGTGCGGGTCCAGCGCGGCGAGCCAGAGGAAGAACGGCTTGTCCTTCGGGCGGGCTTGCAGCGTGGACACCCATTGGCCGCAGCCGCTTTCGTCCTTCTCGGCGACCATCTTCTTCGCCTTGCCGTCCGCGCCCACCTGCAACTGAAAGCCGCCCGCGCCCGCCTCATGCACGACATCGAAGCGGTCCTTCACCTCGTTGCCGAGATGCCACTTGCCAGCAGCGGCAGTCCAATAGCCGGAAGCCTTGAGCTGCTCCGCAAACGTGACCTGCGCCTTGGGCAGCGGCCAGTGGAGCTGCTCGGCGTCCGTGCTGTGCGGGTAACGGCCCGTGAGCAGGCTGGCCCGGCTGGGGCTGCACGAGCTGGCCGTGACGAACGCGCGGTCGAAGCGCATCCCCTCGCGCGCGAGTTGGTCCAGGTTCGGCGTGCGGACGGCCTTGTTCCCGTAAGCCCCGCAATCCTCCCACGCCATATCGTCGGCGATGATAAGGATGAAGTTCGGGCGCCCGGGCACGGCAGAAGCCGAGAGGAGGCCTAGGAGCAGGGCTGCGAGAATGAGCAGGGCGTTCATAGTCTCGCGCAACCGGTGGTAGACTCAATTGGCGGAAGTGGCCGGCTGAACCTCCGGCTCCACCCACTTGTTGTGTTCCTTGATGAGGTCCACGAGGCGGTCCACGGCGTCGGCTTCGGGGATGTTGAACTTGATGGGGGTCTTGCCGACGTAGAGGTTGATCTTGCCGGGCGCGCCGCCCACGTAGCCGAAGTCGGCGTCGGCCATCTCGCCGGGGCCGTTCACGATGCAGCCCATGATGGCGATCTTCACGCCCTTGAGGTGCTCGGTGCGCGTCTTGATGCGCGCGGTGACGGTCTGGAGGTTGAAGAGCGTGCGACCGCAGCTCGGGCAGGCCACGTAATCGGTCTTGAAGCTGCGGCAGCCGGCGGCCTGGAGGATGTTGTAGGCGAGGCGCAGGCTCATGCCCGCACCACTCTCGCCGCGAATGAGAATGGCGTCACCAATGCCGTCGGCGAGGAGGGAGCCGATGTTCACAGCGGCACGGAGGAGGGCAATCTTGGGGTCCAGAACGGACGTTTCAAAGCTCAAGCAATCCTTCAGCAGAATCGGGTTGCGGCGGCCCAGCTTGTTGAGCTGCGCGACGAGCAGGCGGAAGGCGGTGATGGGCGGGAGGTTCACGCCGTCCTTCACGGTCACAAGCTGGGTGTCGCAGTGGATGTCCTCGATGCGGAGGTCTTGCGTCGGGTCGAGTTCGAGGAGGTTCAGGTCTTCGTAGATGCCCTCGGGCTTCACGTCGTCCTTGGGGCGAATCTTCGGCGCGACCTTGTCGAATGTCGCGCGGGTGACGACAACGCGGACGGTTTGCTCGCCGCCGCATTTGGAGGTGTCGCTGAGTTCGATTTCGGGCGTGGCACGGCGCTCGAAGTGGAAGGGGTCGAACGGAAAGGTTGAAAGTTGAAGGTTGAAAGTTGAATTGGTCAGCTTCGGAATCTGCGCGAGCAGGTCGTTGCAAACCTCGATTTCGCGCGGGCTGTCCTCGGTGAGGCTGACGCGGATGGTGTCACCCAGCCCGTCGCAGAGGAGCGAGCCGATGCCGATGGCGGACTTGATGCGGCCGTCCTCGCCCTCCCCGGCCTCGGTAACGCCGAGGTGGAGCGGGTAGTTCCAGTCCGGCCCTTCCTGCGCGAGGCGCGCGGTGAGCAGCCGGTAGCACTCGATCATCACCTTCGGATTGCTCGACTTCATCGAGAACTTGAAGTTGTGGAAATCGTGCTTGCGGCAGATGCGGGCGAACTCCAGCGCGCTCTCGACCATGCCCAGCGGCGTGTCGCCGTAGCGGTTCATGATGCGGTCGGAGAGCGAGCCGTGGTTGGTGCCGATGCGCAGGGCGCGCTTCAGCTCCTTCATCTTCAGCACGAGCGGGGTGAACTTCTCCTCGATGCGGCCCAGCTCGGCGGTGTAGGCATCGTCGGTGTATTCCTTGACGGCGAATTTCTTGGAGTCGGCGTAGTTGCCGGGGTTGATGCGGACCATCTCGACCCAGTTGGCGGCCTCCATCGCGGCGTCGGGCTTGAAGTGGATGTCGGCGACGATGGGCACGAAGCAGCCGCGCGCGTGCAGCTCGGCGACGATGTTCTTCAAGTTCGCCGCGTCCTTCACCGTGGGTGCGGTGATGCGCACAATCTGGCAGCCGACGGCGACAAGTTCGAGCGTCTGCTTGACGGACTCGGCGGTGTCCATCGTATCGCAGGTGAGCATGGACTGGCGGACGACGGGGTGGTTGCCGCCCATGATGACGCCGCCGCGCGCGGGGTTGCCGACGGTGACTTCGCGGGAGACGCGGCGGTGGAAGAGGTAAGGAGAATCGCAGTAGCGCATGGGCTAAAAATCAGGGAGCTGGATTAAGAGTAAGAGCAAGAACCGGCAGTGCTAGCATCCTGCTCCTACTCGTAATCCTTATCTTAATCCTGCTCCGCATCGTTACTTCGCAGGTGCTGGTGCAGGCATCGGCGTGGGAGCCGACTCCACTTGGCTTTTCTGGTCGAACATGGACTTGAAAAGCCCCGAGCGCTTCCACACGTCGTTGAATGAGACGTAGGCCATGAAGGTGAGCAGCACGACGGCGAAGGCGGTGGTCGCGTATTCTTGGAGCTTCACGCTGATGGGCTTGCCGCGCAGCTTCTCGTAGACGGACATCATGATGTGCCCGCCGTCCAGCACGGGAATCGGGAAGAGGTTCAGGATGGCGAGGTTGATGTTGAGCAGCACCATGAAGCTCAACGCGAGCCGGTAGTCGGTCTTCACGTTCACGGCGAGCATCGCGAGGATGCCGGGCGGGCCGCTGAGGTCTTCGATGCCCACGCCGGTCTCCTTCGAGTGGAAGAGGGCGTTGAGCGTGCGCCAGGTGCGGTCCCAGACTTCCTGAAGCTGCACCCACGGCAGCGGGCCGGGCTTCTGCACTTCGTAGCGCGTAGGCGTGTTCGCGAACATGATGCCGATGCGGGCTTTCTTCGCGCCGGCGTCGAGGACGCGCGGGGTGATGGTGAGCACCTCGCGCTTGCCGGCGCGCTCGACGATGAGTTCCGCCGCCTTGCCGCCCTGCTTGCCAACCAAGTCAATTAACTGCGACTTGCCCACGACCGGCACGCCCGCGAAGCCGAGGATGACATCGCCGGCCATGACCTTCGCCTCGGCGGCGGGGCTGTCCTTGGAGATGTCGCCGACGACGACCTTCTCCTCGGAGTCGAGGTTGAGCATCTTGAGCTTGAGCGCGTTGTCGGCGTTGGCGGTGAGGTGGTAGGTCTTGCGCTCGCCCGCCCGCTCGATGATGACGGGCAGGACGTTCGTAGGTGCAAGAATCGTTGCTTCGAAAACCTCCGACCATGACTTCACCGCTTGGCCATACACGGAGACGATGCGGTCGCCCTGCTGGATGCCGAGCTTGTGTTCCTCTGAGTCTGGCGCGACATGGCCGATGACGGAAGGATTCACCGGCACGGGCAGGCCGACGAAATAGATGAACGTCGCGATGGCACAGGCGAAGACGAAGTTCATGAACGGCCCGGCCACTGCCACGAGAATCTTCGACCAAGGCGAAACGGGCGGGAGCGGTTCGCCCTTTTGCTCTCCCTCAAGCGCCTCCGAGGTGAGCATTTGCGGGAGCTTCACGTAGCCGCCGGCGGGAATCCAGCGGATGGAGTATTCGATGCCGTCCTTGGTCCAGCCCCAGATTTTCGGCCCAAAGCCAATGGCGAAAGCCTCGACCTTCAGCCCGCGTTTGAGCGCCACCCAGTAGTGCCCCCACTCATGGATGGCGATGGCCGCCCCGAAGAGCAACAGGACGGCGAAAACGACGTAAATCCACTCGAAGACTTGTGCCATGTGTAAGTGCCAGTTGTCCGGCGAGGGCGCACCGTATCGGAAGCCCAGCGGACTGGCAATTGGACAAACAGATGGAGCAGAAGTTCAAGGACCGCTGGGAGCGCGGACGTGGGCGTCCGCCTTCCACTACTCCGCGGCGGGCTCGTAATTCAGCCACGGCCCCAGCCAGCGTTCTGCTTCAGCCAGCGGCATGGATTTGCGCTCCGCGAGGTCGGCTATCTGGTCGCGGTCGAGCTTGCCGACGGCGAAGTATTTCGAATCCGGGTGTCCAAAGTAGAAGCCGCTCACGCTCGCGCCGGGCCACATGGCGAAGCTTTCCGTGAGCGTGATCCCGGCGTTCTTCTCCACATCCAGCAGCGACCAGAGAATGCCTTTCTCGGTGTGGTCGGGACACGCGGGATAGCCGGGCGCGGGCCGGATGCCGCGGTATTCCTCGTGGATGAGTTGTTCGCTGGTGAGATTCTCGTTCCTGCCGAAGCCCCACTCGTCGCGCGTGCGCTTGTGCATGAACTCGGCGAAGGCCTCCGCAAGCCGGTCGGCGATGGCCTCGATCATGATGGCGCTGTAATCATCGTGGGCCGCTTTGTAGGCGTCCGCGAGCGACTTGGTTTCCGCGCCCGCTGTGACGGCGAAGCCGCCGAGGTAATCGGGTTGGCCCTTCGGCGCGATGAAATCGGCGAGGCACCAGTTCGGTGAACCGTCGGTTTTCTCCACCTGCTGACGCAGGAAATGGAACGTGGTGCGAACGGTCTGGCGCGATTCGTCGGTGTAAATCTCCACGTCGTCGCCGACGCGGTTCGCAGGGAACAGCCCGTAAACGCAACGCGGCGTGAGCAGCTTCTCGCGGATGACTTTCGCCAGCAGATCCTGCGCGTCGGCGAAAAGTTTGCGCGCTTCCTCACCGTGCCGCTCGTGATTTAGGATGGCCGGATAGACGCCGCGCAATTCCCACGTGTGGAAGAAAGGCGTCCAGTCAATGAACCGCGCGATGGTTTCCAGCGACGGCTGTTCGAGCACGCGCCCGCCAGTGAACTCCGGTTTCGGCAGATCCTCGAACTTGAGCTTCGGCGCATTGGCGCGGGCGGCGGCAAGTGGGAGCAGCACCACCTGCTTGGCGGAATATTGCGTGCGGACGGCTTCGTATTCCTCGCGGTGCGCCTTCACGAAGGCCGCTTTGCCATCCTTGCTCAAGAGGCTCGTCGTCACGGGCACGGCGCGGCTCGCATCGAGCACATGGACGACTGGGTGGCTGTAATGCGGCGCGATCTTGATGGCCGTGTGCGCCTTGCTCGTGGTCGCGCCGCCGATGAGCAGCGGCAGCTTGAAGCCGAGCCGCTCCATCTCGCGGGCGACGTGCTGCATCTCGTCAAGCGAGGGCGTGATGAGGCCGCTCAAGCCGACGAGGTCGGCCTTCTCCGCCACCGCGCGGTCGAGAATTTTTTGGCACGGCACCATCACGCCCATGTCAATCACCTCGTAGTTGTTACAGGCGAGCACGACGCCGAC
>SXTU01000059.1 GCA_005791875.1 Verrucomicrobiales bacterium
AGGCCGTTCTCCAGCGCGCAATCCATGCGGAGGCGGCCGACGGCGCAGTTGTATTTCTCGGCGGTGAAAAGCGGCATCGGATAGACCTTGGTAGCCGGATCATCCACAACGTCAAGGCCGGGCGCTTTCTTCAGCACGGCACGCGCGGCGTCGACTGTCACCGGCTTCTCGAACTCGGCACTGACCGCCACCGAATGCGCACGATACACCGGCACGCGCACGCAGGTGACGCTTGCGCGGAACTTCGGGTGATGCATGATCTTGCGGCCCTCGTTCTCCATCTTCATCTCTTCCTTCGTGTAGCCGGTGTCGAGGAACGAGTCCACGTGTGGCAAGACGTTGAAGGCGATCTGGTGCGGATAAACTTCCTTCGTCACGGGCTTCCCGGCGACGATTTCCCCAACCTGCCGCTCCAGCTCCTCAATGGCCTTCGCGCCCGTGCCGGACACGGCCTGGTAGGACGATGCGAAGATGCGCGTGACACCGAAGGCCTGATGCAGCGGGTAGAGCGCCATCAGCGTGATGGCCGTGGTGCAGTTCGGATTGGCGATGATGCCCTGGTGCTTCGCGCAGTCGGCGGCGTTGATCTCCGGCACGACGAGCGGGACGGTCGGGTCCTGACGGAAAACGCTGGAGTTGTCCACGACCACGCAACCGGCCTTCACCGCGATGGGCGCGAACTCCTTCGAGATGCTGCCACCGGCGCTGAAGAGCGCGATGTCAACGCCCTTGAACGAATCCTTCGTCAGCTCGGTGATCGCGATGTCCTGCCCGCGAAACTTGAGCGTCTTGCCGACGGACCGCGCGGAGGCGAGCAGCGTGAGCCTGCCCACGGGGAAGTTCCGCTGTTCGAGCGTCTTGATCATCTCGACGCCGACCGCACCGGTCGCGCCGACCACTGCCACATGAGGGTTCTTGTTCATGCCAAAGGGCGCGGACTATACCGGCGAGCGGCAAGCTGTCAAATGCCGGGAACCGCTGCGGGCGCTTGGGAAAGGGGCTGAAGCCGCTCCAGCACTTCCTGCGCGAGCACCTCGTAGGCGGACGCGCCGGCGCTGTATTTGTCGTAGTGGATGATGGGCTGCCCGTGGCTCGGCGCCTCCGCGAGGCGCGTCGTGCGCGGGATGACCGTCCCGAAGACCTTCTCGCCGAAATGCTCGCGGACCTCGCTGACCACCTGCTGCGAGAGCCGCGTGCGCCCGTCGAACATCGTCATCACCACGCCCAGCAGTTCCAGCTGCGCGTTCACGCCGGAGTCGCGCACCTGCCCGAGCACGCGATGGATCATCGAGATGCCCTCCAGCGCGTAATACTCGCACTGGAGCGGCACCAGCAGCGAGTCGGCGGCGGCGAAGGCATTGAGCGTGAGAATCCCCAGCGACGGCGCGCAATCAATCACGATGAGGTCGTGCTTGCCCGCATCGCGCACCGGCTTCAAGGCGAGCGTGAGCCGCTGCAAATGATTCTCCAGCCGCGCGAGTTCGACCTCCGCGCCGCACAAGTCCACCTCGCTCGGCACCAGCTCCAGCCGATCGAACGCGGTCTTCTTGATGCGATGCGTCAACGTGTCCTCGCCGAGCAACGCGCGGTAGCTGCTCGCGCCCTCGATCTTCTCGATGCCCACGCCGCTGGTGGCGTTGGCCTGCGGATCAATGTCCACGAGCAGCACGCGCTGGCCGAGGCTGGCAAGACAGGCGGCGAGGTTGACGGCGGTGGTGGTCTTGCCCACGCCACCCTTCTGGTTCGCCACGGCGATGACTTTGGTCGGCACGCGGAGATTTAAGGAGAGGGCAGGGGATGGCGCAAGGTTGCATGTGCCCCGTGGAATGCGCCCGCCGACAGTCTGTTCCCACGCACTGCCTTGAGCACCCGCGTGAGGGAGACCGGTTGGCCGGACTGCGGCCACGGCGCGCCGTTCATCCGCACCCAATACTGTTGGGGATGGAACAGTGCGCGAGTAAGCAGCAACTTGAGGTTTTTGCCCCGGTCGAAATCCTTTACAGAAATGCGCAAGTCCGTTTTCAAAACTTCGTGCTAGCCCACGTCCCTCCACAAGTCAGCCGCGCACTCCCCCGCCGCCTGTCCACCAAATCGGGGCAAGGCCAGTTTCCACCCGGCTCTTGGCGACCAGCCGTGTGAGCGCCTCTTTCCAGTCAACCGAAACGCCTAACCATGGGCTGTAGCGCGGGCGCGGCTGTCGTTGAGCTTCGGGTCGTTAATCGGCACTTGGTCGGTGGGATCTGCGATGACCTGGTAAGGAGGGAAAGCTTCAAGCCGCTTGCCCCGCCGGGCCGTTGCCGGTAGCGTCCGCGCCGCAACGAACTGAATTCTAACCACACTGCATGAGCGTTCTCGTAGTCGGCACCACGGCCCTCGATTCCATCAAGACCCCCAACGCGGAGAACCCGCGCCTGCTCGGCGGCTCCGCCAGCCACGCGGCCATCGCGGCGAGTTACTTCGCGCCGACCAAGCTGCTCGGCGTGGTGGGCGGGGATTTCCCGGCGAAATACATCAAGCTCTACCAGAAGCACGGCATTGAACTCGTCGGCCTCGAACGCGTGAAGGACGGCCAGACGTTCCATTGGTCGGGCGAATACGAGGTGAACATGAACAACCGTCGCACGCTCAACACCGTGCTCGGGGTCATCGAGCACTGGTCGCCCAAGCTGCCGGGGGATTACGAGACCACGCCCTACGTGCTGCTGGCGAACATCGCGCCGCCCATCCAGCACGCGGTGCTTGACCAGTTGAGCCGGCCCAAGTTCGTCGTCGCCGACACGATGGACCTGTGGATGAACATCATGCTGCCCGACCTGCTGCGCCTGCTGAAGCGCGTGGATGCCTTCGTGCTGAACGAGAGCGAGGCTTCCCAGCTCACCAAGGAGGACAACGTCTTCACCGCCGTGAAGAAGATTCACAAGCTCGGACCCAAATACGTCATCATCAAGAAGGGTTCCCACGGCGCGGTGTTGTCCGGCCCGAACGGCTTCTTCATCGCCCCGGCGTATCCACTCAAGAAGGTCGTGGACCCGACGGGTGCAGGCGACTCGTTCGTCGGCGGCATGATCGGCTATCTCGCCAGCGCGAAGGGGGACATCGAGAAGAATCTCCGCCGTGCGATCATCCACGGCACCGTGACCGCGTCGTTCTGCTGCGAAGGCTTCGGCGTCGTCGCCACCACGAAGGCGACGCGAAAGGCGATTGACGCGCGCGTGAAGGAGCTGGAAGCGCTGGCGCGGTTTTAACCTGCCCGCGTAGGAGACGACGTGAGGAGTCTCGTAGCACGCAGCGTCGTAGGCCGTGTGATGACCCCGCACCGCTTGGCCGACTTCGGTATAGCAACGGAGTTGCGATAGATAGTAGCCCACGGCGCGAGCCGTGGGTTTGGCAGCCGGATGAGGCAAGCCGCAGAGCGGCGGCAGAATGGCCGGAGGACTCGCCGGTGAGCGAATGTTCCTGTCGCCCCTCTGGGGCTTGTGATCGTCGTCCGCCGATCCCACGGCTCACGCCGTGGGCTACTCCCTTACGCAACTCCGTTGCTGGAATCTGCTTGTCCCGCGCGTCCTCGACTTGTCACCTTACGCGCCACGCAAACGTCCAACTGCCCGCCAACATGAACAAACCCCTCGCCTCTGTTCTAACCGCCGCCTTCGCCTTCGCCGCCACCCTTGCCCCCGCCGCTGACAAGCCCGGCGAGTGGCAGGTGCTCTTCGACGGCAAGGAAACCAAGGGTCTGCGCGCCTTCAAGGGCGAGGGCTTCCCGTCGAAGGGCTGGATTCTCGACAACGGCGCGCTCAAGACCGTGCCGAAGGAAGCTGGCGGGCAGGTCACGGACCTGATCACCACCGAAAAGTTCAAGGACTTCGAACTGGAGCTGGAGTGGAAGGTCGCGCCCGGCGGCAATAGCGGCGTGATGTATCGCGTGGCTGAACTGGACAAAGGCCCCGCGTGGTTCACCGGCCCGGAGATGCAAATCCTCGACGACGACAAGCATCCCGATGGCAAGAATCCGTTGACCTCCGCCGGCGCGCTCTATGGCCTCTATGCGCCGAACGACAAGCGGAAGCTCAAGCCGGTGGGCGAGTTCAACGCGGCGAAGATCGTCTTCAAGGACAACAAGGTGGAGCACTGGCTCAACGGCGCGAAGATCGTGGAATACACCTGGGGCAGCGACGAGGTGAAGGCGCTCGCGGCGAAGAGCAAGTTCAAGGACAAGCCGCGCTTCATGGCCGAGCCGGAGGGCCACATCGTATTCCAGCACCACGGGCAGGAGTTTTGGATTCGCAACATCCGGGTGCGGAAGCTTTGATCTCTGGTGACGCAACCAATCTCATTTCCATGAAAGCACTCACCTCATTCCTCGCTCTGGTCTCCTTCGCGGCCATCACCAGCGCTGCCGAGATCAACACCCTCACCGCCGCCGAGCAGAAGGACGGCTGGAAGCTGCTCTTCGACGGCAAGTCACTGGCTGGCTGGCGCACTTACAAGGAGGGCGGCAAGATCGGCGCGGGTTGGATCGTCGAGGACGGTCTGCTCAAGAAGCAGGCGAAGATCGGTGGCGGCGACATGATGACGGAGCAGCCCATCCCCGCCGCGGCTGACTGGGAGTTGTCATGGGAGTGGCGCATCGCCAAGAACGGCAACAACGGCTTGAAGTATTTCATCACCGAGGCCCGCAAGGGCGCGCTGGGCCACGAGTATCAGATGCTCGACGACGACGGCCATCCCGATGGAAAGGTCGGCGCGCACCGGCAGACCGCGTCCTTCTACGACGTGCTGCCGCCCGCGAAGGACAAGCCCACCAAGCCCGTCGGCGAGTGGAACGCCTCGCGCGTGGTCGTGAAGGGCAACACGGTCCAGCACTGGCTCAACGGCGCGAAGGTGCTCGAATACGAGTTGGGCAGCGACGCGGTGAAGGCGGCGGTCGCGAAGAGCAAGTTCAGCAAAATCGGCGACTTCGGCACGAAGGTGACGGGGCATATCCTGCTCACCGATCACAACGACGAGTGCTGGTTCCGAAACGTGAAGGTTCGCGTGGCCAAGTAACTGGGACACTCTTGTCCCCCTCGAATCAGCCCTGACAGCGGACAGGAGTCTCCGCTCTACCATCCGCGCATGAAAATCGTTGTCCTCGATGGCCACACGCTCAACCCCGGTGATTTAAGCTGGGATGCGCTCAAGGCGCTGGGCGATGTCGCGCTTCATGACCGCACGCCTCCGGCTGAGGTCGCCGCGCGCTGTGCGGACGGGGAGATCATCGTCACGAACAAGGCGCTCGTGCCGCGCGAGGTCATCGCCGCGCTGCCGAAGCTGCGCTTGATCTCGGTCACGGCCACGGGCTTCAACATCGTGGACGCCGTCGCCGCCAAGGAGCGTGGCATTCCGGTGAGCAACGTCCCGCTTTACGGCACGCGCGCGGTCGCGCAGTTCACCATCGCGCTGCTGCTCGAGCTTTGTCATCACGTCGGCGCGCACGCGGATTCGGTGCGCGCGGGCGACTGGGTGAAGTCGGCGGACTGGTGCTACTCGCGCTTCCCGCTGCTGGAGCTGGACGGGCTGACCTTCGGTGTCGTGGGCTGGGGCCGCATCGGGCAGGCAACGGCGGACATCGCGCGGGCGATGGGCATGAAGGTCATCGCCGCCAGCCGCACACCGAAGACACCGAAGGACGGCGTCGAGTTCGTGGACATGGACACGCTCTTCCGCCGCGCGGACGTGGTGAGCCTGCATTGCCCGCTGACACCGGACACGAAGAACCTCGTGAACGCGGAGCGGCTCGCCTTGATGAAACCCACGGCCTTCCTGCTCAACTCCAGTCGTGGACCGTTGCTCGACGAGGCTGCTGTGGCTGCCGCGCTGAACCGCGGACGCATCGCCGCCGCTGCGCTGGACGTGCTCTCAACCGAGCCGCCCAAGGCTGACAACCCGCTGCTCTCCGCGAAGAACTGTCTCATCACGCCGCATCAGGCTTGGGCCGCGAAGGCCGCTCGCGCGCGATTGCTGGACACCACCGTTGCGAACGTGAAGGCGTTTCTCTCCGGCACGCCGCAGAACGTGGTGAATTGAGCGGTTGTCTTCCGCTCCGGTGTTCACATAGTCAGCGCGCATGAAGGTGAAGGCCAAGCCAGACACGGGGATGCACTCCCGCCCGCCGTTGGAGCGGATGCAGCGCATCCACCAGGCACTGCACGCTGGAGGTTTCCCGAACGCGAAAACGCTCGCGGCGGACCTCGAGGTCACGACCAAGACCATTTACCGCGACGTGGAGTTCATGCGCGACCGGTTGGCCTTGCCCATCGAGTTCGACAAGCAGCGCAACGGCTACGGCTATACGGAAGAAGTCAGTGCATTTCCGACGTTTCAGATTACGGAGGGCGAACTGTTTGCGTTGATCGTGGCGGAGAAGGCGCTCCAGCAGTATCGCGGCACGAGCTTCGAGAAGCCGCTGCTCTCGGCGATCAAGAAGATGGAGCAGGCGTTGCCCGACACGATCTCGCTGAACCTCGCGGACGTGGAGCAGACAATCTCGTTCCGCACGACGGCGGAGCCGGTGCTGAACCTCGGCGTGTTCGACACGCTGGCGAAGGCCACCGCTGCGCGACGTCAGCTCGAACTCGCCTATCGCAAGCCCGGCCAAGCCGCGCCCGACCGCCGCGTCGTGGACCCGTATCACCTCGCGAACATCAACGGTGAATGGTTCCTCTTCGCCTACGATCATGGGCGCAAGGACGTGCGGACGTTCGCGCCGGCGCGCATCACGGAGGTGAAGGAGACGGGCAAGACTTTCGCGCGGCCGCAGAAGTTTTCGCTGGAGAAGCGGTTGCGCGACAGCTTCGGCGTGCATTCGGCGGAGGGGGAGTTCGAGGTTTGCCTCCGGTTCGATGCCTCCATCGCGGACTACATCCGCGAGAAGCGCTGGCACGCGTCGCAGAAATCCACCGAGCTGCCGGACGGCGGGCTGGAGCTGCGGATGAAGCTGTCGAGCCTCGTGGAGGTCGAGCGCTGGGTGCTGGCGTGGGCAGGGCGGGCGGTGGCGGTGGAGCCGCGTGAGTTGGTGGAGGCGGTTCGGGCGGGGGCTCGGAAGCTGGCGGAGCGGCACGGAGGGAAGTAGGGCGGGAGAGTATTCAGTTTTCAGTCATCGGCGTTCAGTGTTTAGTGGGGCAGTCGGTCGGCGATGGCTCGGGACTGATTACTGATTACTGATTACTGAGCACTGAACACTGAACACTGAATTGCACCGAGCATGAGCAAACAGCCTGAACCAAAGCCCCATCACGTCAGCCCGTGGAAGTTCATCGTCGCGCTCGTCGTGGTTGTCGGGCTGGTCTGGTTCGTCTCGCCGATGCTGGAAAAGAAGGCGGGGAAGGATTACGCGCGCCGCAACGACGCGCCCAAGGGCATGGGCCACTCGGTGCCCACGACGAAGGACCAGCAGGTGTCCGTCGCCGTCTCGAACCCGAACGATCGCTCGTGGACGAATGGGATGAAGTGGGTTCCCGGCGGCACGTTTCACATGGGATCAGAAGAAGGCCAACCGGACGAGAAGCCCATTCACGAAGTCACCGTGGACGGATTCTGGATGGACACCTACGAGGTCACGAACGAGGAGTTCGAGAAGTTCGTGAAGGCCACGGGCTATGTGACCATCGCCGAGCGCAAGCCCAGGCAGGAAGATTTCCCGGACGCCCCGCCCGAGGCGCTGGTGCCTGGCTCAATCGTCTTCACGCCGCCGCCCGGTGAGGTTCCGTTGCACAATCACATGGCGTGGTGGCGCTACGTGCCGGGGGCGAACTGGCGGCATCCCGAAGGCCCGGACACAAACATCAAGGGCCGCGAGAAGCATCCGGTCGTGCAGGTGGCGTGGTTCGACGCGATGGCCTACGCGAAGTGGGCGGGCAAGCGTCTGGCGACAGAGGCGGAGTGGGAGTTCGCCTCGCGCGGCGGCAAGGAGAAGCAGACTTACAACTGGGGCAACGAGAAGACGCCCGACGGCAAATGGCTCGCGAACATCTGGCAAGGGTCGTTCCCGAACGGCAACACGTTGCAGGATGGATTCAAGCTCCAGTCGCCCGTGGGCAGCTTTGCCCCGAACGGCTATGGCCTCTACGACATGGCGGGCAACGTGTGGGAGTGGACCTCCGACTGGTATATGCCGGACTACTACGCGAAGAGTCCGAAGCAAAATCCCCAAGGTCCACAGGAGAGCTACGATCCGAACGAACCCGGCGTCTGGAAGCGCATCACGCGCGGCGGCTCGTATCTTTGCACCGAAGCGTATTGCTGGGGTTACCGGCCCGCGATGCGGATGAAGACTTCCCCGGACACGGGCTTGAACCACACTGGCTTCCGTTGCGTGCGGAGCGGGCCGGCACCGGTGGCGACGAAGTAGTGCGCTTTCAGCCACCCGTCCGAAACACCGTTGCCCCCAGTCCCGCCACGAGCACGGCGAGCGCGAGACGCAGTGCGCAGACGACCTTTACCCGCGTTTCCGAGGCGGTCATCCACTCGATGATGTCGCGGCAGCGCCACGGCGAGACGGTGAACCAGATGCCGGCGACGATCCACGCGTAGGCCAGCACGCCCAGCACCCAGCGCCAGTTCGAGTCGTGCAGCCGCTGCGTGTCGAGCACGAGCTTGGCGAGGAGCATCAGCACCAGCGCGAGGCCGCGCACGGCGAGGAAGTCCTTCAGAAAGATGCACGTGCCCAGCCCCAGGGCGGTGAATCCGGCATACATCATTGGCTTGAAAGCCGCGAAGTCGGCAATGTTCTCCTGCTTCAGGTGCCAGAGAAACCATGCGGTCGCGATGGTTATCAGCACGTAGCCGATGCGGGTGTGGCGCGGGAACTTGCGCAGTGCGTCACGGAAGCCGGCGGGGTTGCCCAACCCGTAGAGCTGCGGCACAGCGACACCGAGGCCCAGGACGATGCAGAGGTTGGAAAGGGTCATGTCGTTTTGGCCACAGATTTACTCAGATGAAACACAGATGGGGAAAAGTCCCGGGGGCGTTGGAAGACATGGCGAGTCGAGCGGTTGCTCGTGCAGTGCATCTGGCGACTGG
>SXTU01000060.1 GCA_005791875.1 Verrucomicrobiales bacterium
CTCAGCCGGTTCCGCCGGCTTGGCGGAGGGCGGGAGGGCCTCGATGGCATCAATGCGGAACTTGTGCTTCGCGTTGTGCAGCTCGAACTCGACCTCGTCGCCGACGGGGTGGTTCAGCAAGGCCTGGCCGATGGGGCTGAGATAGGCGATGACGCCGTTGTCCGGGTCGGAGTCCCACGCGCCGCAAATCTTGAAGGTGACGGGCTTCTCGTTGTTGAGGTCGTGGACGTTGACCTTGGTGCCGATGCTCACCACGTCGGTGCGCACGTCGGAGAAGTCGGTCCCGCGCGCGCGATTGAGCTGGATCTCCAGCTCGCTCTTGCGGCGCATGAGGACCTTCTGCATCTCCTTCGCGGCCTTGTATTCGTGGTTCTCGCGGAGGTCGCCGTAGCTGCGGGCGAGGGCGATGTCTTTCGAGTTGGCCGGGATGCGCTTCTTGCAGAGGTCGTCGTATTCGGCGCGGCGGCGTTCGAGGCTTTCCCAAGAGACGATGATGCTGTGGTCCTGCTTGGTGGCCTCGCCAGTGATGAGTTCCTTGACGATGGGGAAGACCTTGACGATGCGCGCGAGAAGCGAGCGGCGGTCCATGTCATCAAAGCTCGGCGAGAGCTGAAGCGAGCGGGTGAGGTCTTTCACGACCTCGATGTCGGCGGAGGAAATCAGCTCGGGCAGCAGGTCGTGATCAGCGAGGATGAAGTCGCGGAGCTTGTTGGACTTCTTCTCGTTGAAGATGTCGCGTTCGATGGCGGAGACCATCGCGCGGAAAACTTCCGGCCCGAGGATGTCGGCGAAGGTGTCGGAGCGTTCCTTGGCGAGCCAGAGGAGGAGGTCGCTGCTGGCCTGGTGCTGGCTGATGAGGCGGGCGAGCGTCTCACGCAGGAGGTCGAGCTTGCCGTTCTCCATGAGCATCGCGGCGCATTCGCCGGCGAGCTTGGCGGGGACGTTGTTGATGGTGCCGATGACGGCCTCGTGCCAGAGGGTCGGGGCGGCTTCCTTGAAGCAGTCGAGGGCGCGGCGGTGCTTGGCGGCCGGCATGCCGTCGAGCAACTGGCCGAGCTTGAGGCCCTGGTTCCAGAGCGCGTTCTCGGTGAGTTCACCCTCGGTCGCTTCGAGGCCGGCGGCCTTGCGGAGGTCGTCGCGGAGCAGGACGGCCTCAAGCGCGAGCGCGGGCTGGGTGCGCTGGTGGCTGGTGATCTCGGTGTTGAGCGTGGCGATGGCCTCGGCCACGGTCGCGGCCTTGTTGTCGAGGTCGTCCACGTTCTTGAGCAGTTCGGAGGCCTCGACGAGGCGGGCCTTGAGGCCCTTGGCGGCCTTGAACTTGTCCATCACGCGCTTCTGGATCGTGGTCTCGTGGGTCTGGTAGACGATGGGGTCGGTCTTCTTGAGCGGCACGATGAAGTGCCCGTCCTTCTTCATCTCGCGCTTGGCGACCTCGAGCCATTTCTTCCAGTCCTCGGTGATGACCTCGGGGACGAGGTCCTTCTGGATTTGGTCGAGCGTGGCTTTTCCGCCGTAGCTGTTGAGAACGAGCTTGATGAGGCCGAGATGGTCGCGAGCGGCCATCTGGCGGAGGCCGGCCAGACCGTCACGCTTCTTGGCGAGGATGTGGTCGGCGGGGATGGACTTCAGCGAGTCAGCAGCGAAGGAGAGATCCATCTTGTGGCCGGGGCGCCCCACGAAATCAATCGTGAACTGGCAGAAGACGGTGTCCACCGTGGTGATGCGCCCGAACCCCCAGCTCTTGTGCGAGCAATAGCCGCTCTGCGTCAGCGTCAGCAGGGGTTCGATGTGTTTGCTGCCAATCTTTCCCGCGACGGCCAGCTTTTCCAGTTCTTCTCTCATAGTTTCAAAAAACTCGCGCTGTGCGAAATGTCCGTCATTCTTACTTCGTGCAGAGATTAAAACCAAGAAAAATGTCCGGCGAAGGGGAAAGCCGCGCATTCCCGAAGCCGTTCAGCAAGCCTGGCGCGAAGCCATTTGGAAAACCCCACGGCAAACCGGCCGGCGGTTTCGGCCCGCCGCATGGCGGCGAACCGGAGGCGCGTCCAGCCGGAGGTCCCGGGCTGCGCCCGTGGAAGGCGCGCCGGGCGGAGGGGGATGATTTTCCCAGCCCTCCATTGCGCGCGGAGCGCGGTGAGGAACGAGGCGAGGAAGCGGCCCCGCCGGTGGCGGATGAGCCAGGCCCGCACGCGGGAAAGTTTTACGAGCCGTTCGTCAAGCGACGCAAGGCCAAGCCCCCCGCCCGCGAAGCGCGCGACGAGCGGGAGGATTCACGACCGCCGCGTCAGATGCCCTCCAGCGAGCGCCCGCAACGCATCCCGTCGTCAGCGGGATCGCGGGGCTTCGCGGCTCGCGATGAGCGGCCCCGGCCTTACAGCGGTGGGCGGGACGACTCACGTGAGCGCGGCAATCCGATGCGAACGAGCGAAGGACGCGAGCAACTGGGCGCCTCCTCCGGCTTCCGCCGCAACTTCAACTCCGGGGAACGACGGGATGACTATCAGCGCGGGCCTGCGCGCCGAGATGACCGGCATGAAGGCCAGAGCGAGCGCCCTTTCAATCGCGGACCGTCATTTGACCGGCGTGACGAGCGAGGAGACAACCGGTCGCCCCGCGAAAGTTTCCGGCGTGACGAGCGCCCCGTTTCACCTAGACCTGCCGCGTTCGCGCCGCGCCGCGAGGATGACCGGCGGCACGACGAGGGCCGCCCTTGGCAGGACCGCCCGAATGAGGGCTACCGTCGCACGCCGGAGCGCGGCGCGCCGCACTTGGAGCGCCGCGTGATCCGCTCGGAAGGGGCAAGGGCTGACCAATCCTCCGCGCCGCAACCCCGCCCCGAGGAGGTCGGACCGCTTTCAGCCGCACGCGAGCTGGCCGTCCGCGTCCTGCTGCGCCGTTTGCAGGGAAACGCCTTCGTCGAGGATATCTTCGAGGAGGCGGTCGCCACGACGAAGATGCGAGCGGACGACCGCCGTCTCGCGCAGGAAATGGTCTATGGCTGCGTGCGCTGGCAGGGCACGCTCGACTGGCTGGTCGCCCGCAACACCGAGGATCGCCCGCAAATTCCTCAAGTGCAGGTCTTCCTCCGGCTCGGCCTTTACCAGCTCTTCTTCCTCGACCGCATCCCGCCGCACGCCGCGTGCTACGAGACGGTGGAGATCGCGAAACGTCTCGGCTTTGTCACCCAGTCGAACTTCATCAACGCCATCCTCCGCCGGTGCGATCGCGAGCGTGCCGGGGTGAGGCAGTCGCTCACCGAGTTGAAGACCGCACTTCCGGCCACCGGCTATTCGCATCCTGAATGGCTTGTGCAGAAATGGACCGAGCGCTGGGGTGCGGACGACACGCGCCGGCTTCTGGAGTGGAACAACACCGCGCCGCCCACCTGCGCGCGCGTCAACACGCTCAAGACCAGCCCGGCCCAGCTCATCGAGCGCTGGCGGCTCAAGGAGCATGTGGAATACGACTTCGTCCCCTGCCCATGGGCGGACGCGGAGCAGGTCTTCGTCCTGAAAGTGCATCCGTCCCTGTCGGGGATGGGCAGCTTCCGCGATGGCTGGTTCTACGTGCAGGATCCCAGCACGCTGCTCGCCGTGCAGGCGCTCGACGCGTGGGCCGGTGAGAGCATTCTTGACCTCTGCGCCGCGCCCGGTGGCAAGACGGCATACATCGCGCAGAAGATGGAGAACGACGGCGAGCTTGTCGCCTGCGACACCAGCTCGGACCGGCTGCGGTTCGTGACCGAGAACTGTGTGCGCCTCGGCGTGACGTGCGTGGAGACGCTCGCGCTCGGCGACCAGCCGGAGGCCGCGTTGGCCCAGCGCAAATTCGAGAAGGTCCTTGTGGACGCGCCGTGCTCGAACACCGGCGTGCTGCGCCGCCGCCTCGACTTGCGCTGGAGACTCAGGCCGGAAGAGCTCACCAAGCTCCGCGAGACGCAGTTGCGTTTGCTGGCGCTGGCTGCCGCGCACCTCAATCCTGGCGGCACGCTGGTTTACAGCACTTGCAGCCTGGAGCCGGAGGAGAACACCGAGGTGGTGAAGGAGTTCCTTGCGGCGCATCCGCAGTTCCAGTTGGAATCAGAGCGCGAGCTGCTGCCCTTCCGCGATGGCGTGGACGGCGCTTACGTGGCGAAGCTGAAGGGCTGATGGCCAGCGGGGTGATGGCAAGTAGTGGAGTCATGGGTGACAAACCAGAACCCCAATCCTCCGTTCCCGTCTCGCTCCGCGTCACTCGTCCTTCCACGACTCCAACTGCTCGATCGGGACGAAGAGCGGGTAGAGCTTCGCCTTGCTGCGCCCGCCCTCGGCTCGGCTCTTCAGCCCCGTGTTGTTCACCTCGAACTCGCGGACGTAGCGGCCCATCAGAACCTGGTCATACTTCGCCGTGCTGCGGAGTCCCACGGCCACGCGCAGGCCGGCGAAGCCAGCCTTCAGATCGGTCAGCACCACGGACGCGCTGCGCCACGCGTCGTCCGCCAGACTGTTGCGCAGGGTGGCCGGCAGCTTCTGCAGGCCGGCGATCTGCACGAGGAAGACGACCCGGTCCTGGTGCAACTCGCAGAACGTCGAGATGATCACTGCGTTGGTGTCCATGCCCGCCCAAGGATTCTGCCGTGCCGTGGCCAGGCAGGCTTCGCGCATGGCCTTGCTGAAACTGTCGGCGAGTTCAATGGCCTTGAGATTCGAGGCGTTGCCGTAGATCGCGCTGCGCTTGGCTCGGCTGAGATTTTGGTCGGCCTTCTCAAATTCCACCGAACCCGGGCCGGGGGGCGGCTCACCGATGTCGCCGCGGGCAAACCCCCAGCCGAGCCAGGCCACGCCCAGCCACAGCGCCAGCGAAAGCGCGGCCATCATCCCTCCCAGGCTTCCCATCAGCGCACCGGGCGGCGTGCTGGACTGATGCTGGGCGCATGCAGATGCGGCGCGCGCTTGGCCCACCAGTTGGGTGAGCGTCTCCAGCGTCACGTCCTTCCCACCCTGTGCGTTGTGGCGGATGGTCGAGATGGCCCAGACGGGGCCGGGGATGCCCCACCAGCCAAAGAGCGCCGAGATCAGCGAGTAGCGCAAAGCCGCGCCGAATCCATCCGAGCCCGCGCGCACCAGCACCGGTGGCGAGGTCTCCTTGAACGACACGATCAGCGCCCAGCAATAGCGGTAGGCCACGAACCTTCCTCCCGCGATGACGTCGCGCTCGGCCTCGCTCAACGCCGCCCCGTCCGTCTCCTCCGCGCTTCGCCGCAGGAAGGTAGTCTTGGAGGGGGACGACACGAAATTGGCCCCTTGGTCGGAGGCGTCTTTGCCGTCGGGGTTGCTCGACTCAGCTGCAGCGGCTGCGGAGACACGTTCGTAGTGCTGTTCCAAAAAACGGCTTATGGGATGCCAATGCTGCTCGCCCACAAGACTGACGAGGTCGCCCGCGCGCAGTTCTCCAGCCGCCACCATCCCATCCACAGCGCTCTCAGGAAATGGACCGAGCTTCTCGCCGTGACGCTTGATGAAGAAATTCATGTTTTGATGTGGCGAAACGGACCGCCGCTTTCCTTAACGGTTCCCGGCTGTCCACCACGGCAGCCGATCGGGAATGATGGTGCTCGTTGTTATAGCGGGCCGAAGTGCAATTCAACGCGAAAGTTGGCTCTAGTCCGACCGACTTGGCCCCGTCTCACGGGCCGGGCCGGTGCAATTTTCCCAGGCGGACGTGTCTTGTATTGTAATGCCCAGGCGAAGCAGCGTAACTGGAGGCGAAAGCAACCAGAAATTCATTATGGCCAAAGGCAACAACAGTCAGAAAAAGGAAACCAAGAAGCCCAAGAAGGAGAAGCCCAAGGCTGCTCCCGCGACCTCCCGGCGAGTTTCTTGACGGTCGTCTGAGGGCGGACCGGCGTTTGTTCGGGAGCGATCACGAGGCTCAGAGGGCGACGCGGAATCTAAGCGGCGGTGTCGTTTTCGTCATGCACACTCTCGGGGACATGGCCAAGGCGTTGAACCGGCCGGTGACGCAGATTGCTGCGTGGCAGCGTCGCTTCGGGCTGCCAGCCGGCGCCGGTGCAGCCTATTCGGAGGCTTGCCTCGCGTTCCTCCGCCGCGTCAGCGCGCTGCGCTCGCTCAATGTCTCTGACGACGCGGTGGACACGCTATGGCTCCTCGAAAAAAAGCTGCTCGTGCTCTTGCATGTGGACACGACCGGGTCGCCCACGTGGTTCCTCGACAGTTGCGGACTGGCGGGCCATCCGGAGCGACGGCTGCTGTTGAGCAATCACGATATGGGGATCGCTCTCGACTCGCAAATTCTGCAACTGGGCCTGAACTTCACCGCCGCGCCGCGCGAGTTGTTCGCCGGCCCTGAGATGGGCGAGGACGCGCTGCGAGTGCTGAAGGAGTATGTGCAAAAGCACGAGCGCGTCCGCGAGGCGGTGCAGGGGGAATTGCCGCACATGCGCGAGGCCGTGCGCTGGGCGGGAAAGTGGCGGCGCAGCGCGAAGGAATGAACCCGCTGGCCGCGTGCAATGCTGTTCAAGCACCACCTCACGGCATGTGGACGGGGCAAGGGTGGTGGAGGATTTTTCCTCGTGCGACCGGCCGCTTTCGGTCAGCCTGTGCGCATGGTTGACGACGCGATGTCCCGTCTGAAAGAGCTGTTCCTCGGCGCGCAAGCCGCATGGCACGGGCACAGCGATGGGGTGGCGGAGGAGGCCGAGTTGTCGAGGCCGCAGGCGTTCATCCACTTCCAGGCGCTGACGGTGAAGAGCTTCATCCGCAACCGCGTGCCGGTGGGGGCGGCGGCGCTGTCGTATTCCAGCCTGCTGGCGCTGGTGCCGATGCTGGCGCTGGTGGTGAGCGTGGCGTTCGGATTCCTGCGCGGGACGACGGGAAGAAGCACATCGAGGACTTCATCCACTTCATCCACTACATCGTCAGCGCGGTCGTGCCCTCGGCGGGGAAATCTGCCTATGCCGACAAGACGGTGAAGGACATCCAAAACTTCGTGGAGAACCAGCAAACCAGCGCGGTGTCCGCGAGCGCGGCGCTGATGCTGGTGTTCATCGCGATCATGATGCTGGCGCGCATCGAGGACACGTTCAACGACATCTGGGGCGTGTCGCGCGGGCGCAACTGGTTCGCGCGGATCACGCAGTATTGGGCCGCGCTGACTCTGGGGCCGGTGCTGTTCATCCTGGTCATCGGCCGACCTCCAGCACGCAGCTGAAGAGCGTTCAAGAGACGCTCCTCACCATGCCGCTGCTGGTCGGAGCCATCACGGACCTGCTGTTTCAATTCCTCCTGTTAGCACTCCTGAGCATGGGCTTCGCGGTGTTCTACGCCGTGCTGCCGAACACGAAGGTGGAGTGGCGGGCCGCGCTCGTGGGCGGTGTCGTGGGCGGCGGCCTCTGGCAGAGCCAGCAGGGTGAAGTCGCCTACCTGCCTGCGCGGCCCTTGCAGCAAATCACCTGTCACGACGTCCTTCAGGCACTGCGCACCGCCAAGAACGGCGGCGTGGCCACGCGCGAGGACGCGATGCGCGAGCGCGAGCGCGGGCACTACGAGGGGTTTCAGTCGGCTGAGAAGGCCACGGCACCCACCATCACGCTCGCCACGCTGGCGGCGGAGGCAGCCATCCCTGGCCAGTCGAGTGTGTAGCGGCGCTCCGGCAAAGCCAGTTCACCAGCGTGGACAACCATCGTGAGAGCAAGCGAGTTGAGCATGGGAGTGAGTTCTGACTAAGAACTTTCTCCCTTTGCACGCCGGTGCGATGCGCTGATCCCGCCGGAGTGTTGGCAAAGGAATGGGGGCAAAGGAATTCATTCCCTTGCCCCCATTCCTTTGCCATCGCTTCGTGAATACGCCCCGGCACTCAGGCGGAATCGAGGCTTGGCAGTGGCGGGGAGCCTTCCCTAGCATAGTGGTGTGCTTTCCTTTCTGAGATTCTTCGGCGTGACCGTGGCGGCAGTGTGGTTTGGTTCGACGGTTTTCTTCACCTTCTTCGCCGGCCCGGCCTTCTTCACGGATGAGATGAAGAAGCTCATTCACCCGCCCTACAACGGTGCTGTCGCCGAGTTGGTCCTGGGCCGCTACTTCATCCTGCACTACGTCTGCGGTCTTCTCGCGCTGGCGCATCTGGGCGCGGAGTGGATGTATTCCGGCAAGGTGCCGCCGCGCGTGACCGTCTGGCTCGTGGGCGGCGTGCTGGGACTCAGCCTCCTCGGCGGCATCTGGCTCCAGCCGAAGCTCAAGGAGTTTCATCAAGTAAGGTATGCGGACCAATATCGCCGCTCCGCCACGCCGCAGCAACGGGAGGCCGCAGCAAAATCTTTCAGCACATGGCATGGCGTCTCGCAGACGATGAACCTCCTGATGCTCCTGTCCCTGTGGGCCTATCTCTCTCGCGTCATCCATACGGGTGAGGCCCCGCGCTTCGTCTCGCCGATCAACAAGTTCGGCATAGACAACCGGACTTGAAGAGCGGCGACGTTGCCTGACTTTCCGCACGGTTGTCGGCGGGCAGCTACGTCGCGAGATCGAACGAAGCCCCGTCGTCCTTTCGTCGCCGCTCACCTCGCCGCGAGCCGACGAGTGAACTCCACGAAACCCGACGCCTGTTTGCGCAACCGTCCGACCAACTCCTCATCCTTCAGCCGTCCATCCGCGCCCATCTGCTGACCGATGCCGGGAATGAACACGCGCTCAGGATAAATGTGCGCGTTGCGGTAGCCGAAGATTTGCTGGAGCTGCTCCACAGCCCGCAGAGCGCCCCATTGCCCCGCAGCGATGCCTGTGAAGCACACCGGCCGCCGCTCGAAACTCTCCGGGAACTTGAGCATGTCCACGAAATACTTCAGCACGCCGGGCATGGAGCCGTTGTATTCCGGCGTCACGACGTGCAAGCCCGACGATGCCAGCACTGCGTCCGCGAAGGGCGCGAAGCTGGCGGGCTTCTCCGAATATGCCGAGGGCGTGAAAATCTCCGGCGGCAACTGCGCTAGGTCCAGCAAGCGCACGGGCTGTTTCATCTCAGTGTAAATACCTTCGAGCTGCCGCGCGACGAGCCGCGTGTTGCTGCCGGGACGATTCGAGCCAACGAGAAGAGTAATCATAATTCGAGTGCGCGTTAATGCGGCGCGGAGTCTGGAGCGCAGCGGCCACCAGTCGAGCCGGCCCTCGATTGCAACTCCGACAGCGCCCCACGCAGCTCCGGGAAGCGGAATTCAAACCCAGCTCGCAGCAGCCGGCCCGGCACGACGCGTCGGCTTTTCAAAATCAACTCCGTCTCCGTCCGCAAGAAGAACGCGCCGACCTCCAGCATCCACGCCGTCGCCGGCAGGCCGAGGGGCATCCCCACCAGCTCGCGGAAGGCGCGCATGAGCTCGTGGTTCGGCACCGGATTCGGCGCGGCGCAGTTCACCGCGCCACTCAACTCCTCGTGCGCGATGAGGAACTCCACCGCGCGCAGAAAATCCGTCTCGTGCAGCCACGACACGAACTGCTCCCCGCTGCCCATGCGCCCGCCCAAGCCCAGCCGCGCCAAACGCCGAAGCACCGGGAAGACGCTGTTGCGCGCGAGGCCCAGCACCATGGTCGTGCGCAGTGCGACCTTCCGTGTGCGCGGCGTCTCCGCTTCGTTCAGCGCCCGCTCCCACGCGTGGATAACTTCGAGGGAGAACTCATCTTTCACCTCCGGCGTCGCCGCGAAGTCCGTCCCCGACTCATCCCACGCCGGGCCGAACGTGTGCCGGTAGAGCGTCGCCGAACTCGCGTTCAACCACACCCGCGGCGGCCGCGCGCACTGCGAAATCGCCTGCCCCACCACGCGCGTCGAGTTCACGCGCGAGTCCAGAATGGCGCGGCGATTCGCCTCGTTGTAACGGCAATCCACCGTGCGCCCCGTGAGATTCACCACCGCCGTCGCACCTTCGAGTTCGCGCGTCCACTCGCCCAGCGTCGCCGCATCCCAGCGCACCTCGCGGGTCGCGTGACTTGCCTGGGGCGTGCGTGTCAACACGACGACTTCCCAGCCCAGCGCTTGAAAATGCCGCGCGAGCGCCTGACCCAGAAAGCCCGAGCCGCCCGCGAGGATGAGGCGCTGTTCGCTCATGGCGGGGGGGGCGCCGCCTCCGCGCGCGACCGGATATTCTCCAGCACGCGCACGTGGATGCGATGGATGATGTAGTCGGACAACGTCTGCCAGTAAGCGACCGGCCACATGTTGTGCCGATACCACGTTGTGCCTTCCAGCCGCGTTCCTCCATCCGGCAGTGCAACGAGCTGGAACTGCCCGCGTTCCGAAGCGAGGAAGCCTTCCAGGTGCGGTGGATGGACCGATTCGTAAGGCGTCCACTCCTGCATCGGCGGCGGATTCTTCGTCACGGTGAAGCGCAGAAGTTTCGGCTCATCCCAGATTTCAATCGGCTCCACGAAGGGGCCAGTCGAGAAGACGCAATGGCGGATTGCTCCCGGGCCGCTGCCAAATATCTCGGCCCGCACTGGGTAGGCGATGCCCAGCCTGAACAGCCACTCGGTCGGCGGCGGCAGTTCCGCGAACGCCACGACGTGTCGCCACACACGCTCCGGCGGCGCGGCGATGTCGAGCGAGGACTTCACTTCCAGCAAAGGCGCGGGCGCATCCGCGAGCCGTTCGCTGCCAAGCATCAGCGGAGCGGCAAGCAATCCCACGCAAAGCAAAGGCGGCGTCTGCGAGCGCCGGTTCGCGGCTTGAATGACGTGCGCCAAGAGCGCACCGAACAACGCCAGCGGGACTGCCAGCGGCGCCGCCATCAGAATGCAAATCACCCCCTCGATCGCAAGCGCCAGCAACCCCAACGATGCGACGAGAATCGCCAGCGCCGCCACGCCCAAGCTATCGAGGAGCCGCCTCTTTTCGTGGACGCCGTGAACCAGTGCAGCTAGGAATCCGGCGATGAACGGCAACCCGAGGAACAAACTATAGCCGTATTGCCCGAAGCCTTGCGTGCCCAGCACGGTCGCGCTCCACAGCAGCGCGCACGACAAACCCACGCCAGCGAACGCGCTGCCCAGTCGCGTGCGCGGACAGACGCGTTCCAGCCAAGTCGGAGGATGATTGTCATTGGCCGCCGACTCCGGCGTATCGCGGCGTGGCACCAGCGCGGCCACGAGGAAGAGCACCCATTTCAAAGCCGGGACCACAAAGAGCACGGCGAGCCATAAGGGCAGCCGGGCCGAGCGCAGCCGTTGCACCGTGAGCACGAGTCCCGCCCAGAGAAACGGCACCGCGACGAGCATCAACGGCCACGCGTCTTGAATCGGGCGGTCCAACGGAAACCAACCTGCCATCGGCCCGGAGCCTTGCAGATAGTCCGCGATGCTGATGTAGCTACCGTCTGGTCGCCGCTCCAGCACGAAGCGGTCGAGATTCCACTTCAGCGCCACGAGCAGCGCTCCCCACAGCACGAACGGCCCACGCCCGATGGTGCCGCTCCAATTCCAGAGTTGGTTGAGTTTCATGGTAGTTCAAAGAACGGCAAGGAGCGGCGTGCTCGCGGCGAGAGTTTATCTCGAACGGCTTTATGCCGGCTCGTGGTGAACAGCGCTTTCAGCCGCAGCCACCAGAGCCAGCTAGGATGTGTCAGGGTTGTTTTCATAACGGTTTTCTTTCCGCAGCCGGGAACGCGCATTTGATGCCGACGCAATGCCACCTGAGTTTCATGACCCGCCTCCCTTCCACGCCACCCACGCATACCCGAAGGGCAGCAGCCCAAACACTGTGTTCACCAGCAACAACCCCACGCGATGCCAGCGCGAGAAAAAGCGCAAATCGGCCAAGCCGCATCCTTTCGCCGCCGGCAGGCCGGCGCGGATTTGCTCGTCAGTGAAGGCGCGCTGCGGCCGCAGATCAGCCGGCACTTCCGCGCATGGCGGCATTGGCTCCGTGACCCCTTCCGACAAAATCCGCACCTGCGCGGACGAGATAAGCGGGATTGTCATCACACGTTCCAGCACCCATCCCAGCGCATAGTGGAACCAGAGCGGCGCCCGGAAGAAAAACGGGCGCTTATTGACCGCTCGTGCCACGCGGCGGACCGCTTCGGCCAAAGTCAACTGCTCCGGCCCCATCACCGCCACGGTCTCGCGCGCGAGCCGACCGTCGATGAGGGCTGCGCGCATGATGCGGATTAAATCATCGACCGCCAGCGGGCGAACGAGCTGATCCTCGAAACCGACGAACGCGAATACGGGGAAGGTGTAGAACGCGTGGCTGAGGTGATCGAGCATGTGGTCGCCATCGCCATAGATGACGCCGCACTTCAGGACTGTGTAGTCCAGCCCCGAGCTGCGGAGGATCTCTTCGGCGGCGAACTTAGACTCGTGATAGCCGGACCCACAACCGGGCCGCGCACGGAGGAAGCTTGTAAGTAAAATCCGCTTCACGCCCGCGCGCTTGGCGGCGGCGACCACCCGCCGCGTTCCTTCGACGTGGACGTGCTCGTAAGTCTGCTGGCCGATTTCGCGGTTGATGCCAGCACAGTGCGCCACCGCGTCGCAACCGGCGAACGCCGCGGCGAGCCGCTCCTCGTCGTCCGTGCCAATCGCCGCGAGGGTCGCATTCGGCAACGATCGGATAGACATATCGCGATGATCCGCGCCACGCGCGATCAGCACGACCTGATGCCCTTCCCCCGCGAGGAACCGCGCCAAATGTCGGCCGATGAAGCCGGTGCCGCCCGTGATAGCAATTTTCATAAGCTCTCCTTTCGATGACTCTGCGACCCATCACTCTCGATTTTGCATTGCTTGGCTGTGCAATAGCGGTTCGCCGCAATCCTGCGGTAGGTGCGCCAAGCCAGCGCATTCACCCCGGGCGCGCGCAGGAACCAGCCCAGCGGGGCCGCCCAACCGGCCGCTTCAGCCATCGCGATGAACGCATCCAATCCGCCCAGCAGCCGACCGTCGGCAAGACGCAGCTTCATCTCGGCGGGAAGTTCGCCTTCGCGCAGGTTGAGGTCTCGCCGAGCTTCCTCCGATTGCAACGGCACAAGCGCAAAGCCACCTTGCCGCGCGACGAAAGCCAGACGACCGACCCACCGGATGCAGAGTGGGCAGTCGGCATCCCAGTAGAGCCGGCCGGCGATGTAATCCATCGGCAACCGGTCACGCCAACGGTGCATCCACAGGCCGCTCCAGAGCCCGAAGACCGGTGGAAGAGTCAACAGGTAGAATGGCAACGTGTCTTTCACCGCCGAGACCGTGACCGCGAGCGCGGCCCCAGCACCCACCAACCCCAGGGCCGTCAGCACACCCGCAAGTGCGCCGGCATAGCACCCCAGAAAGAACACCGGCCACGGACGTAAACCGGCAAGTCGGCTCGGCATTTGCCACCCCATGAGCAAACCAAGCGGAAGCAGTCCCAGACTGACCACCACCGCCATGTAGGTCATCTGGATGCCACCATAAATTACCAGGCGGGTCCCTCCGCCGAGAAATATTGGCAAGCCGATGGACAGTGCGGCCCAAACCAGTGAGCCGCCAATTCCCATGCTCAAACCCGAGAGGGAGCGCGAACAATTGGAGCGTGTGGCTTGCATGGTTCCCTCTATTTTCTCCGCTCCGCGCCGTCGCCGAGGCTGAGCAGTTTGCGGACCTTGTCGCCGAGTTTGAGGAACTTGGTCAGGGCGCTGGTTGGCCACTGGCGGACTTGGTCATACCAGTGGGTCGTGACCTCGAAGAAGTCGTGCAGCTCGCGGAGCTTTTGCTCGGTGTGTTGGTCGGTGCCGGCATCTTGCTCGGCTTCAATGAGACAGTCGCGCAGGACGGTGAGGGTGGGGTCAATCTCCCGCTTCTTCCGCTCGTCCAGCACGACGCGGAACAGCTCCCACACGTCCTTGAGGCTCTCGAATTGGTCGCGGGTGTCGCCCATGACGTGGACGCGGCGCACGATGCCCCAGGCTTGGAGTTCCTTGAGGCTGTTGGAGACGTTCGAGCGGGCGACCTGGAGCGTCTCCGAGATGTCCTCGGCGGGGAGGGGCTTGGGGGTGATGTAGAGCAGGGCGTGAATCTGGGCGACGGTGCGGTTGATGCCCCACCGCGTGCCCATCTCGCCCCAGTGGAGGACGAACTTCTGCTGGACTGGGGTGAGTGTTGGCATAGATGAGGCCGTGTATTTCTGTCACGACAGAAATTACAGGCGTAATGGCTTCAGGCAAGAACTTTGTTGGCTCGGGGCCGACCGGTCGGCCGTGGAAACAGAGCGGATCCCCGGCGCTTGGGTTGACGCCGCTCTCCCCCATTGTTACAACAGCATCACGATGTTGCCCGCGCCCAACAGAGTTAGTCCGAATCTCCGTGGCGCAATTGCTTTCCCGAAGTCCCCCCACGCCTGAACCCATGACGAATCGAGCCAAAGCCCAGCCCAAGTTCAAACGCGTGCTCCTAAAACTCAGCGGCGAGGCACTCGGCGGCGAGGCTGGCTCGGGCATTTCCCCCGAGGTCGTCCAGGACATGGCCGAGCAGATCGCGGAAATCCACGCGCTCGGCGTGCAGCTCGTCATCGTCGTTGGCGGCGGCAACATCTTCCGCGGACTTTCCGGCAGCGAGCGCGGCATCGAGCGCGCCACGGGCGACTACATGGGCATGCTCGCCACGGTCCTCAACGCGCTGGCGTTGCAGGACGCGCTTGAAAAGCAAAACGTCCCCACGCGCGTCCAGAGCGCGATCAGCATGACGCAGGTGGCCGAGCCGTTCATCCGCCGTCGCGCGGTGCGGCACTTGGAGAAGGGGCGCGTGGTCATCTTCGCCGGTGGCACGGGCAATCCGTATTTCTCCACTGACACGGCGGCTGCCCTGCGTGCGAACGAGATGGGTGCCGAGGCAATTCTCAAAGCGACGAAGGTGGACGGCATCTACGACAGCGACCCGAAGAAGAACCCGGCAGCCAAGCGTTACTCGCAGATCAGCTATCACGACGCGCTCTCGCAGCAGCTCAAGGTGCTCGACGCCGCCGCCTTCGCGCTCTGCATGGACAACGCGATGCCGATCATTGTCTTCGACCTCTTCAAGCCCCACAACATCAAGCGCGTGCTCATGGGCGAAAAGGTCGGCACTCTGGTGACAAGCTGAAGGCGACTGCGACCGTTCCACGTTGCCGAAAGATCAACTCTCAACTATAACCTACACCCTATGGCACTCGACGACGTTTTGTTGGACGCGGAAGAGAAGATGATCAAGAGCGAGCAGCACGTGGAGCATGAGTTCTCCGGCGTGCGCACCGGCAAGGCTTCGCCTGCATTGGTGGAGAACATCCAGGCGGAAGTCTATGGTGCAATGATGCGCATCAAGGAACTGGCGAACATCTCCGTGCCGGAATCGCGCATGCTCATGATCCAGCCGTGGGACGCCGGCAGCGTCGGCCCCATCGAGAAGGCCATCCAGAAGTCGAACCTCGGCTTGAACCCAGCCGTGCAGGGCAAGTTCATCCGCATCGTCCTGCCCGATCTCAGCACGGAGACGCGCCAGAAGTTCGTTAAAACCGTCAAGACGATGGCCGAGAACGGAAAAGTTGCCATCCGCCAGATCCGTCGCGACGCGTTGGAGGCCCTCAAGAAGGAGGTCAAGAGCGGCGGAGTCTCCGAGGACGAAGTCGAGACGGCCGAGAAAGAGGTGCAGAAGCTGACCGACCAATACATCGCCAAGCTCGAAGCGCACCTAGCCACGAAGGAGAAGGAAATCATGACCGTGTGACGGTCGTGATTCCTGCATGAAGCAACTACCGCACACGCACTCCTGCTTCGTCTGCGGCGAGTCCAATTCCCACGGCCTCAAACTCCGCTTCACATCGGACGGCCAGCGCGTCCACACCCGCTTCACGCCCCGAGCCGAGCACATCGGCTTCAAGGGCGTCACCCACGGCGGCATTCTCGCGACGGTGCTCGACGAGATCATGGTCTGGGCCGTGGCGGTGAGCACGCGGCGCTTCGCCTACTGCGCGGAGATGACGGTGCGCTTCCAGCAACCCGCGAAGTCCCACGACGAACTCACGGTCAGTGCCGAGCTGGTCGCGAACAGGCGCAACAAAGTATTCGAGGCGAAGGCGGATTTGCGCGATGCCGGCGGGCAGATCGTTGCCACCGCCACCGGCAAGTATCTGCCGATCCCCGCTGGCGATGTTCCCGCGATGCTGACCGAACTCATCGGCGACTTCTCAATGATCGAAGCGCGCGGCTGCCCCCCCTGTAGCGGCGGTCTGTGACCGCCGACTATTCGGAAGACAAGTCACCCGATGGCGGTCGCAGACCGCCGCTACAGAACGAAGGGTGTCTTCCTCTCGATTGGCTACGCGGCGCTTGCGCCATCCACCACGCGGCAGCGGGTCGTCCTGAGCGGCCGGCCTGTGGACTTCTCGTAGCCAGTCTCCAGCCGCGCACGGAATTCGTCCGCCTCGCTCCACAGCACGAGGTTCACCGTGTAGCCACCGAAGCCGTGGCCGCCGAGGCGCGCGCCCAGACACGACGGATGGCGGCGGGCCATGTCCACCAGCAAATCCATCTCTGGCGGGCTGCTGCCGAAAAACTCCCGTGCGCTGTCATGGCTCTGAAAAAGGAATTGTCCGAACTGCTCCAAGTCCCCACCACGCAGCGCGCGTTCTGCGGCGACCACGCGCTGGTTCTCGCCCACGACGTGATACGCGCACGCGTGCTGGCGTGCGGTGAGCCGGTCGCGTGCGGCCTTGAGCTGCGGCGGGTCCACGGCGCGCAGGTATTTGACCCCCAGCGCCCGCGCCGCACCAGCGCAGTGGTATCGCAGCGCAGCAGACCGCGCCTCGACGACGGGATTGAGGCGCCCGGTGTCGCAGACGACCACCGCTATCTCTCCGATGAGCGGCAACGTCTCGACCGTGCCGTGCTGCGCGTCCGCGAGCACCGCGCTGAACTCCTCGCCACAGAGCGAAACCGTTGCGTCGAGAGTCCCGCCAGCTTCGCTCGCGATGCCCTCGCCCGCCTGCCGGCACACCTTGGCCATTCTCAAGCGGTCCAGGCCCGTGGGCTTGGGCAGCTTCGCGCGGCCCAGCCGCCGGACCACCGCTCCCGTTTCGGTGAGCTTGTGCGGATAGAGTTGTCGCACCGTCAGCCCGACCGCCGCGAGCAACGCACCCGAGCTGCCGAAGCCCGCACCTGGCGAAATCTCGCTGTGCACCGCAGCGTTGAAGCCGCCGAAGTGGACGCCGCGCTCGCGCATTCGCAGCAATACCGTTTTCACCCGCGCGGTCCACGGCGCGTCCGGGTTCGCGGTGAACTCGCTCAACCAAAACACTTCGCGTTGCGGATAGGCCGAGGACACCAATTCGATGCGCCCGTCCGTGCGCGGCGCACTGGCCAGACAGAGGTGCCGGTCGATTGCGACGGCGAGCGACAGCCCGTCGTTCCACTCCGCGTGATGGCCGAGCAATTCCAGGCGTGCCGGAGCCTTGACCAGGTGCGTCGGCGCGTGGCCGAACGTCTGCTTGAACAGCGTCCGAGTCGCGGCTCCCGGGTCACGCGGCGGCGAGCGGCGGCTGATCGGATGAGAGGCCACGGTTCCGGTAGTGGAGGATTTTGAACTCCGGCGTGTCGCGAAGCTCGGCGACCAGATCGAAGCGTTCCTCGAACGCGGGGAAGAAGGCGTCACCGGGAACTTCACGCTTCACGAGTGTCAGGAAGAGGTCGGAGCAGAGCGGGAGAGCCTGAGCGTAAATCTGCGCGCCGCCGCAGATGAAGACCTGGCGCTCGCCAGCAATCACCGCCGCCGCGTCCAGGCTCGCAACCGTCTGCACGCCGGGATGGCTCCAACTCGTGCGGCTCAAAACGATCGTCGCGCGTCCGGGCAGCGGCCTGCCGATGGACTCGAAGGTCTTGCGGCCCATGACGAGCACATGGCCGAGCGTGGTGGCCTTGAACCACTTGAAGTCCTCCGGCAGGTGCCAAGGAATCTTGTTCCCGTCGCCGATGGCGCGGTTGAGCGACATGGCGGCGATGGCTTTGTAATGTTTCATGCGGGTAGCCGCCGAGGTAAGGAGGCGGACGGCGTGCTCCGTGATGCGTGATGCGTGAGCAAGGCCGAATGCGTCCGAGCAAAATCACGGAACACGGAACACGGAGCACGCATCACCCTCATCTCAAGAGCTTCCTCGCCCCGCCGACCAACCGCTCCCACTGGAACGCCGGTCCCGGGTCGACCTTGTTCGTCTGGATATGGTAGTGGCCAAGGATGCCTTGATACTTGTTCAAGTCGTCATCCGGCAGCTTGCGCGTGATGAGCTGGCCGGCGGCGTCCTTCGGATAGTCGCAGCGGAGATTCGGAAAGATTTTGCAGAGCGTGACTGTGAGCTTGGTGAGCGCGACGTATTGCTCGGGCGTGAAGTCGTATTGCTGCAACTGCCGGCCTTGCACCGGGCCGACGACCAGTTCCCTCCGCGCCGGACGGGCGACGAAGTTCGGCGTGAGGATGCCCGTCTCGCCGAAGCGCGCGGGCACGACTACGCGCGGCCAGCCGGAGTCGTCGCGCTGATACCAGTCCTCGAACATTTTCTGCTGGCCGGGTGCGAACGCGCCGATGTTCGCGATCTCGATGCCGATGCTGCGCGTGTTCGAGGTGGTCGCGTGCCACGCGCGTTCCTTGAGATCGAGCGTCTGGTAAATCGTCCCGTCGAGATCGAGCATGAAGTGGACACTCAGGCAGCGGTGGTCGTGCAGCACCTTGAAGCACTGGCGGCTCGTGCCGGACGCGTCGAAGTGCAGGACGAACTGGTCCACCTTTTCCCGCAGCAGCGGCAAGTCCCAGCCGCCGCCGCGCACGCGCTCGACTTGCGCGTCGGTCAGGCCGTCCTTGCGCAGGCCGTAGCGGTTCGGCGTTTTGAGCGCGGCCACGGCGACCTTCGATGTTTCCCACGACGACTGGTCGAACGTCGCGAAGCGCCGCTCGCTGCGATAGGCGTCGTAGCCGTTCGGATCCATCCACGTCACCACGCGCGTGCCGGTGTGGAAGAGCTGGCCGGCAACGACGATTTCATCGCCCTCTCGCTTGAGCAATGCGCCGGGCCTCGGCGCGGTGCAACCGGCGAGCAGGGCGAGTTGCAGCAGCCCGGCGAGCGCTGGAAGCCATCGGTGCAGACGCGAGGAAAGTTGTTTATCAGGCACGCGGGAGTCTTGGCAGAAGACTTTCCGTCGGCAAGCCTCCTTGGGCGCGAGTTGTCGCAGGGCTTCACCGCTCCTGCTCGGTTGTCGCGGTTGCAAACTGCGGCGGGGAGGAATCAGGCAGCCGGCAAGCAGGCCACGGTGGCGCGGCAGAGTGAGTCCGCGCTCACAATCCTCGCCAGACCAGCTCCAGCGCGATGAGCGAGTAGCTGGTGGTCAGCGGGGTTTCTTTTTCCCACCAGCGGGCGTTGTCGTTCAGCCACGAGCCGTCGGGCTTTTGCAGGTTCATCAGGCGGAGGGCAACTTCGCGACGCCAGTTGACCTTCGTGCCGTCCTTGGTCTCCAGCTCGTTCACGCCGGCGGCTGCCAGGGCCTTGGTCATCAGGTGGACGTAGTAGTAATAGCCTTGTGGACCCATGCCGGGGTTTTCCGCGAGGGTGTAGTTCGCGCGCAGCCAGTCGAGCACGCCGGCCACGCGCGCGTCGTCGCGCTTCAGGTCGGCGTAGATGTAACTGAGCAGGCCTGCGTAGCTCGCGCTGCCGTAGGAACGCAGGGCGACGCGGCCCGTGGCGGAGTTGGTCACGCCGCCGGCCATGCTGTTACCGGGGTAGTAGATGAAGCCGCCTTTATTCGCGGCGTCGCCGGAGACCCATGGCTCCTTGTTGAACGCGGGGAGGTTCTGGCAGTTCTGGAGGAAGTTGATCGCGGCCTGCCAGTCGAGGTCCTTCGCGCCGGCGAGCTGCCTGTCGGCAACGAGGCGCTTGCTGTGATGGAGGGCTTCGAGCGCGACGAGTGTGTTGTTGAGGTCGGAGTGGGAATACTTGTTGCCGTAGCCCACGCCGCCATCGAAGGGCGTGTCGAGCCGGCCCTTCTCTCCGAAGTCCACCTGTGTGCCGACGATGAAGGCGCGGGCCTTGCGCGCGACGGCGTCGTAGTCGGGGCGGTTGGCGGACATGAGGGCGAGCAGGGAGATGGAAGTGTTGTAGTTCGCCATGTTGGTGGCGTAGATGCCGCCGTCGGGCTTGGCGCTGGCGAGGAGGAAGCCGTAGCCGCGCTGGATCGCTGGCGTGGGGGCATTGAGATACTTGCCGGAAGGCTCGCCGTTGAGCGCGACGAGTGGCAGCGCGGTGACGGCGGGATGGTCCGGCGTGGTCCACCAGCCGTTGGAGTTTTGATTCGCGAGCAGCCAGGCGATGCCGCGGTCAATGGCGCGCTGGACTTCGTGTTGGAGAGATTCGTCGTGGCCGAGCGGCACGGGGATGGGCGTGCGCTTGGGCGCATCGGCGGCGCGCGTGGCGGGGAGGAGAAACGCGGCGAGCAAGAGGGCGGCGAGCAGGGCAGGGCGCATAACAGTTCAGCAGTGGAGACTAGTTAGCACGCGCGGGTGTTCAAGGCGAGAGGGGAAAGAAGCACGGGCGGCGTCATGAACGCGGCGTTCGCCGTGGATTCAAGGCTTTCATTGCTGCCCGGCCTTGAAATCCGTTGACCCGTCTTTGACCGCTACCTAGATTCGGCGGACGATTTTACAACGACCCACCCGAAACCCCTAAGCATGAGCACTCCCACCGCAGCAGCGAGCAAAGGACTCGAAGGCGTCGTCGCCGCCCAGACGCGCCTGAGCGATGTCAAAGGCGACATCGGCCAGTTGATTTACTGCGGTTACGACATCAACGAATTGGCCGGGAAGGTCACTTACGAGGAAGTCGTCCACCTGCTGCATCACAACCATCTCCCGAACGCGAAGGAACTCCCCGAATTAAAGGCGACGCTGGCGCAGTTCCGCGACATCCCGCAGGGCGTCATCGACATCATCTGCAAGCTGCCCAAGGAAACGCCGCCCATGCATGCGCTCCGCACGGCGGTGTCCGCGTTGGGCTGCTTCGACACGACAAGCGAGGACGACTCGCAGCATTCGCAGCGGCGCAAAGCACTCCGGCTCATCGCGCAAGTGCCTGTGGTCACGGCTTACTTCCATCGCAACCGTCAGGGCCTGCCGCTGGTCCCGCCCGATGCCAAGCTCGGCGAGGCCGCAAACTTCCTTTGGATGGTCAACGGCACCGTGCCCACCAAGGACATGGAGGCCACGATGGACGTGTGCTACGTGCTCCACGCTGACCACGGGATGAACGCCTCGACCTTCAGCGCGCGTGTCACCATCGCCACGTTGTCGGATATGTATTCAGCCGTTACCACGGCTATCGGCACGCTGAAAGGCCCGCTGCACGGCGGCGCGAACGAGGGCGTCATCAAGATGCTGCACGAGATTGGATCGCTCGAAGCCGTCGACGGCTGGGTGGCCGACGCACTCGCGCAGAAGAAGAAAATCATGGGCATCGGCCACCGCGTTTACAAAGTGCTCGACCCGCGTGCGCCGCACCTCAAGCGCATGGCGCAGATTCTCAGCAGCCAGCTCGGCGAGCCGAAGTGGATTCAGATGTCCGAGCGCATCGCGGAGCTGATGCTCACCACGAAGAACCTCCACGCGAACGTGGATTTCTACTCGGCCACCGTTTACTACTCCCTGGGCATCCCGACCGACTTGTTCACGCCCATCTTCGCCATCTCGCGCACCAGCGGCTGGACGGCGCACGTGCTCGAACAACTCGCCGACAATCGCCTCATCCGCCCGCAGTCGGTTTACACCGGGCAGGTCGGGCTGAAGGTCGTGCCGATAGAGCAACGCTAACAACACTCGCAAGTGCCGACAGGGCGGGCGATGAGTCCGCCCTGTTTGCTGAAAACCAAGACCTCCATTTCGAAATGAACATCCACGAATACCAAGCCAAGCAACTTCTCAAGCAATGCGGCGTCGCCGTCCCTGATGGCGATGTTTGCAAAACGCCTGCTGAGGCGCTTGCCGCCGCAGAGAAACTCGTCGCTGCCGGGCACAAGATGCTTGTGGTGAAATCCCAAATCCACGCCGGCGGACGTGGCAAAGGCACCTTCAAGAGCGGCTTCAAGGGCGGCGTGAAACTCTGCAAGACCGCCGCCGAGGCCAAGGAACTTGCCACGGCCATGCTCGGCAACGTCCTCGTCACCAAGCAGACCGGTCCCGAAGGCCGTCTCGTCAGCACGTTGCTCGTCGCCGGTGCGCCGAACATCAAGAAGGAGCTATACCTTGCCGTGCTGCTCGACCGCGCCACGAGCCGCCCGCTCGTCATGGCCAGCACCGAGGGCGGTGTGGACATCGAGGAAGTCGCCGAGAAGACGCCCGAGAAAATCGTGAAGGAGCAGATTGACCCCGCGATGGGCTTCCAGCCGTGGCAGGGCCGCAAGATTGCCGCCGCGCTCGGCCTCAAGGGCGACCTCGCCGGCCAATGCGCCAAGCTTCTCGCTGGTGTTTACAAGACCTGGTGGGAGGCCGACGCCTCGATGGTCGAAATCAACCCGCTCTGCATAATCGAAGGCACCGACGGCAAGGACCAGCTCGTGGCCGTGGACGCCAAAATCGGCCTTGATGACAACGCCCTCTACCGCCACAAGGACATCCAAGCCATGCGCGACCTCGCCGAGGAATCGCCGCTGGAAATCGAGGCGAGCAAGTTCAACCTTAACTACATCAAGCTCGACGGCTCCATTGCCTGCCTCGTCAACGGCGCGGGCCTCGCGATGGCTACCAGGGACATCATCCAGCACTACGGTGCCAGCCCGGCGAACTTCCTCGACGTGGGCGGCGGGGCGAGCAAAGACCAAGTCACAGCCGCCTTCAAAATCATCCTCTCCGACCCGGCGGTGAAGGCCATTTTCGTGAACATCTTCGGCGGCATCATGGACTGTAACGTCATTGCCACCGGCATCGTCGCAGCGGTGAAAGAAACCGGCCTGACGCTCCCGCTCGTCGTCCGCCTCGAAGGCAACAACGTCGCCGCCGGCAAGAAGACCCTCGCCGAGTCCGGCCTCACCCTCATCACCGGCGATTCCATGGCCGACGCCGCGCAGAAGGTGGTCGCCACCGTCGCGAAGTAACCTGCCACCAACTCAACGCACACTTTCCCATGGCCATCCTCGTCACCCCGCAAACCAAACTCCTCGTCCAGGGCATCACCGGTGAATTCGGTGCGCGCCACGCCAGGCTCTCGCTCGACTACGGCACGCAACTCGTCGCCGGCGTCACGCCCGGCAAGGGCGGCCAGTTCTTCGAGCACGGCGGCCACAAGGTCCCCATCTTCGACACCGTCGCCGACGCCGTGAAGCAAACCGGCGCGACCGCCAGTGCCGTCTTCGTCCCGCCGCCCTTCGCCGCCGACGCCATCCTCGAAGGTGTGGACGCGGGCCTCGACCTCGTCGTCGCCATCACCGAAGGCATCCCCGTCCGCGACATGGTGCGCGCCAAGCAGGCGATGGCCGGCAGCAAGACGCGCCTCATCGGGCCGAACTGGCCCGGCATCGTCACGCGCGGCACGGGCAAGGACTCGCACGGCGGCTGC
>SXTU01000061.1 GCA_005791875.1 Verrucomicrobiales bacterium
CCTGCACCTCGAGAAGATCGGTGTGAAGCTCAACAAGCTCACCAAAGAACAGGCCGCCTACATCAGCGTCCCCATCGAAGGCCCCTACAAGCCCGCGCACTACCGCTACTGAGTTAGGGACTCGCTGTGCGCGGCCTCCATCTGATTCCGCAAAGGCGGACGGTTCACCCCGTCCGCCTTTTCTTTCAGTCGGTCAGGGCAATTCCCCGAGCGCCTCCGGCTTCACCACCATGTAAACGCGGTCGAACCATTGCCGGGGCGATTCCTTGCCGGCGGGCTCTGGCTTGGGCGGGAAGCGGTTCACGATGGCGAGGTGGACGATGCCCTGTTGCAGCAGCGGCTTGAGGACGGGCGACTGGGCGGTGACGAAAACCAGCTTGCAACTGCTCGCCTTCAACGTCGCCACATCGCCCCTGGACATCTCCTGAGACAGGCTCCCAAAGAACACCACTGCGGCAGCCCCATCAGCCATCTTCACCAACTGCTCGGCATGGCCTGCGGGCCAGAGCCGTGGGTCTCCGTCCATCGAGCGTTTGAGTTCCTTGATCTCCTTGAGCGTCACGCCGCTCTTCTTGGCCAGGCCCGCTTTGAAGCCCTTGATCTGGGCCTCCGTGTTCGGACTTTTCTGAACCTCCATCAACTCGGTCACGACCACCACGCGGCCCTGATTGCCCAGCAGCGCTGCCGTTTCTTCGGCCACGGTGAAACCCAGGTTCTCGAACGGCTTCATGTTCTGCGCGGGGCCGCCTCGGAACTCGGCGAAGTAGAGATACGTGAGCGAGCCCAGGATCGCGAGGATCGCGCCCGCGGCGATGAGAGTGTTTCTGTTGCCCATAGATTTCTGGAGTGGTTAGGAAGCGCGCTCCTACTGCCCTGGGCGGCGGGCATTGTCAAACTCTCTCGCCAAGTTTCCGGCCTCGGTCCGCGCGGGCGTGCGGCTCCCGTTCCGAGCCGCCAACTGAATAGCCCCACCACCGCCGCGTCGGTTTTCCCATGCCAGCCACGCAATGAAAACTCCCAAGCGCCCGTCCCCTCGGAACCCCGGCAGCGCGGCGTTCACCCTCATCGAACTGCTCGTCGTCATCGCCATCATCGCGATCCTTGCAGGGATGCTCCTTCCGGCGTTGAGCAAGGCGAAGCTGAAGGCCAAGGGAACGGTGTGCATATCCAATTTCAAGCAACTCCAGCTCGGATTGGACCTTTACGTGGGCGACTTCGCGGACAAGCTCCCTAAGAATCAAAATCCGCCTGCGCCGACCTACGCCGACCCCAACACTTGGATTGGTGCAACAGAGTATGGCTCGGCCGCCCCGTCTCCGATCTACGACAGGGACTATCCGGCCAGAACTGGCACGCTCGCTCGCTACGCCGCCCCCGGACTATTCCGCTGTCCCGCGCAGCGGCCTGAAGCGTCCGCTGTGTTCACCCACGGCAGCTACAGCGTGTGCTTGAATTCCAGGTTGAACAGTGGCCCGGGTGGCGGAAGCTCCCTTCTCACCACCATCGCAAATCCGGCGAACACCTTCGCCTTCGTGGACATGAAGCTGGCCGCCCACGCACCACTCATCGTCGCTGCGGCCGACACGTTCTGGGGCAAATACCCCGCCGCCCGACACGGCAACGCAGGTCTGTTCAGTTTCGCCGACGGTCATATCAGCTTGGAAACATGGAAGGGCACCTTCCTCCAGGTGCAGGAGAAGGCCGCCACTCTCGCAGGCGCAGCACACTATGGCAGTGCCGCCGATACGGCCGTGATGACGACAGCCGACGGCGCAGACCTGACCAAGCTGAAGTCGTGGCTGCCCTGAATCCGAACTCCGAAGTTGAGGCTGAAAGCCTCAGACGTGACAGCCCGAGGCAACGCCCCGGGTAGCGGAATAGAAGGATCCTAGCCCTGAAGGGGCGGAGCATTTTGTGTCCCCATTTCAGGGCTTGGAATCTCCTTACCGGGTAACCTGGGGCGTTGCCCCGGGCTGATTTGGGATGCTCCTTTGGAGCGCCAACTTCGGACTTCGGGCAGACTTCGCCTCCCCGCCTGCAAAGCCCGGCTTGTAGGACAATTCACTTCAAGCCGCCGCCGCACGAAGAGCGGTGCTGAAGTCCCCACCGCTTTACCCCAAGCGCCATTATCCTTCTGAACTGCTGCCGGACGCGCGTCGTCAACAAGCGTATCAGCCGACCACGCTCACAAGAGCACCACCCTACCAACTCCATGAATGCCTCCTCCTCCCGCCGTGAATTCCTTGCCGATGTCAGCCGCGCCACCGTCGCCGCCGCCGTCGGCACCAGCCTCGCTTCCGAACTCGGTCTCGCGCCCGCGTGCGCAGCCGACGCGCCGGACAAGCTCGACTTTGGTTCGATCGAGCTGCTCGTGCGCGTGATGCAGGAGACGTCCGCGAACAAGCTGCTGCCCACGCGGCACGCCCGGTGTTCGACCTCATGCTTCGCTACGCCGTGAGTGAGGACGGCGCACTGCACGCGGAGAAGTATTATACCAACTCTCGGTGAAGATTGGTCGAATGAGAGGCGAGTCTCAGCACGCGTATCCCCTCACCCCGGCCCTCTCCCCGAGGAGAGGGAGAATCGCCGTCCGCGCAGCTTCAACCCGCACGGCGTTGTTGCTTCGAGACTGAATGACTGGCTCCCTCTCTAGGAGGGAGAGGGCTGGGGTGAGGGGGAAGGCATCCACCAGCATCCGGGCCGCGTTCTACTGGATTTCAACCGCACTTGGTATTACCGCACCGCAAGCGACGAGTTCGCCGCGACCCGCAGCGCCTTCCGCTGGCGTCAGCTCGTGGCGCTCGCGCGACTCACCGCCAGTGAGTTTGGGCGTCCCGCGCCGGGCATGGCAGAGGCGCGGGAGTTGTTGAAGGTGTAGTGCTCGCTCGGCGAGCGCGATCAAAACTGTAGCGGCGCTCTGTGAGCGCCGTTTCCCCGTTTGGACTGGAAGCCGGCGGTCACAGACCCCGCTACAAGCGAGTGGCCACTTGTTGAACGGGCTGGCAACGGAACCCAGTCACTTCCCCGGCTTCGCCTGGCCTTGCAGCCACTCCGTCGCGCGATGGATGAGCGTGGTGGCGTTCGGGAGGTCGAGCTTGGCTTTGATGTTCTCCCGATAGGTCTCGATGGTCTTGTGGCTCAACTTCAGCGCGTCGGCGATTTCCATCGTCTTCTTTCCAGCGCCGAGAAGGCGGAAGACTTGCAGCTCGCGATCGGAAAGGCCGGAGACTTCGGAACCGCCGGTTGCGGCGGCGTCCACCCCGCCCTCGACGAGCTTGCGCATGGCGAGCGCGCCGACCTTTCGGCTCACGTAGAGGTCGCCGCCGAGAGTGGTGCGGATGCCTTCGAGCACGTCCTGCGTGGCGCGCTCTTTCATGATGTAGCCGCGCGCGCCCGCCCGCAGCGTGCGCTCGGCGAAGAGGGTTTCGTCCTGCTGCGAGAGGACGAGGATGGGGAGATTGGGAAACTGCGCCTTAAGCCCCTTGATGAGGTCGAGGCCGTCGCTGTCTCCGAGGCAAAGGTCGGTGAGCAGCAAGTCCGGCATCTCGCGCTCCACGCCACTGCGGACACCGGCGACGGTCTCGGCCTCGCCGCAGACGGTCATGTCGGCTTCCTTGTTGATGAGGTGCGACAGGCCGACGCGGAGGAACGGATGGTCATCGGCGACGAACACGCGCGTCTTGGCCTTGGCAGCGGGCGCGGGTGGCGATGGCTGCGGAGACTCCGCTTTCGCGGCGGGTTTGGCTTTGGCGGCTTTCATGGCTTGGCGAGTTCACTGGCGTGGGTGACGCGGTTGCGGCCGGTTTCCTTCGAGCGGTAGAGCGCGTTGTCCGCAATCTCCACCAGCATCGAGGCCGTGTGCGTGTCGGCGTTGATCGTGGCGACCCCGAAGCTCGCGGTGACGGCGCGCAGGTCCCACTCAGCGTGAGCGATGGCAACGCGTGTGCGCTCGGCCAGCGCGAGCGCGGGCGGTTGGAGGGTGAAGGGCCGCAGCACCGCGAACTCCTCGCCGCCGTAGCGCGCCACGAAGTCCGTGCTGCGCGTGCTCTCGGTCAGGTGCTTGGCGACGCGCTTGATCACTTCGTCGCCGGCGGGGTGGCCGTGCGTGTCGTTGAACGCCTTGAAGTGGTCCACGTCCAGCAGCATGAGCGAGAGCGGGAGATGATAGCGGGTCGCGCGTTCGAACTCCTCGGCGAGCCGCTCCTTGAAGGTGCGGTGATTCTTCAGGCCAGTAAGCCCGTCGGTTGTCGCGAGCGCCTTCAACTGCTCGTTGGCGACGCGCAACTGCTCCTGCTGCTCGCGGAGTTGGTCGTTGCGGCGGTTCAACTCCGCCTGCGTGGCAATCAGCTCGCGGTTCTGCTGCACCGCGCATTCGTAGGTGGAGAGGATGAGATTCACCATCTGCCGCCGGCCCGCCGTGACGACGTGTTCCTGCCCTTCCAACGTCACGGGCAACGGCTCCGCGTCGGCATCCGGCGGCATGGGCGGACGCTCCAGCAAGGTTTGGACACGTGCGAGCAGGAGCGCGGGATTGTAGGGCTTGGTGAGGTAGTAGTCGGCCTTGCACTTGAGGCCTTGCAGGATGTTCGCCGGGCTGGAGAGCGTGGTGAGCAGGATGACCGGGATGGTGCGGGTGCGGAGGCTGTCCTTGATGGCGAGGCACATCTCGTAGCCGTCCATGCCGGGCATGTCGATGTCCGTGATGACCAACTTGAACTCGCGCATGGCCAGCAGCCGGAGCGCCTCCTGGCCGGTGGTGGCGAGCGTCACCTGATAATCCGCGCGCTCCAGCACCTTGCGCAGCGTGAACGCCTCGGTGGCGATGTCCTCGACGATGAGGACGGGCGCACCGTTGCCGCGGCGGATGATCTGGGTCTCGTCAGGCATGGGGGGAAACGTGAACCACTAACCAGCACTGACTGGCACTGATGGGAAAGGCCGGTGTGCTGCGTGTTGCGGGGGAAGGTTCGCGATGGGTGCTCGTGAAACTGAATTGGTAGGGCGCGTCTGTCCCCAGCGCGCCGCTGGAGCGTTCGGACGCGCAACCGGCGCGGTGAGGACACCGCGCCCTACCAGCCAACGTCCCAGTGGCGATGTCCTCGACGATGAGGACGGGCGCACCGTTGCCCCGGCGGATGATTTGGGTCTCGTCAGGCATGGGGGGGGGAAACGTGAACCACTAACCAGCACTGACTGGCACTAATGGGAAAGGCCGGTTTGAAGGGGTGGCGCTAGAAGGCATCGTCAAACTATTGCTCATAACGCTTCCCAGCTTTGTAACATTCGCGTGTGACCAACCCGAATACAAAGGCAATGAAAGCCAGGAAAAAAGTCGCGGGAATCGAGCGTTCGTGGAAGAGGCTGCCAATCCCCACCAGAGCGCAGGAAAATGTAAGCAACCCAAACACGATGCACAGTATGGCGAATACGATTACCCAGAATCCGGACAATGCCCGCTGCTTAGTGGCCGCCGATATTCTTTGTCGCTCCGTCTCTTGTCGTTGGCTACTTTCCTGTGCCAACTGTTCTAGTTGTTGGCTTCTTGCTTGAGCTAACTGTTCGACACGGTATTTGATGTAGAGGGCGCGGGCGCGGTCCACCACACCATCAGCGTCTGCGAATGCTCTTGCCCAGACTCCTGGAATCATAGCCTTCGCTTGAAGCTCTTTCGCGACCTCTTCATAGAGCGCGTCGTCGTTCATGGTGTTCACTTGTTCCCCGCCCGGTAGAAGTCCAGCGTGTGCTCCAGACCCTTCTGCCACGTCACTTCGGGCACGTAGTTCAGGCCGGCGCGGGCGGCGGAGATGTCGGCGGCGGAGTGCTTGATGTCGCCGGTGCGCGGGGGCATGTGGACGGGCGCGAGGTTCTGGCCGGTCTGCCGGTTCAGCTCGGCGGCGAGTTGGAGGAGGTCAATGCTTTCGCCGCAGCCGACGTTGAAGACTTTGCCGGCGACCTTGGCGGCGTCGCCCTTGGCGGCGAGGAGGTTCGCGTTCACGACGTTTTGCACATAGACGTAGTCGCGGGTTTGCAGGCCGTCGCCGAAGATTTTCGGAGCGGTGCCTTGCAGCATCAGGGTGCAGAACTTGGCGATGACGCCGGAGTAAGGGGAGTTGAAGGACTGGCGCGGGCCAAAGACGTTGAAGTAGCGGAAGCTGATGGCTTCGAAGCCGTAGAGTTGGTGGAAGAGCTGGCCGTAGCGCTCGGCGGCATACTTCTGGAGGCCGTAGGGCGAGATGGGCGCGAGGGCGTGGGACTCGTGCTTCACGGGGGCCTCGGAGTCGCCATAGACGGCGGAGGACGAGGCGAACATGAAGCGCTTCACGCCCGCGTCGCGCGCGGCGACGAGCAGGCCGAGCGAGGCGTCGAGGTTGTCGCGGTTCGTCTGGACGGGTTGGGCGACGGAGAGCGGCACGGAGGGCTGCGCGGCTTCGTGGAAGACCCAGTCGCAACCGGCGACGAGCTGCTTCACGAGCGCCTCGTCGGCGACCTCGCCCTGCACGAAGTCGAGTTCGTCACCGGGCTTTTTCCACGCGAGGTTGATGAGGTTGCCGGTGCTGAGGTTGTCGAGGACAACGACCTTCGCGCCCCGCCGGCAGAGCGCTTCGCAAATGTGTGAGCCGATGAATCCCGCTCCGCCCGTGACGAGTGCTTTCATTTTGAAGTGGGCAAAGTGTTAGCGAAGGCGACGGGGGATTGCCAGCGAATCTCTTGTGACAGGCGGATTCAAACTTCAAACCGCGGTTGCCTCACGCAAAGGACGCAATGCCGGCGGGCATTTTTGCCTCAAAGCACCGGGCGGCAGCCTTCACCCCGCAGGGGGAGTGGCCGGTGCAGCAGAAGTCTGTTCCTTTGCGCCCTTTGCGTCCGTTGCGTGACGTTCAACTGCGGAATCTAGGTTCAACCCAAGGGTGGAAAGACGGGGAGGCGCAAGGCGAGAAGACCTGCAAGCGGGAGCGATGCAGTTGAAGCTGTCGTTCGCCTTAACGCAGGTTCCGAAGTCAGCGACGACGAAGAAGTTCTGTTGCGGTGAGGCGGCACAATCCGTCGGCCCGCGCTGCACGACTGCTGGACAGCGATTTCAGCAGAGCAGGGCCGCCGAGGACACGGTCGCGAACTTTGACAGCCTTTCAGTATTTCGCGCGAGCCACCCCGCCTCCACGATCTTCCCGCTCACCGCCTTCTTCCACCCTTCCCGCCGCTCCGCCTCCGCAGGCAGCTTGTCCGTGAACGACTTGTTCTCCGTCAGCACCCACCAAGCTTGCAGCAGCAGGTCGGCGACGGCGACGCGATCGGTCTGGCCGGCGAGGGCGGGAGTGAGCCAGGTCTTCGCAGCGGCTTCGGCTTCGGGCGTGTTCGCGGCGACGGCGAGGCCGCCGGTCTGGAGCTGGAACGCGCCGTCGAAGTGCAGGTTCGCGAGCAGGTCCTGACCGGGGTCGTTGCCCAGCTCGACAACGAGCAACTCAACAAGCGTGGGCGCGGTGAAAAGCTGCTCGAAATTCTGCTTGAGCTGCGGGCTGAGGCCGAAGCTCACGAGGCGGCGCAGGCTCACGTCCTCGGGCGCGCGGGTGAAGGCTTCGAGATGCGCGGCGTCAATCGCGGCCTGCCGGACCTTCTCGATGTCCGCCGGGTGGCCGAGGCCAGCGAGCGCGAGGCGGTCGTGCAGCTCGAAGACCTTCGAGCGGCCCGCGCCCACGCCCAGCAGCAGGATGCCGTCAGGCAGGCTGGCGGCGAAGACGGGCGAGCCGCCCCGGAGCTGTGCGCGCACGTATTCACGGCGGTTCGCGACCGCCTCCAGCCAACGATAGGGTTCCTCGGTCATGGCATCTAATTTTGGAGGTATGCTAGCAGCGGGGCAGCGGAATCGCCATGAAAAGAAAGGGGAGTGGCAGTCTGGGAAATAGCGTGCAGGGAGGCGTTCGCCTTTCAACGGCGCCCTCGGTCACGGGAAGTTGGGTGCAAAAAGTTGAGCGTTGGACGTTTTCCCAATTCCCAATTAGCCTCGCTACGCATGTCGCAGATGCTCAAGTCCTCCGGCGCGATGGGCGCGGCCACGCTGGCGAGCCGCGTGCTGGGCATGGTGCGCGAGATGGCTTACGCGCGCTTCATGGGCGACGGCTGGGTGGCCGGCGCGTTCACGCTGGCTTTCACGATTCCCAATCTCTTCCGCCGCCTGCTCGGCGAGGGCGCGCTCACGGCGGCGTTCATTCCCATCCTCAAGGAGAAGGAAAAAAATGCCACGGAAGCGGAGCTGTGGCGCGCGGCCAACGCGATTGTCTCTGCCGTGCTCGTCTTCTCCGCCGTGGTCATCGGGCTGGTGCTCGCGGGCCTGTCCATCGCGCTCGCGACGACGCAGTTCGACGCGAAGACGCGGCTGATGCTGGAGTTGCTGCGCGTGATGTTTCCCTACATGGGGCTGGTGTGCCTCGCCGCCGTGTTCATGGGTGTGCTGAACGCGCGCGGGCATTTTTTCATCCCGGCGCTGGGCGCGGCGCTGCTGAACGTGGTGATGATTGCCAGCGTGTTCCTCGTCGCGCCGGAGTTCGGCACGCGGGTGGACGAACAAATCTTCGCGCTCGCGTTCGGTGTGCTCGTGGCGGGCGTGGCGCAGGCGGCGTTTCAACTGCCGTCGCTCAAGCGCGAAGGCTGGCGGCTTGCTTGGGTGACGCCGTGGCGCGACGAGACGGTGCGCGCGGTCGTGACCAAGATGGGGCCGGCCATCATCGGCGTGGCGGCGTTTCAGCTCAACGTGACGCTGGTGCAGCTCGTGTCGTTCTGGGTGGACCCGGTCATCGTGGCGTCGTTCAGCTACGCGGTGCGGCTGATGGAATTGCCACAAGGCGTCTTCGGCATCTCTCTCGCGACGTATCTGCTCACGAGTTTGTCCGGGCTGGCGGCGGAGAAGAAGCTGCCAGAGTTCCGCGCGACGCTGGGGCAGGGGCTGTCGTATCTCGTCGTGGTCAACGGGCTGGCGACCGTGTTGCTGATGACGCTCGCTGTGCCGATTGTCCGGCTGCTGTTCGAGCGCGGGGAGTTCGGTCCAGCCTCGACGGAGCGCGCGGCGGAGGCGCTGCTGGCGCTGGCGCCGGGGCTGGTGGCGTTCTCGATGGTGAACATCCTCGCCCGCGCCTTCTACGCGCTGGGTGACACGCAGACGCCGATGCGCGTGAGCGTCTTTTGCCTCGGTGCGAACCTGCTGCTCTCGGTGCTCTTCATCGGCGAATTGCGCCAAGCCGGACTCGGCCTCGCGAACTCCATCACGTCCTTCTTGAATGTCTGGCTGTTGATGCGCGCGCTGCGCACGAAGCTCGGCACGCTGGAGCTGACCGAACTGAAGCGCAGCACGAAGCCAGTCGTCGCCGCGATGATTGTCGGCGGCATATTCGCGTGGGGATTGCACATGCTGTGGGATGGGCAACTTGGCCACGCCACGCTGTTGCTAAAACTCGGAGCTGTCTTCGTTCCCGCCGCCATGGCCGCTGCGATGTATTGGGCCGTGCTCTGGGCCGACAAGCTGCCCGCCGCGACGGAGGTGGCCGGGCTGATTCAGCGGAGGCTTCGCCGCCCAAGCGAATGAACGGCCCAAAGTCTCCCGCGCGATTGCCTTGGCGTTCAGATTCAGCTAAACCCCTTCCCACGTGAAGAAGCTTGCCGACAACATCCAGCGCGTCGGGCTGGTGGCGAATGTGGAGAAAAGCTCCTGCGTGGCGGTCGTGCAGCAGGCCGCCCGTCTTGTGCGCGCCAGCGGACGCGAGCCGGTCGCCGATCTCGCCACAGCACGGCTCGCGAATCTCAAGGTCCCCACCGTTGCCGACGCCGCCGCAGTGGCTCGCGAGACGGACCTGCTGATCGTCTTCGGCGGCGACGGCACGATGCTTCGCGCCGCGCGCGACACGGCGGACGCGGGCACGCCACTCCTCGGCGTGAACCTCGGCGGCCTCGGTTTCCTCACTGCGATTTCTGCCGCCCAGTTTGCGAAGGAACTACGCACGGTTTGGCAGGGAAAGTTTACCGTCGAGACGCGTCCGCTCATCGAAATCAGCGGCGCGCTCGAGGGAAAGCTCTTGTCCCGCGCGGCGCTCAACGACTTCGTGGTGAGCCGTGGTTCGGGTTCGCGGCTCATCGAACTTGAAGTCACCGTGGATGGCGAGGAGCTCACGCGCTACCGCTGCGACGGCCTCATCGTCAGCTCACCGACCGGCTCGACGGCCTACTCGCTCGCGGCGGGCGGGGCGATTGTAAGCCCGAGGGCGGAGGTGTTCACCATCACGCCGATCTGTCCGCACACGCTCTCGAACCGCTCGGTGGTCGTGAGCCTGAACTCCGCGATCGGCATCCGAGCGTTGAGCGGGAAGATCGAGACGCTGCTTTCTGCGGACGGCGAGGTGGTCGCGCCGCTGGCGGCGGACGAGACGGTGCTGATTCGTCGCAGCGAGCGCTCGGTGCGGCTGCTGCACTTGGCGGGCGGTTCGTTCTTCCGGACGCTGCGGCAGAAGCTGAACTGGAGCGGGGCGCATGTGTGAAAAGAGTTTTTAGTTTCCAGTGTTCAGTGTTCAGTTTGCCGCGTGCCACCTGCCAGCCCACACTTGTTGAAAGCTGACCGCTGCCCGCCATCATCATGGTCCGACTCAAAGACATTGCCTATCGCGCCGGATGCTCGGTGATGACCGTCTCCAAGGCGCTGCGCGACGCGAAGGACATCTCCGTCGCCACCAAGGCGCGCATCCAGCACATGGCCGAGGAGATGGGCTACGTGCCCGACGCCGCCGCCGCCGGCTTGCGCACGCGCAGCACGCGTCTGCTGGGGCTGATCATCCCCACGCTGACGAATCCCATCTTTGCGCGCATGGTCATGGCCATTGAGGAATGGGTCTACCAGCACGGCTATGCGGTGCTGCTCATGCACTCGCACAATGACCCGACGCGTGAGGAGCAGTGCATCCGCAGGCTGATGTCACGGCGCGTGGACGGGCTGTTCATCTCGCCCGCGTCGCGCATGGAGTCGAACGCGAAGATTTACGAGGAGCTGCAAGCCAGCGGTGTGCCCACGGTCATGCTTGGCTCGCGCGCGAAGTTCTGCGCGGGATTCCTCTGCGTGGAGAGCGATGACACGACGGCCTCGGCGAGCGTCACGCGGCACCTGCTGGACCTCGGCCACCGGCGCATCGCGTTCTTCGCGGGGCCGCAGATCTCGCCGTGGGCGCACGACCGCTTCGCCGGCTACAAGAAGGCGCTGCGCGAGGCAAAGGTGGAGTTCGACGACCGGCTCATTTTCCAGGCTGGCTCGACCATCGAGGAAGGGGAGAAGGCGGCTGTGCAGTTCCTTGGCGAGTCCACCGACGCCACCGCCATCCAGGCCGTCAACGACATGATCGCGATCGGCGCGGGGACGCTGCTGCTGAAGCAGGGCTTGAAGATTCCGCAGGGCTACTCGCTCGCGGGTTTTGGAAACGTCCTTGTCAGCGAGCATTTCCGCGTGCCGCTCACGACGGTGCGCCAGCCCAAGTTCCGCCTCGGCGTCGCGGCGATGGAGCTGATGCTGGCGAAGCTGCGCGGCGAGAAGGCCGAGTCCAAGCGTCTCCCGGCTGAGCTTGTCATCCGCCAGAGCACGGCGGCTCCGGGGCGGAAGTAGGCAGGGCAACTCTTCAAGGCGAACTCTGTTCCCCCCTGTAGCGGGGGTCTGTGACCGCCGTTTCCTGTGCGCTTGTTCCGTCCGACGGCGGTCGAAGACCGCCGCTACAGGGCACGCTTCCACCCCGCGATGAACATCCCGCCGCCGCCGGTGACCTGTGGCCAGAGGCAGTGCTGCGGCTGATGTGGCTTGTGGGATTGGAACGGGTCTGCGGTCGGCAATGGCGTGAACTCCGGATGCGCGGCCTGGAAGGCGGCGGCCACTTCCTCCGTCTCGGCGCGCGTGAGCGTGCAGACGGAGTAGATGAGCTTGCCGCCAGGCTTTATCGAAGGAGAGACGTGGTTCAGGAGTTGCGTCTGCACCGCAGCGAGTTCGCGCACGTCGTCGGGCGTCGTGGTCCAGCGCGCGTGCGGGTTGCGCTGCCATGTGCCAAGGCCGGTGCAGGGAGCGTCGAGCAGCACGCCGTCGAAGCGCGTCTTGGTGGGGAGCTTCGCGCCACCATTCCAGAGCGCGGCGCGGTAGTTGAAGCACTTGGCGCGTGCGGTGCGCTGTTTGAGTTTCTTCAACCGCCACTCGGCGCGGTCGCTGGCCCAGATCATTCCCTTGCCTTGCATCTGCGCCGAGAGATGAAGTGTCTTGCCACCTTCGCCGGCGCACGCGTCCCACCACGTCTCGCCGGGTTTGGCAGCGCAGACGATGCTGACCGCCTGCGACGCCACATCCTGAATCTCGAAGTCGCCGGCGTGGAACTCGGGGCGGCGGAACAAGTCGTCCGCGCCCGCATAGGAGAGCGCGTCGAGCAGCGGACAAGCGCTCGTGTAACCGAGCACCTGGGCGAGGGCCTTGGCGCGGCCGGGTTTCACGCGGAGCCAGAGCGTCGGTTCGGCCTGGATCGCTCGCAGCCACGCGGCGGTGACGGGCACGAGGTCGATCACCCACGTGGGCAGCGTGCGGGCGAGGAGGTCCGCGTCACGGAAGGTCTGCGGGTTCATGGCGAACTCGGCGGTGAGTTCGAGCGCGGCGCGGATTTTAGAATCGAGCCTGAGCGAGGCGTCCAGCCAGCCGAGCCAGCGGAAGTAACCGAAGACAGCCTGGCTGACCTGCGCCGCCTCCTCTTTTGAAAGGCCGCCGGCGTTTCGCAGGTGCTGGCGCAAGACGCCGTCGGCCGGATTCTCCCGAGAGGATTGCTCGACGATGGCAGTGGCGAGCTTGAGCCAGCGCTGCGGATCGCGGGCCGGCAGCGAGGGATCTTCGCCATCGGGAAGGTCCGTCGCATCAGAGCGACGGTGGCGGGGCGGGCGGTAAGTGGGTGAAAGACGTGATTCCGGCACGGCGTCACGTAACACGCGCAGAGGGATGCGGCAAGCGCTGCGTCAGAGGAGTGCGGTCTTCAGGCCGCGCTCCCGCGCTTGCGAAAAACAGCTTGCGTGTTTCGGCGGGTCGGTGTTTCTCCCGGCAAAGCAATTCATGAAAACCACCTTGCCCCCGAACCCTTTCAAACAAGCCCTCCGCGCGGGCCGTCCGCAAATCGGGCTGTGGAGCAGCTTGTGCAGCAGCCTCACGATGGAGGTCATCGCGGGCGCGGGCTTCGACTGGCTGCTGATTGATACCGAGCACGCGCCGAACGAGCTGCCCGCCGTCTTCAATCACTTGCAGGCGTGCGTCGGCGGCACGGCCGCTCCCGTGGTGCGCGTGGCGTGGAACGATGAGATTCTTTTCAAGCGCCTGCTCGACATCGGCACGCAGAACTTCCTCGTGCCGTGGGTGCAGAACGCGGACGAAGCCCGCGCCGCCGTGCGCGCCGTGCGTTACCCGCCGCAGGGTCTGCGTGGGGTCGCGGTGACGCACCGCGCGAATCAGTGGGGCCGGGTGACGGACTACTATCAGCGCGCGAATGACGAGGTCTGCGTGCTGGTGCAACTCGAGACGCGCGCGGCCCTCAGTCAGATTGAAGCCATCGGTGCAGTGGACGGGGTGGACGGCCTCTTCATCGGGCCGAGCGACTTGGCAGCGGACATGGGACATCTCGGCAACAACCGGCATCCTGATGTGAAGGCGCTCATCGAATCGGCCCTGCCGCGCATCCTGAAGACGGGCAAGGCAGCGGGAATTCTCGCGCCGGTGGAGGAGGACGCGCGGCACTGGTTGAAGCTGGGCTGCACGTTCGTCGCGGTGGGTTCGGACTTGGGAATCTTGGCGCGCGGCACGGAGGCGCTGGCGGCGAAGTTTAAGGCGTGAACATTTCAGCCGCGATGCTCCCGGACACGACGCGCCTCTTCTCCCTCTCCCCCACCGGGGGAGAGGGCTGGGGTGAGGGGGCCGGGCGCACGGAGATAGCGGGGCGTTCGATTGGCTCAAGACTCGCGTTCCTGGGAAGCGTGTGTTGCGCAAGCAAGCTCTCCGTAGTTCCCACGCCGCCCCCTCACCCTAACCCTCTCCCCCGGTGGGGGAGAGGGGACTTGCCGCTGGTGGCTCGGGCGATTCGGTCAGAGCGGAGCTTGGGATTGGGAGCTTAACCCATGCACATCCCCGCTGAACAACTTGCCCTCCAAGCCGCCGCCATCCTCCGCGCGTGGGGGCTTGATGACGACAGCATCGCGGCCACGGTGGAGGTGATGCTTTACGCGGACTTGCGCGGCATCGAATCGCACGGCGTCTCCACGCTCACGCTCTACGACGAGTATCGGCGCTCGAACAAGCTCACGCTGCGCCCGCAGGTGCGCGTGGTGCGCGAGACGCCGGTGATGGCGTTGGTGGATGGCGATGGGGGTCTCGGTCATTTGCCGTCGCAGCGTGCGATGCGGCTGGCCATGGAGAAGGCGGCGAAGTGCGGCGTCGGCGTCGTCTCAGTGCGGAACTCGAACCACTTCGGCGCCGCGGGCGCCTACGCGATGATGGCGGCGGAACGTGGCTTGATTGGATTCGTCACCTGCGCGACGTGGCGGCCGGGCATCGTGCCGACGTTCGGCGCGGACGCGATGCTGGGCACGAACCCGATCGCCTTCGCTGCGCCGGGCAAGGCCGGACCGCCCTTCTGCCTCGACATGGCGACGAGCACGGTGGCTTTCAACAAGGTGAAGCTGGCGGCGTGGCACGGGAAGGATTTGCGCCCCGGCTGGGCGATGGACGCGAACGGCCTGCCGCTCACGGACGCGGCGGCTGCGGTGAAGAACATCCGACTCACGCCGCTCGGTGGACTGCCGGAGATGAGCAGCCACAAAGGCTACGGGCTGGCGACGATGGTGGAGATTTTGTCCACGACCTTGGGCGGCTCTTTCTTCGCAGCGACGCGGCCCAAGGAGCATCCCGACGCTCCCCGGCACAACGTCGGCCATTTCTTCCTCGCGCTGGACCCGAAGGCATTCACGGAGGAAGGCGAGTTTGAGTCGGGCTTGGATTCAATGCTCGTCGCGCTGCGAGCAACTCGCCGCGCGGACGAGAGTCAACCGGTGCTGGTGGCTGGTGATCCTGAGCAAGAGCAACTGGGGGCCCGGCAGAGAGACGGGATTCCGCTGTCAGAGGAGATGCGCAAGACGTTGCGCGGGCTGGGCGAGGCGGTCGGCGCGCCGTGGCTGCTGGGCCAGTGACGGCTCAGAAGTTGAAGAAGTTCGTCATGCCCAGCGCCGCGTTGTTGATGAAGCGGCCGGTGGCATTGGGGCCGGCGACGGGTTTGGCTCTCACCGCGCTGCCGTCCATGAGTGTCCACATCAGGCGGCCGCCGTGGGCACCGGTCTTCGCCAACTGGCCGGTGAAGCGGGAGGGGTCCTCGTAATATCCGGCGGGGGCATTGGCGTCGTGGGCGACCACGTTGGTGCTCATGTCGGAGGTGACGAAGTTCTTGCTGGGCTGCGGCCACTGCTGGACGCGTTTGCTGGGTGCCCATGCCGCCACAGCGCCGGTGAAGGTGTTCACGCCATCCAGCCGGCCCCACATGAGCGTGACGTTGGCGTTGCGCTCGTCCACGGGCCGGTCGTTGAAACGCATTTCATAGCGGCTGGTGGCGGTTTTGAAATTGCCGGTGAAGCGGGACTCTCCATACAGCGCGGGGCAGCGGAACAGTTTCACCTCCTGCGCGGTGGTGGTCCATGTGCTGGTGGGCGGGAGGCCGGCGTAGCTGCGGAGGAAAAAAGCACCATAGACGCGAGCGTCAAGGTCCGTGTCCTGGCTCATGTAGCGCGGGTAAAGCGCCGTGCTCATCCCGCCGGGAAGAAAGTCATCGTGATCGCCGTGATAGAGGTTCACCGCGAGGATGAGCTGCCTGCTGTTGTTGGCGCAGACGCCGCCTTTGCCAGACTGCTTGGCCTTGGCCAGTGCGGGCAGAAGCATCCCGGCGAGGATCGCGATGATGGCGATGACGACGAGGAGTTCGATGAGGGTGAAGGCAGCGGACTTGGGCCGGGTGGGTCGCACGGGATCCATGGGGGCGAGTTGAGTGCTGATAGTGTTGAAGTTAATGGCGCTCATGCGTGCGTCAACAGCAAATTTGCCTGCCAGCGGTCTGGCAAACGGCTTGTGAACGGCCGCTCCCGCCCTAGCATAGCGCCATGCACGCGCTCATCTCCAAAGTCGAGGCCGGCATCCGCCAGCGCGGGTTGCTCAAGGCTGGCGGCGGTGTGCTAGTGGCGGTGTCCGGCGGGGTGGACTCGATGGTCCTGCTGCATGTGCTGCACGCGTTGGCGGAGAAGCAGGGCTGGCGAGTGGTGGTGGCGCACTTCAACCATCGGTTGCGCGGCGCGGCGAGCGAGGGTGATGCCAGCTTTGTGGAGCGCGCGGCGCGAAGGCTTGGTTTGGATTGCGTGGTGGAGAGCGGCGAGGTGCGCAGTCTGGCGAGTGAGCGAGGCTGGTCCGTGGAGATGGCGGCGCGGGAATTGCGACATGAGTTCCTGGCGCGGACGGCGAAGCGGCTGGGCTTGGGCACGGTGGCACTGGCGCATCACGCGGATGATCAGGTGGAACTTTTTTTCCTGCGGCTGCTGCGCGGCGCCGGAGGTGGTCTGGCGGGGATGAAGTGGCGGGGTGCATCGCCGGCAGACAAGTTGGTGGCACTCATTCGCCCGCTGCTCGACCAGCCAAAGAATGCGCTGCTGGAGTTTGCGAGGGAGGAGAAGGTCCGTTTTCGCGAGGACGGCTCGAACGCGTCGGTGGACATTCTGCGGAACCGTGTCCGCCGCAATTTGCTCCCGCAGCTGCGGAGACACTACCAGCCTGGGTTGGATCGCACTGTTTTGCGCACGATGGAAATTGTCGGCGACGAGGCGGAGTTCGTGCAGGAGACCGCGCGCGGCTGGCTGCGCGACAAGGCGCGGGTGGCGTTCGCGCGCCTGCCCGTCGCCGTGCAGCGCCAGTGTGTGTGCCTCGAACTCACGCGGCTCGCGCTGGCCGCCGACTTCGAGTTGGTGGAGCGGCTCCGGCTCCAGCCCGGCGTGAAGCACTCGTGGCAGGACGGCTGGCTCGTGCGCGATGCAGCGTCCGGCAGTGTGTCGTTCGAGCACTCAGTGACCGCCGCGCTAAACGTGGAGGCTCAAGTAATGGAAGTGCGTGGCCCGCGCGGGGCCGAGTCCTTCGCCGGGGTGCAGGTGACATGGCGAATCCAAGCGCGCGGCGCGCGTTCCGTAGTTCGCGCGGCGCCGAACCGCGAGCGTTTCGACGCGGACCAAGTCGGCCCGCGCATCGTGCTCCGGCACTGGCGGCCCGGCGACCGTTTCCAACCCAGCGGCATGGCGCAGCCGGTGAAGCTTCAGGACCTTTTCACCAACGCGAAGATTCCCGCCGCCGCCCGCCGCCGTCTGCTCGTGTCGGAAGCGGCGGACGGCCGCTTGTTCTGGGTGGAGGGCCTGCGAATCGCCGAACCGTTCAAGATTACCGAGGCCACGCGGGCGCAGTTGGAGTGGCGCTGGCACCGCGCGCGAGAACTTTTTTAGGAATTTTGGGTTGGCGTCGAATAGTGTCCCCGCCCGCTATCGTCAACCCATGCGTCGCGAATTATTTTTATCCTATGAGCAATCAGAAATCTACTTGGTGCAACTCGGCTGACCACTCTTTCTACACCTCCCGCCGCAACTTCCTGCAGGTCGGTGCGCTGGGCACTTTAGGGCTGACGCTCGGCGACGCGCTCAAGGCGCAGGCTTACGAAGCGACGCCCTCCAAGGAAGGCAAGGCCAAGAACGTCATCAACATCTACCTGCCTGGCGGCATGGCGCACCAGGAGTCGTTTGACCCGAAGATGTATGCCCCCATCGAGTATCGCGGACCGATGGGCACCATCAAGACCAAGCTCGACGGCGTTCATTTCTCCGAGCTGATGAAGGAGACCGCGAAGATCGCTGACAAGATCACGGTCGTCCGCTCCATGACCCACGGCGAGGCGGCGCACGAGCGCGGCACGCACAACATGATGACCGGCGTGCGCCCCAGCCCGGCGCTGGAGTATCCGAGCTTCGGCTCCGTGGTTTCCCACGAACTCGGACCCCGCAATAACCTTCCGCCCTATGTCGCGATTCCCTCGATGACCGCGAATGGCGGCACGGGCTACCTCGGATCGGCGTTCGCACCGTTCAGCCTCGGCTCCGACCCGGCCAGCGCCGGCTTCAAGGTGCGCGACCTCAGCTTGCCCAGCGGCATTGATGACAAGCGCTTCGCCACCCGCCGCTCGATGCGTGCGACGGTGGACGAGCACTTCTCCAAGCTGGAGAAGACCGACGCCCTCGACGGCATGGACACCTTCTATCAACGCGCTTATAGCCTCATCTCCTCGGAGAAGGCCCGCGAGGCGTTCGACATCGAGAAGGAATCCACCAAGCTCCGCGACGAATACGGTCGCAACACCGCCGGCCAGCGGATGCTGCTCGCCCGCCGTCTCGTGGAATCCGGCGTGCGTTTCGTCTCCATGACCTACGGCGGCTGGGACCATCACGACAACATCAAGCGCGCGATGGAAGGCCAGATGCCGAACTTCGACCAAGCCTTCGCCCGCCTCATCCGCGACCTCGACGAGCGCGGCATGCTCGACAACACCTTGGTTTACGTCACCTCCGAGTTCGGTCGCACGCCCAAGATTAACCAGACCGCTGGTCGCGACCACTGGCCCAAGGTTTTCTCCATCGTCATGGCGGGTGGCGGCGTCAAGCGCGGCTACGTCCACGGCTCCTCCGACGCCCAGGGCGCGGAGCCGGAGAACGACCCGCTCACGGTCAGCGATTACTCGGCGACGGTTTACAACCTCATCGGCATTGACCCGGAGCGTCGCCTGATGTCGCCCGGCGGCCGTCCGCAGGCCATTGTCCTTGATGGTCACGTCCAGAAGGACTTGCTCGCCTGAGCGCGCATGGTGCTCCGCCGAAGAATTGATTGAAGACGGGGCAATGTCCGATACACGGCATTGCCCCGTTGTTCTTAAAACAGAGACGACCGACCGATTTCGAGCGACTGGCTACTGAACACTGATTACTGAACTTTCCATGAACACCCGCACCTTCGCCCTCGCCCTCTTCGCCGCCTCCGCGCTCGCCGCCGGGGCCGTCGCTCCCACGCTGCAAAACACCACGCCCAACGGGGTGCAACGCGGCACCGAGGTTGAGTTGAAGTTCAACGGCTCCCGCCTCGCCGACGCCGAGGAAGTGCTCTTCTACGAGCCGGGCGTGAAGGTGCTGGAGCTGAAAGAGGTGAAGGAGGGCTTCGTGCTGGCGCGAGTGAAGATTGAGGCCGACTGCCCGCTCGGTGAGCACAAGATTCGCATCCGCACCAAGACCGGCGTCTCGGACCTGCGCACGTTCGTCGTCGGCGCTTATGCGCAGTTGGAGGAGAAGGAGCCGAACACCACGTCCGACAAAGCCCAGCCCGTCGCGATGAACTCGACCGTGCTCGGCACCATGACCAACGAGGATGTGGACTACTACCTCGTCACCGCCAAGAAGGGCGACCCCATCGCGGTCGAGGTCGAGGGCATGCGCCTCGGTCGCACAATGTTTGACCCCTACGTCGCCATCCTCACCAAGAGCGGCAAGGTGCTCGCGAAGGCCGATGACACCGCGCTCTTTATCCAAGACGCCTACGCCACGATCGTCGCCCCGGCGGACGGCGAGTATCTCATCGAGGTCCGCGAGACGAGCTACGGCGGCGCGGGCAATCCCTACCGCGTCCACATCGGCAGTTTCCCCCGGCCCAGCGCGGTGTTTCCGCCCGGCGGCAAGGCTGGCGAGTCGCTCGAAGTGAAGTTCATCGGCGACGCGTCCGGCGACATCGCGCAGACTTTCAGCCTACCACAGTTGGGCAAGTTCAAGTTCGGCGTGTTCGCGGAACGCAAGGGCCTCATCGCGCCGAGCTTCAACACGGTCCGCATCTCGCCCTTCGCGAACGTGCTGGAGAAAGAACCGAACGACGACGTGAAGCAAGTGTCCGTCGCGCCCGGCGAACTCCCGCTCGCCTTCAACGGCATCATCGCGAAGAAGGGCGACGTGGACTGGTTCCGCTTCACCGCCAAGAAGGGCCAGACCTTCGACATCAACGTTTACGCCCGCCGCATCCGCTCGCAGCTCGACACCGTGCTCGCCATCTGCGACGCCGACGGCAAGTCGCTGAGCAGCAATGACGACAGCGGCGGTGCGGACAGCAAGTTGCGCTACACCTTCCCGAAGGATGGCGAATTCACCATCAAGATTACCGACCACCTCGGCAACGGCGGCCCTGACTGCACCTACCGCGTCGAGTTGACGACGATCGCGCCCGAGGTCAGCACCTTCATCGCGGACACGGGCCGTTACGACACGCAAACGCGCAAGTCCATCGTCGTCGCGCGCGGCAACCGTTTCGCTTCGCTGCAAGCGCTTCGTCGCACCGACCTGCCGAGCGACTCCAGCGACCTGGAGTTCCTGATGGAGAACTTCCCCTCCGGCATCACGATGCACACCACGCCGGTGCCCCGCGACCAGACCACTTGGCCGGTCGTCTTCGAGGCCCGCGCTGACGCGCCCATCTCCGGCAAGCTCGCGGACCTCGCCGTCCGCACCGCCGCCGCCGCGCCCACGCAGGCCAAGGGCGGCATCTGGCAGAACTACGACCTCGTGCAGCAGGGCAACGACGGCATCTATTACCAAACCTGGACGGACAAGATTGCCGTCGCGGTCGTCGAGGAACTGCCCTTCAAAATCAACGTCCAGCCGCTCAAGGCCCCGCTCGTGCAGAGCGGTTCGCTCGATGTGACGATTGTCGTCGAGCGCAAGGAAGGCTTCGACGAGCCCATCAAGGTCATCAACCTCTACAACCCGCCCGGCACCGGCAGCACGCCGGACATCACCATCCCGAAGGGGGAGAAGTCGGCGGTTTACCAGCTCAACGCCAACGCCGGCGCGGCCACGAAGCCGTGGAAGATCGCCTTCCTCGGCTCGGCCACTGTGGCTGGCGGCACGGCCTACGCCTCCACGCAGCTCACCGACCTCGAAGTCGCGCCTGCGTTTGTGAGCGGCAAGTTGGCGCAGACCAACACCGTCGTCGGCAACCCGGTGAAGTTCACCTGCGCGCTCGACCAGAAGACGGCCTTCGAGGGCCGCGCTGAGGTTAAGCTCATGGGGCTCCCCTCCGGCGTGACCGCCGAGGCCAAGTCCATCTCGAAGGATGACAAGGAAATTGTCTTCGACATCGTCACCGCCACCAACGCCGTCAAAGGGATGCACCGCACCGTGTTCGTCGCGATGAACCTCAAACTCAACGGCCAGCAGGTTACGCAATCCTTCGCCAGCGGCGGCGCGCTCCGCATCGACCCCATCCGCCAGCAAGTCGCAGAAGCCAAGCCCGTCGCCAAGCCCGCCGCGAAGACGGCCCCCAAGACCGGCAAGTGAACGGACTCGTCACTAATTACTAATCACTTCCCATGAGAACCTTCCTCACCGCCCTCACGCTGGCCCTCCCGCTCGCCGCCCTCGCCGCGCCCTCGCTCGTGGACGTGCGCGTCGTGCCGCCGGACATCAACCTCTCATCGAAGCAGGACTCGCAGTCCGTCATCGTGCAGGCGGTTTACTCCGACAGCACCACGCGCGACGTGACCGCGCAGGCGCAGTTCACCCTCGCGGACAAGACGCTGGCTCGCCTCGAAAAGTCCGTGGTCCATCCCGTCGCCGACGGCAAGACCGAGCTGACCGTCAAGTTCGACTCCAAGACCCTCAAGCTGCCGGTGAAGGTGGAGAAGTCCGCGTTCACGCCCGCCATCAGCTTCAGCCTCGATGTGATGCCCGTCTTCACGAAGGCCGGTTGCAACACCGGTTCGTGCCACGGTTCGGCGCGCGGCAAGGACGGCTTCCACCTCTCGCTCTTCGGCTACGACCACGAGGGCGACTACGGCAAAGTCACCCGTCAGCAGATGGGCCGGCGCATCAACCTCGCGCTGCCCGAGGAAAGCCTGTTGCTGACCAAGGCCGTCGGTGCCGTGCAGCACACCGGTGGCAAGCTCTTGGAGCCGAAGGACGACCTTTACCAGACCATCGTGAAGTGGCTCGAAGCCGGTGCGCCCGCTGACCCGAAGGACACCGCCTATGTGACTGGCGTCGAGATTTTCCCCGTGCAGGCCGTGCTGGAAGGCAGCGGCGCGGCGCAGCAGTTCACCGTGCGCGCGAAGTATTCCGACGGCACTGACCGCGACGTGACCAAGACCGCGAGCTTCGTGAGCAACAACGACGTGAGCGCGAAGGTCACGAAGGTTGGCCTCGTCACCGCCGACAAGCGCGGCGAGGCGTTCGTGATGGCGCGCTTCGATGCCTTCACGGTCGGCGCACAGATTCTGGTCATTCCCAAGGAGTCGGGCTTCACCTTCCCGCAGGTCGCGGAGCACAACTACATCGACACGCTCGTCCACACGAAGCTGAAGAAGATTCGCATCACGCCCAGCGAGGTGACGGACGATGCGACCTTCCTGCGCCGCGTGACGCTCGACATCACCGGCCTGACGCCGACGCCCGAGGACGTGCGCGCGTTCCTCGCGGACAAGAATCCGAAGAAACGCGAGAAGCGGGTGGACGAGCTGCTGGAGCGGCCGGAGTTCACCGAGCTGTGGGTGATGAAGTTCGCCGAGCTGCTGCAAATCCGCACCGACAACAACAATTTCCAATACAAGTCCGCGCTCCAATACTACGACTGGCTCAAGGACCGGTTCGCCCGGAACGTCCCGATGGACCAGCTCACGCAGGAGTTGCTCACGGCCAAGGGCGGCACCTTCTCGAACCCGGCGGCGAACTTCTACAAGGTCGAGACCGACGTCCTGAAACTCTCCGAGAACGTCGCGCAGGTCTTCATGGGCATGCGGATGCAGTGCGCGCAGTGCCACAACCACCCGTTCGACCGGTGGACGATGAACGACTACTACGGCTTTGCCGCGTTCTTCGCGCAGGTGGGCCGCAAGACCGGTGAGGACCAGCGCGAGACCGTTGTTTTCGACCGTGGCAATGGCGGCGTCCGCCACCCCGTTGGTAACCGCGACATGCCGCCGAAGTATCTCGGCATGGACGGCGGCAAGCCTGCTGAAGGTCAGGACCGTCGCGAGGTGATGGCCAAGTGGCTGGCCTCGCCGCAAAACCCATTCTTCGCAAAGAACCTCGCGAACATCGTTTGGGCGCACTTCTTCGGCCAGGGTATCGTGGAACCGGTGGACGACGTGCGCATCAGCAACCCGCCCTCGAACCCCGAGCTGCTCGACGAGTTGGGCAAGCGCTTCACGGAGTCGAGCTACAACTTCAAGAAGCTCGTGCGCGACATCTGCGCCAGCCGCACCTACCAGCTCACGCCGAAGTCCAACACGTTGAACGCCGAGGACACGCGCAACTTCGCCAAGGGCACCATCCGCCGCCTCCGCGCCGAGGTGCTGCTCGATGTCATCAACCAAGTCACGGTCACGCGGGACAAGTTCCGCGGCCTGCCGGTCGGCTCCCGCGCGGTGGAAATCGTGGACGGCCGCACGACCTCTTACTTCCTCACCACCTTCGGCCGCGCCAGTCGCGACACCGTCTGCGCGTGCGAAGTGAAGATGGAACCGAACCTCTCGCAGGCGCTCCACCTCCTCAACGGCGACACGGTGAACAACAAGATTCAGTCGGGCGGCCTCGTCGCCGCGATGACGAAGGAAGGAAAAGCGCAGGAGCAAATCATCGAGGAGTTCTACTGGCGCGCCCTCTCCCGTCCGCCGACGCAGACCGAGCAGACCAAGCTGGCGGAATACTTCGCCGAGGCGAAAACGCCTGCTGACAAATCCGTTGTGCTGAACGACCTCTTCTGGGCAGTGCTGAACTCGAAGGAGTTCATCTTCAATCACTGAGCTGAAGCTGGCGGTCGCTTGAACTCGTGCCCTTGAGTGCGGTTCGCCAGCGCCGGCGGACTGAACGCTGATTATTGATTACCAATTACTTCGCATGAAAACGCCACTTCTCCTTGCCACTGCAGCGCTCGCCCTCCCGCTCGCCGCTAGTGCCCAAAAAGTCACCTACGAGGAGCACATCCTCCCGCTCTTCAAGAATCAGTGCCTCAAGTGCCACGGCTCGGACAAGCCCAAGGCGGACGTGGACCTGTCCACATACAGCGCGCTCATGAAGGGCGGAAGTTCCGGTAGCATCGTGACGGGCGGCGACCCCGATGGCTCCGTCCTCTACAAAGTCACCACGCACGCCGCCGAACCGACTATGCCGCCGAAAAACAAGATGGCCGAAAAAGAGCTCGACCTCATCAAAAAGTGGATTGCCGGTGGCTTGCTCGAAAACTCCGGCAGCAAGGCTGTCGTCGTCAACCGCCCAAAGGTTGATATGACGCTCACCGGTGCGGCGTTCGGCAAGCCCGAGGGCGCGCCGCCCATGCCGGGTGATTTGTTGCTGGAGCCGGTCGTCCGCACCGCGCGCACCAGCGCCAGCACCGCCTTGGCCGCCAGCCCGTGGGCTCCGCTCGTCGCGCTCGGCGGGCAGAAGCAAGTTCTCCTCTACAACACCGACACCCTTCAGCTCGCGGGCGTGCTGCCGTTCCCCGAAGGCTTCCCGCACGACGTGAAGTTCAGCCGCAACGGCAAGCTCCTCCTCGCCAGCGGCGGTCGCGGCGCGAACAAGGGCCTGGCCGCTGTCTGGGACATCACCACGGGCGAACGCATCCTCACGTCGGGCGACGAGCAGGACGTGCCCCTCGCCGGCGACATCTCCTCGAACCAGAAGTGGATTGCCCTGGGTGGCCCGGACCGCTTGGTGAAGATTTACGCCACGGCCACGGGCGAGCAGTTGCACAAGATGAAGAAGCACACGGACTGGGTGCTCGCCGCTGAGTTCAACCACGACAGCACCTACCTCGCGACGGGCGACCGCAACGGCGGCGTCCTCGTCTGGGACCCCGAGGCAGGTCAGGAAGTCCAGAACTTCACCGGCCACCGCGCCGCCATCACTGCGCTCGCGTGGCGCACGCCTGACCTGCTGGTTTCGTCGAGCGAGGACGGCACGGTGAAGACGTGGAGCGTGCAGGAAGGCGCACAGGTCAAGACCGCCGCCGCCCACAACAGCGCGGTCAGCGTCCGCGTCACCGTGGACGGCCTCATGGTCACGGCCGGTCGGGACAAGACGATTTCCATCTGGGACAAGGAAGGCAACAAGGGCAAGACCTTCACTATCACCAACGATGTCCCCGTCCGCGCCACGCTCTCGCACGACGGCAAGCGCGTCATCGCCACCGATTGGACGGGCCGCGTCTATGCGTGGGACGCTGCGGATGGCAAGGAGTTGACCGGTCTCTCGCTGAACCCGCCGACCATCGCCGAGCAGCAGGAACTCGTCGCCAAGCGCATCGCCGACCTCGAGGCCGACCTCCCCAAGCTCCAGGCCAAGCTCGCCGAGGCCACTGCCGCGACCATCAAGGCCAAAGCGGACGCCGATGCCGCCAAGACCGACGCCGCCAAGCGCCCCCTCAACCTCGCCGCCGAGGTCGCCGCCAAGAAGCAGGAAGAGGCGATGAAGGCCATTGATAACGCCGGGGCCGAGCTGAAGATCGCGAAGTCCAGCGTTGAGCGTCTCAAGCTTGGCGCGTTCTACGCGCAGGTCTGGCGTGCCAAGGCCGACTTCTCCGCGCACAAGGACGAGCAGAAGCGCCTCCTCGCCGAGGCGGAATCCGCCAAGGACGCCATCAAGCAGGCGGAGGCCGACATCAAGGCGGCCAAGAAAGTGAAGGCCACCACCAAGGAGGAGAAGGACAAGATCGCCAAGCGCATCAAGGCCCTCGAGCAATCCATCACCGATAACAAGAAGCTCTCCTCCGCCTCCAAGGCCGCTGCGGACAAGATGGTCAAGCCTCTCGTCGCCGAGGAGAAAAAGCTTCAAGCCCTCACCTCGGACTACCAGAAGCTCAAGGCTGCCTCCACCGCGACCCCTCAGAAATCCGCCAAGCTCTGAGCCGGCGCGACCCTGTCTTTCCCGTCGGATGCGCTGCCCCCGTCTGGGCCGCGCTGCGCATGGTCCGTCGCAGCACTTTGGGGCAAGGAATTTGGACTCGTTTTTGTTTCCCCTCCTCGTTTTTGCCGATACGCTCGAGCTGGCTTTCGGAAAGCGCTCTCCGCGTGACAGCAATCCTTCGAATCCGTCACGCAAGCGCCGCTCGCCAAGTGCATCGTTAGTTGAAGCACACGTGCAGGCCCTCGTTTTCCGAATCGTCAATGCCAGTGTAGCTCAGTGGTAGAGCAACGGTTTTGTAAACCGTCGGTCGTCGGTTCAATCCCGACC
>SXTU01000007.1 GCA_005791875.1 Verrucomicrobiales bacterium
ACGGATGTGACGCGCGTGGCCACCTTCAGCCTTGGCGGTGAGAGCAATGCCTTCGCCATTCCCGAAATCGGCATCACCGAGTCGCGCCACCAGCTCAGCCATCACGGCGGCGATGCCGGCTACATGGAGAAGCTCACCAAATACGACACCTTCGCCATTGAGCAATTCAGCTACTTCCTCACCCGGCTTGCGGAGACGAAGGACCTCGGCGGCAAGCCGCTCCTCGGTTCCACGATGGCGCTCTTCGGCAGCGGCATGTCCTACGGCCACAGCCACGGCAACGCCAACCTCCCGCTCGTGTTCGCCGGCGGATCCGACCTCGGCCTGAAGCACGGCAGCCATCTCGACTTCAACAAGGAGGCCAAAGGGTTCGCAGGCTACTCGCTCGGTGCCGACGGCGCGCTCACCACCGCGCATTACCAACTCTGCAGCCGCCCCGCCAACACCGACGCGCACATGAGCAACCTCCTCCTCCTCATGGCCCAACGCATGGGCGTGGAAACCGCCAAGTTTGGCGACAGCAACAAAGTGATCGCTCTATGACGAGATTCCTCGTGCTTGGTTATTCGTGTTTGGCTCTTGGCTTGTGCGTTGCGTCCGCTGCGGATGAGCCGTTCCGGCCCGAAGCCGGAAAGTTCCCGCCTGTGGAAAAAGCGCACTCCTACCGGGGCGAACTCGTGTTTGTGGATCATGCGAACCGCCGCGGCAGCATCCGCGTTGAGGGGACGGGCATGTTTTTCCGCAATGACCCGCATCCGTTCGCCCTGCTGCCGTATGCAGTCGTGCGGTATCACGGCGCACCCGCGGATTTGCGGGACATCCCGCTCGGCACCGTGCTGCACGTGCGCGCCTTTCTCCCTCCCGACCCGAAGATCTCCGCCGTGCCGGTCTTGCCGGTGGATAGCAAGAGCAAGGACGCGAACCACAATCGCGGCACCGGCATCGCACCCGCCGAGAACCATGTCCTGCTCCTCGAAGACGAACCCAGCCACTGCCAGCGCGAAGGACTCGTCTGGAAGCTCAAGGAAGTGGACCTCAAGAACCGCGAAGGCATGATCATCGCCACGCGTGATCCAAAACAAGGCGGCGGTGCCAAAGCGACCGAGGAAAAGATGACCTTCGACGCCGCCACCCGCATCTGGCGCGGACGCGAACGCCTCAGCATCGATGAACTCATCGCCGAAGGGGCATGGCCCGCCGAGGGTAAAAAAACTCTCGGTGGCCAATCCGTGCTGCTCGGCATCACCTGGAAACCCACGGCCGACGGCATCTTCACCCGCTTTCACATCTCCGACATCTGGCTCGACGACGCCGCGATGCAGCGCGCCGGCAAAGCCCAGACCGAAACGCACAAAGCCTTCATCCGCAGCCGCTGGATGGGCGCCTCGATTGATGCCGTCGAGTATGGAAAGTTTGGTCGCGCCACCGTGACCGCGACCCTGTTCGGCGGCATGGACGCCGAGCTCTACGCCGATTTCAAAAAAGGTGAACCCGCCATGATGAATGCCGTGGCGAACACCTTGAAGCACACCCACGGCGCCTACGGCCCCGCGCACATGGCCTCACGCGGGTCCATCCTCGACGTCACAAAAATGCCCGGAGACGCCCCACTCGGCAGCAGCGGCATCCAAATCCGTTTTGAGACCGACCTCATCATCGAGGGCATCCGCCCCGGCCGAACGGTGCGTGTCCGCCCCGGCGCTTGGCCCCGGGTCCAAGTGCCGCGGGAGGAATACCTTGAAGACAACCTCGAAGAGCGCTTCCCGACCCCGGCCATTTTTCCGAAATACTGACCGACTGAACGCTCAACCGAGCACCATGAACATGAATCGCTCCCTCCTCACCGCACTTCTCTGCGCCCTCAGCGCCGTCAACGCCCTCGGAGCCAGTCCGCACGTCGAAGCCGTCATCCGCACCGTCACGGCCGCGAAAGGCAAAGTGGAGAAAACTGCGGACGGCCAAAGCCTCAAGCTCGTCGATCTCGCCGTGCCAAATACGGGTCCGCACGATCATCGAAAGGACGATCCGTATGACGCCGCCTTTTTTGAGCACCTCGGCCACATCGCCACGCTGGAGTCACTCAACGTGATCTCCACCAAGGCCAACGACGAGTGGATTAAGCCGCTCGGCAAGCTCACCAACCTCAAGACCCTGCGCTTCACCAACAACGGCAAACTCACGGACGCCGGCATGGCGATCTTCGCCGGACTCACCAACCTCGAAACCTTCTCCTTCGTCGGCACCGCCATCACCGGCAAAGCCTATGCCCGATGCACCGGCTGGACCAAGGTCACCCGCGTCAGCCATCGCGGCAGCAGCATCGACGACGACGGCCTCAAAGAACTGTGCGAGCACCTCCCCAACCTCGAAAGCATCAGCCTCGCCCACGCCAAGTTCACCGACGCCGGAGCCGTGCACCTCGCCAAACTCACCAAACTCAAGAGCCTCGAACTCGGCACTCACAACGCCACCCCGACCGCCCTCAAGCACCTCACCAAACTCCCGCTCGTATCCATACAGCTTGGGGAGGGCTTTCACTCCGCCGACGCTTACTCCACCGTCAAAACCATCCCGACCCTCCGCAGCCTCTCCGTCACCGACGGAAGCAAACTCACCGACGCCGATTTGCGCCTCATAGCCAGCATCAGCCAATTGGAAACCCTCACGATGGATAAACTCCCGCTCCCCGATGACCGCCTCCCGGGGCTGTCCGCCTTCGCTCATCTCAAAGCCATCTCCCTCGCCCACCGCCCCAAAGGCTACCCCGAAGAAGCTCAGGCCAAAGTGAAAGCCCTGCTGCCCAAGGTGGACGTGAAGTTTGTGAAGTGATGCGCCGCCCCAAGTATACCAGCCCGCACTTGCCCACCGACAACGCCCATGAGCCATCTCCCCCTCGTCCTCATCACCGACCTCATTGTCGAGCCGCTCAATTGCGAGCGCGCCGTGCTCGACGGCCATGCCGAGGTGCGCGCGCTCAACGCGCGCGCGCAGACCGACCTCGACGAACGACTCGAAGCGGCGGACGCGGTGATGATTTACCACTACCTCCGCCTCGACCGCGAAGCCATCGGCCGGTTGCGGAAATGTCGGCTGATTGCGCGGCCCGGCGTGGGCTATGACAACATTGACATACGCGCGGCCCGCGAGCGCGGTATTCCCGTGGTCAATGTGCCCGATTACGGCACGGAAGAAGTCGCCGACTCCGCACTCGGCATGGCGGTGTCCCTCGCGCGCGGCACGCACTTCCTCAACAGCCGGCTGCGGCGTGGCATCGGCGTATGGAACGTGGATCAGGCCACGCCCATCCACCGGCTGCGTGGGCGGGTCTTCGGCATCGTGGGCTGCGGGCGCATCGGCTCGGCGGCGGCGCTGCGGGCGAAGGCGTTTGGTTTCGACGTGGTTTTCTTCGACCCGCTGGTGCCCGACGGCCTCGACAAGGCTCTGGGCGTGCGCCGCGTGGACACGCTCGATGAGTTGCTTGCGCAAAGCCACATCGTCAGCGCGCACTGCCCGCTCACGCCGCAGACGCGTGGGATGCTTGGGGCGAATGAAATTGCCCGGATGCCGCGCGGCTCGTTCCTCGTGAACACCGCGCGCGGCGGCGTGGTGGACACGGCGGCGGTGGTCGAGGCCTTGGCGAGCGGGCACCTCGCGGGCGCGGGTATTGACGTGCTGGAGGCCGAGCCGCCTCCCGATGATTCACCCGTGCTCCGCGCGTGGCGCGACCCGAATCACCCGGCGCACGACCGGCTGCTGCTGAACCCGCACACCGCGTTTTACTGCGAGGAAGGCTGCGTGGAGTTCCGCACCAAAGCCGCCCGCGAAGTGTTGCGTGCGCTCAAAGGCGAAACGCTGCGGAACCTCGTAAACTGACTGACCTTTGCAGTCCTGCCAGCCACAGAAAACGACCGGAGGCCCGATTTTTTGGGTTTTTCCCATCCGTTCGGAGGCGAGAGTAGGGCGCAGACGCCCGCGTCCGCGCTCCGTGCGTGCTTGGGCGTTCATCTGCGTTTGGCTCGCTGTGCAGTTCAGTGGCCACGCCGCGGAGTTACCAGACATCCGCACCGTCCCGGCGGACCTCACGGTGCCAGCTCTTACCGAGGGTTCACCTGCCCCCGGCAAGCGCCTGAAGCACACACTCGGCGGCTTCCAAACCACGCCGGTTTACCACGTGCTCTACCTGCCTACCGACTGGAAGCCTGGCGCAAAGCTCCCCGTGCTCGTCGAGTTCGCGGGCAACGGCGGCTACTCGAATCGCTTCGGCGACATCAGCACCGGTCGGCCCGAGGGGAGCAATCTCGGCTACGGCCTTTCGGCTGGGCGTGGCTTCCTCTGGCTCTGCGTTCCGTATCTCAACGCGGCGGGTGACGACCTCGCGCTGACGTGGTGGGGTGATGCCGCCAACCGCGACCCGCAGCCGACGCTCAAGTATTGCCGCGAAGCCGTGTCGCGCGTGTGCCGCGACTTCGGCGGCGACGAAGCGCGTGTGGTGCTCCTCGGCTTCTCGCGCGGGGCCATTGCGTGCAATTACCTCGGCCTGCACGACGACGCGACGGCCAAGCTTTGGTGCGGCTTCCTCGCTTACAGCCACTACGACGGCGTCCGCGCTTGGCCCTATCCCAGCTCGGACCGCGCGTCCGCGCTCACGCGGTTGCAGCGGCTCGGCAGCCGCCCGCAGTTCATCTGCGGCGAGAGCGGGAATGCCAGCGAGACGGAGAGGTATTTGAAACCGTTGCTGCCCGACGCGAACCTCACCTTCCTGGGCACCGGCTTCCGCAATCACAACGACGCGTGGACCCTGCGGCCCAACCCGGCTCGTGAACAGGCGCGCGTCTGGCTGGCGAAAGTCACAGCAACTCGTTAGGCTGGCCACTCAACTCATGAAACACATTCTTGCTCTCATCTGCGCCTTCGCGCTTGCGGCGGTGACGTCATTCGCCGCCCAGCCCAACCTCATCCTCTTTCTCGCGGACGACCTCGGCTGGGGCGACCTCGCGAGCTACGGCCATCCCCTCATCAAGACGCCGAACCTCGACGCGTTCGCGAAGCAGGGCGTGCGGCTGACGCAGTGCTACTCGGCGAGCGCGGTGTGCTCGCCGTCGCGCTCGGCGCTGCTCACGGGGCGCACGCCGCATCGCAACGGCGTGTTCACTTGGATAGCCGAGGGCGCGCCGGTGCATCTGCGCACGAGCGAAATCACCTTGCCCAAGCTGCTCAAGGGCGCGGGCTACATGACCTGCCACAGCGGCAAGTGGCACTTGAACGGTCTCTTCAACAACCCCGCCCAGCCGCAGCCCGGTGACCATGGTTACGATTGGTGGATGGCCACGCAGAACAACGCCGGGCCGACGCACCAGAACCCGAGCAACTTCGTCCGCAACGGCCAGCCGGTCGGCCGGCTCGAAGGCTACTCCGCGCCGCTCGTGGTCAGCGAGGCGGTGACGTGGCTGAAGGAGAAGCGCGACCCGGCCAAGCCCTTCTTCCTCGCCGTGTGGACGCACGAGCCGCACTACCCGATTAAGTCCGACCCGAAGTTCAAGGCGCTTTATCCCGACCTCGCCGACGACGTGCAGCGCGAGCACCACGCGAACGTGACACAGATGGATTTCGCCTTCGGGCAGCTCATGAAGGCGCTCGACGAGCAGAAGCTCGCGGACAGCACGTTCGTGTTCTTCACGTCGGACAACGGACCGGAAGGCAACGGCACCACGACGCCTGGGCGCGGCTCCAGCGGCGGGTTGCGCGATCGCAAACGCTCGATGCACGAGGGCGGCATCCGCGTGCCGGGGCTCGCACGGTGGCCGGGCAAAATCCCCGCCGGTTCCGTGAGCGCGGTGCCGGTCATCGGCAGCGACATGTTCCCGACGATGCTCGGCATCGCCGGCGTGAAGCCGCCCGCCGGTCGCGTGCTCGACGGCGTGGACGTGCTGCCCGTGCTCACCGGCAAGGCGACGAAGCTGGAGCGCCCGCAGCCGCTCTACTGGCGCTTGCACATGGCCCCGAACGCAAAAATCGCGATGCGCGTGGATGACTGGAAGATTCTGGCGAACGCCGAGCTGACCCAGTTCGAGCTCTACAACCTCAAGTCCGACCCGCAGGAAGCCACCGACCTCAAGTCCGCCGAGCCGCAACGCTTCGCCGCCCTCCGCGAGCAGCTCCTCAAGCACAACGCCGCCGTGGACGCCGAAGGCCCGGACTGGTGGAAGACGCACAGCCCAAACGGCGGCAAACCGAAGGGCGACGATGCCGCACCGAAGAAGAAGGGGAAGAAGCAGTAGCCTGCTTCTCGCAAATGACAATATGGCGCCAGCGCCACCTCTCATTAGCACCCGGCTTCAGCCGGGTGTCTGGTCGTTCGTCACCAGGGCCAGCCGTTTTAACGGCTTCTGCGACGAAACAGAAAGCCGCTGAAGCGGCTCAGTCCGGGTCCGCTGCCTACACCGGGCTGAAGCCCGGTGCTAATGAGAGAAACCGAAACCCACATCGTCCCTAACAAAGTCCCAAACCCAATCCATCCCATGAAATCGAAAACCACTTGTCTCCTCCTCGCTGCCGCATTCCTCCCGTTCGCGGCCGATGCCCAAAATACCGCCGCGCTCAAACAAGCCCTCACCTTCCACGCCTCGTTCGACAAAGGCTTCGACGCCGACTTCGCGCGCGGGGACAAGGTGGCGGTCGTGCGCGGCAAGCAAGGGCCCGTGCCGGTTGCGGCGAATGACGAGTTGCAGCTCGTGCCCGGCGGGCGCTTCGGCGGCGGGCTGCACTTCACGAAGAAGGGCGGCACGCAGCCGCGCTTCAAGGGCGCGGGCATCCTCGGCTACAACGCGACGAATTGG
>SXTU01000062.1 GCA_005791875.1 Verrucomicrobiales bacterium
GAGGTTTCCGGTCGGCTCATCGGCGAGAATCAGCGCGGGCCGGTTCACCAGTGCGCGGGCGATGGCGACGCGTTGCTGTTCGCCACCGGAAAGTTCCGCCGGGCGATGCTCCAGCCGGTGCTCCAGTCCGACGCGCTTCAGCAAGTCGCGCGCACGACGCTCGGCCTCCGAGGCATCGAGTCGCGCGACGCGGGCGGGGAGCGCGACGTTTTCCAACGCGTCGAGCTCCGGCAGGAGATGGTAGGCCTGAAAGATGTGGCCGACGTGCGCGACGCGGAGCTTCGCCAGCTCGTTATCGGTGAGCGCGGCGAGGCTCTGGCTGCGGAAATGGATTTCGCCGTGATTGGGCCGGTCGAGGCCGCCGAGGAGATGCAGCAGCGTGCTCTTGCCCGCGCCGGACGCGCCGCGCAACGCGACGAACTCACCGGCGTCCACCGTCAGGTCCACGCCGCGCAGGACTTCCACAAGGCGTGAGCCGATGTGGTAAGTCTTGCGCAGGCCGGTGGCGCGGAGGAGGGGGGAAGCGCTGGACATCGTGGGTTTTAGCGGAATGACGAACGACTGAAGAATGCCCAAGGGCCAATGACGCAATGCCCAATGAATGACCAATGGTCAATGACCAATGGCCGCGCGCAAGCACGCCGGATGCGAGCGGGCGCCCGCCGAGTGTCGGAAGTGGACCTTGCCGGGCGTTGTGGAGCACACTGGCAGCTCGCCCTGGCCATTGGGCCTTGGTCATTCATTGGGCCTTGGTCATTCCGTCATTCATGCCTCAGCGCCTCCACCGGTTGCAGCCGCCCCGCGCTCCACGCCGGCAGGAGACCGGCCAGCAGGCAGATGAACAGCGACCCGCCGCAGATGATCGCGATGTCGCTCGGCACGATGAGCGCGGGTAGGCGGTCGAAGGCGTAGATCGTGCGCGGGAACAGCTCGAAGCCGGTCAAGCGGTTCATCAGGTCGAGGAAGTTGTTTCGGTAGTGCAGCGCCAGCAGGCCGAGGCCGAAGCCCGCGATGACGCCGAGCACGCCGACGATGAGGCTCTGGCTCAGGAACAGCCAGCGCACCTGGCCGTTGGTCGCGCCGAGCGCCTTGAGCACGCCGATCTCGCGCGTCTTCTGAACGACGAACGTGATCTGTGCGCTGGTGATGCCGAACGCGGCGACGATCATGATGAAGAAGAGCAGGTAGAACATGACGTTCTTCTCGACTAGCAGCGCGTTGAGGATGCCGGAGTTGTCGTCCTTCCAGGTGCGGACGACGTAGTTGAGGCCCAGCACGCGCGACAACTCGGCCTGCGCGGCGTCCGCCTGCGCAGAGTCGTGCAACGTGATTTGCAGGCCGTGGACGTTGTCCTCCAGCTCGTAGAGGTCCTGCGCGTTGGCGAGCGAGGTGACGACGACGTTCGCGTTGAACTCGTAGTAGCCCACGTCGAAGATGCCCTTCACCGTGTATTCGTCGAGCCTGCTCACCTCCGTCAGCTCCTTGCCGTTCGAGCGCTTCATCACGTCGCGCATCCGCTTGAAGAGGGCGGGTGAAAGGATTCCCACGCGGTCGCCGACGCGCAGGCCGAGGTTGCTCGCCAACTCGCGGCCGATGACGAGGCCGTTGCCGCGCAGGTTGAACTCGCCGTCCTTCACGCTCTTGGGCAGGTCGCTCACGCCACCCTCACGCTCTGCGTCCACGCCGCGCACGATCGGTGCGTCCACGAGCGAACCGCCTGAAGCGGGCTGTGTCTCCAGCATCACTTTGCCTTGCACGAAGGGCGCGACGCCCTTCACGCGCGGGTTGGCCATGATGCGGGCCATGATCTCGTCTCGGTTGGCGAGCAGTTCGCCGGGCTGGATGACGCGGAGGTGGGCGTTGAAGCCGAGGAGTTTTTCGCGGAGTTGGCGGTCGAAGCCGCTCATCACGCTGATGACTATGATGAGCACCGCCACGCCAAGCATCACGCCGATGACCGAGATGAGCGTGATGACGGAGACGAACGTGCGCTTGGGCCGCAGGTAACGCAGCGCCAGCAGCAGCTCGAAGGGCAGTCGCGACACGCGCGCAGCCTAGCCGAGGTCCGCGGACAGGAGCAAGGGAGGGGATTCCAGTGTGTCTGCTGGTTTGCCGCCCCGATTTCCATGCGCCCCCTAGTCGGCCTTCTCAAATTTGACAGGCATGGAAACTGCCCTACCTTGAACCAAGACAGAGAAGCAAAATGGGCAAAACAAACACCCAAGCCCTCCGGGGCAGCGATGGTCGGCCAGCGGGCCGCATAGGATAGTCGTGGATGGTTCCGCGGCGGCCGTCGCTCAGAAAGCCGGCAATGCCTGCGTCGTATCCAAACGAAAAGTCAGTGTGGGACCAGCGAAGGTCCGAACTCCTCTCCTCGCTCGCCCGTCCGCCCCAAGCCGCTTTCAACCGCGCTGGGCGCCTCACGACCCTCGCCTCCGCCTCCCGCCGCGTCCCTGGCCGTCTGGTCGCGGAATCCCTCGCAGAGATGCTCGAGTCTGTCACCGGCGAGCGGGTGCTGTTGCTGCAACTGGTGCCCTCGGAAGCCGATGCGACGGCGAAGGTCTGGAGCCCGCTTCACTCGCTGCCGAACAACAGTTTCGCCTTCGCGGACCAACTTCAGCACCTCGGCAATTTTGACCGACTTGCCCTTCGCGTCTCGAACCATTCTGCCGAGCGGCAATTTCTCTCCGCCTTCCTCGGCCACTGCGCGCGCCACTTCGGCCATGTGATTGTCCATGTGGACGCGAACGCTCCGCGCCAGGCGCTCGCCGAGGCGGCGTCCCGTTCCTCCGCGACCTACGTGCTCGCGCAGCAAACGGTGGACAGCCTCTTCGAGTTCAACCAGCTCGACCGCGAGTTGCGCGTCGCGCGCGATGGCACGGCGACGGACTTGAAGCTCGTGCTCTGCCTGGAGCACGACGAGGTGCCGCAGTCGGCGGAGGATTTCATCAAGCAAATCGGCCAGCCCGCGCACCTGAACCTCCACGAGTCGCCGGCCACGATGGATGGGTTGCATTCCCATTGCGGCGGACCATGGCCGGCGGGGTTCAAGTCCGACCTCCGCCGGCTCGCGCGCGAAATCGGCCGCTGCCGGGTGGGCCTCGCGCTCTCCAGCGGCGGCGCGAAGGGCCTCGCGCACGTCGGCGTGCTGCAAGTGCTGGAGGAGAACGGCATCGAGGTGGACCTCATCGCGGGCACGAGCATGGGCGCTTACATCGGCGCGCTGTGGGCGTTCGGGCATGACGGCCAGTTTCTCGAACGCAAGGCCCGCGAGCTGGAAGGCAAGTGGGGTTTGCTCAAGCTCATTGACCCCGCGTTCCCGCCGCGCCGGGGGTTCATCCATGGGCATGCGATTCGCGAGCGGCTCGAGCGCAGCATCGGCGAGGCGCGCTTCGAGCAACTCGCGCGGCCGCTGCGCGTCGTGGCGACGCGCTTCGACACTTTGGAGCGCGTGGTTTTCAGCGCCGGCGAAGTCTCCCCCGCCGTCCTCGCGAGCTGCGCGATTCCCAGCGTCTTCGTCCCGGTGAAGCTCGACGGCGAGACCTACATTGACGGCGGAGTCTCCGACCCGCTGCCGGTGGACGTGCTGCGCGAGGCGGGGGTCGAGCGGGTGCTGGCCGTGAACATCATTCCCACCTCGGCCTTCCTCCGCTGCGCCCGCGAGCACGAGCGCGAGCAAGTGGACGTGAAGCAACGCCGTTTCAATTTCCTCCGGCTGCTCAATCAGCAGGTCAACTATTTCGCCTACGGCAACATTCTCGACGTCACCCAGCGCGCCGTTATCGGCGGGCAAATCCGGGCCGCCGAGGATGCTTGCCGTCAGGCAGACGTCGTCCTCCGCCCGCTCGCCTGCGACTCCCGCTGGCACGATTTCTCGAACCCCATGAAATACATTTCCCTCGGCCGCCGCGTGGCCGAGGAGAACCTCGCCGACATCAAACAACTGGTGAATCGAAAGGAACCCACCCATGAGCACCACACTCCTCACCACGAACTGGCAGCGGCTGCCTGAAGCCCCCGTCCGCGCGCTCCAAGCCGAGCGCCTGCACCGCTGGCTCCGCGACACCGTGCTGCCCTTCTCCGCCCACTACCGCGAGCTGTTCCGCCAGTTGAAAATCACCGCCGCCGACTTCCGCTCGCTCGACGATCTGCGCCGCCTGCCCTTCACCAGCAAGGCTGACCTGCTCAACACGCCGGAC
>SXTU01000063.1 GCA_005791875.1 Verrucomicrobiales bacterium
ACGAATCCCGGACTGGCCTTCTGTCTGGCCTCTTCGTGGGTGTTCAAGCGCTCGGCTCACCCTTGGCGGACTGCGCGTCGGTTGCTGCGCTTGAAACGGCGCGAAGCTGGTGCGTGGCTAGGCTTCCCAGCCAGCGAGTCCGCGGTTCGGCTGCTGGGCAAAGTGGCGCCCGAGGCCTGCTATGCGCCGCTGCTGCTGAACTTGCGCCGCGCCCTCAACGGAGGGCTGGCACCGGAGTTGGTTGGCACCCTGAGATTTCTCCCGGTGCTCAACGCGGACACGCTGACTGTGATCAACAGCAGGACGATGCTTCCAATGCTGACTCCTGCGCTGCTCAGGGACGTCGCCCGGAGATCCGTTGACCCTGGCTGCACCGGGGAATGGCGAGACCTGATGATCGACGTGCAGCGCATGGTTCAACTCCTGCCGGACACACCGCCGCCGGGTCCGCTGCGTTCGCTCGCTGCCTACCGGCGTTACCACGATGCACTGGCGTGCCAATACAATGAGCGGGTCGCTGATGAGACGCAGGAACCGGTGGACGACGGCTCGCCGCTCCCGCCGCCGCCGTTCCCCGGAACCTCCGAGATCATCCCGTTGAGCACGCCGCAGGAAGTTCAGCAGGAAGGTGTGGAGCAAACGAGCTGCGTCGCTTCCTACTTGGACAAGGTGCGGCGCGGTCACACCTACATTTACCGCGTGCTGGCCCCGCAGCGGGCCACGGCGGAGATTGCCGAGCAGCAGCGGGGACACTGGCGCTTGGTGCAACTGGCTGGTTTCAGGAATCGCCCCGTCTTGAAGGCGACGTGGCAGGCGGTGGAGAGCTGGCTAGCCGAAGCGGGGCGGGCGGTTTGATCGCACGCACCGCCGCTACCGCGTCACCGAACGGTAGGTGAAAAGCCATTCGACACCTCACCCCGGCCCTCTCCCCGTTCGAGGCGGAGAGGGGGGAGCTTTCCTACCGGTTTCACAGCTTGTCGCGCCGGAAGCAGGCGGGTAGTTTGCCATCGTGAGATTGTTGCTGGAGAATTTGCCGGCTTCGTTGCAGGGGCAGCGGGAGACGCTGGCCCGGTGCATCGAGGCGATGCATGCGGCGCTGCCGTTGCGGCGGGTCATCCTCTTTGGCTCGCACGCGCGCGGCGAGGCGCGCCCGGACAGCGACGTGGATCTCTGCCTCGTGTCTGACGGCGCGGAGCGGCAACTGGCCGCCGCCGAGCAGTGGCGCGGGGCGATGTGGCCGGTTCACTCGAAGGTTTCCTTCACCCTGATTCCCATCACACCAGCCCGCCTGGGCGAGAAGCAGGCGGTGGGAGATTTCTTCTTCAACACCATCCTGCGGGAAGGAGTGCCCCTTGCCACGGAAGACTGACAGCAACAACCCCGCGGACTGGCTCCATATCGTGGATTCCGACATGGAGGTGCTGCGCATGGCGGTGAGTCAGGAACTGGGCCACTCGCTTTGCCGAAGCAAGCTGGCGGAAGTCCTGGGAAGATTCTCAAGGCCGAACTCATCCGCCTCGGCTGGCCGCTGGTCAAGACGCACGACCTGCTCGTGCTGGGCACCACGATGGAGGAGAAGAAATCCGACCTTGTTGCGGAGGTCCGCCCGCTTTGCACCGGTCTGGCCGAGGCCTACTTCACCGACCGGTATCCCGGCTTCGACTTGGACGACCCGGACTGGCCCAAGCTGCGCGAGCAGCTCAAGCAGATTGATGAGCTGCTGACGAAGGTGAAGGCGCGGTTGCCGACTGAGAAACCTCCGACGGAAGCCTGAGCGGCGGCGGACCACTTGCAGCCCGCGTTGGGATGCTTGCCCATTCTTCTGTTGGGCGATGTAACCGCACGGTTGCGCGGGCGTCGTCTCTCCTGTAACGAGTTCACCCGACCAAGCCACCATGAAACCGCTCCTCTGGACTCTCCCGCTTTCCGTTGGTCTCGCCGTCGTCGTGCTCGCGCAGCAGCCGCCCGGCAAGAAAGGCCCTGCGCCCGGCGGGCCGCCCGACCCGGCCACGGCCTTCCGTTTCCTCGACACGAACCGCGACGGAAAGGTGGATAAGGCCGAGTTCGCGCGTTCGCCGCGCTTCCGCGACCAGCGCGAGCTGGCGGACGCCACGTTCGCCCGGCTCGACAAGAATAAGGATGGCTCGCTCACGCAGGCCGAGTTCGCCGAAGTCATCGCGCTTCAGCCTGGCCCTCGTCCCGGCGGCAACGAGCCAGCGCAGCCGCAGTTCGCCACGCCCAAGGCCGCGACCTCCGCGAAGACGCCGGAGCGCGTTGCATCGCCGGAGGAGTTAGCCTTCTTCGAGTCGAAGATTCGCCCGGTGCTCGTGGAGAAGTGCTATAAGTGCCACGCCGCTGGCGAGGGCAACAAAATCAAGGGTGGCCTCGCGCTCGACACGCGCGAAGGCGCGCGTAAGGGCGGCGATTCCGGCCCAGCCGTCGTGCCCGGCAATCCTACGAAATCCCTCCTGCTCGAAGCCATTCGTTACACGAAGAACGACCTTCAGATGCCGCCGGAGAAGGACGGCGGCAAGCTCTCCGAAGCGGTTATCAAAGACTTTGAGCGCTGGATTCAGACCGGAGCGGCAGACCCGCGCACGGGTAGCGCGTTTGCCAAGAAGGAATACGACGGCTTGAAGGCGAAGGACCACTGGGCTTACCAGCCCCCGAAGAAATCGCCCGTGCCCGCCGTGCAGAACACCGCTTGGCCGAGGACGGAAATTGACCGCTTCGTGCTCGCGAAGCTGGAGGCCGAGGGCCTCGCGCCTGTGGCCGACGCCGGCAAGCTCACGCTGCTGCGCCGCGTTTACTTCGACCTCATTGGCCTGCCGCCGACCTTCGACGAGGTCAACGCCTTCCTCGACGACAAGTCGGGCAACGCGTTCGCGAACCTCGTGGACAAGCTGCTTGCCTCCCCGCAGTTCGGTGAACGCTGGGGACGACACTGGCTCGACGTGGCGCGCTACGCCGAGTCCACCGGCAAGGACGTGAACACCGCCTACCCGCACGCGTGGCGCTACCGCGACTACGTCATCGCCGCTTTCAACGCGGACAAACCCTACGACCGCTTCGTGCGCGAGCAGGTCGCGGGGGACTTGCTTCCCTCTACTTCCGACAAGCAGCGCGCCGAGCAACTCGTGGCCACCGGCTTCCTCGCGCTGGGCACGAAGGGCTTGAACGAACAGAACCCGCGGCAGTTCTTCCTCGATGTCGCGGACGAGCAGATTGACACGCTCTCGCAGGCCTTCCTCGGCACGACCATCGCGTGTGCGCGTTGCCACGACCACAAGTTCGACCCCATCTCGCAGAAGGAGTATTACGCGCTCGCCGGCATCTTCACCTCCACGGAGACGCGCTACGGCACGACGCAGGGTGTGCAGAACCGCCGTCCTTCCGACCTGTTTGTCCTGTCGAAAGGCGCGAAGGCACCGACGCTCGAACGCACGATGCCCAGTGAGGAGCGCAAGCGCGTGGAGAAGCAGCTCGCCGAGAAACGCGCCGAGCAGCGCGAGATGTTCACCGGCGGCATGGGACAGAAGGGCAAAGAACCGGCGCCGCAGAACAACGACGCGCGAACCCAACAAAATCGCCTGCGGCTTCTCTTCGAGACCGGCCAGCTCGAATCGAAGCTCAAGCAATACGACGCGGTGACTGGCGAGGAGAACGCGCTCGCGATGGGCGTGCAGGACTTGCCCGCCACGCGGGGAATTGCCGGAGTGGGCAACATCCGCCGCCTCGCCGAGGGCGGAGTCTTTGGCATGCGCCCGCAGGAGTTCGGCGCAATTGGCGATGCCGCTCTGCGCACGCGCGGCGATGCGGACAAGCCCGCTGAAGTCGTCGCCCGCGCTTTCCCCGTCGCGCTCACGCACAGCCCGCCCCCGCGCATACCGACCACGAGCAGCGGCCGTCGCGAGTTGGCCGAGTGGCTCACGACCACGAGCAACCCGCTCACCGCGCGCGTCTTCGTGAACCGTGTCTGGGGCTGGCTTTTCGGCGACGGCCTGGTGGATTCGCCGGACAACTTCGGCACCACGGGCGGCAAGCCGAGCAACCAGACGTTACTCGATACGCTTGCAGTGAAGTTCAGCGAGAGCGGCTGGAGCACGAAAAAGCTCATCCGCGAAATCGTGTTGAGCCGCACTTATCAGTTGTCCTCCGCCTACAACGAGCAGAACCACACCGCTGACCCGGAGAACACATTGAACTGGCGCATGTCCCCGCGCCGACTGGACGCCGAGGGCATCCGCGACGCGATGCTGCACGTTGCGGGGCGGCTCGACCTCAAACCTTCGCTCGCTTCCATCATGCTCACGTTCGGAGACCAGCCGATTGATGGACCAAATTTTATGACTGGCGTGACTGAGGTGAAGCTCAACGCTGACACCACGCATCGCTCGGTCTATCTGCCTATCGTGCGCGACAAGGTGCCGGAGGTGCTGGCGCTCTTCGATTTCGCCGAGCCAAGCCTCGTCACCGGCAAGCGCGAGAGCACGAGCGTCCCGGTGCAGGCGCTCTTCCTTTTGAACAGCGAGTTCGTCGCGGAGCAAGCGGGCGCGGGCGCGAGCCGCCTGCTGCGCTGGCAGCCCAGCGGCGTCAGCACGGACGAGGCGGCGCAGCTCAAGGAGCGGGTGAACGTGGCCTACTGGCTGGCCTTCACCCGTCCGCCAAAGCCGGGCGAGCAAAAGGCTGCCGCCGACTTTTTTAACAAGTTCCTCGGCGGCCAGCCCGCGAGTCCCGCGCTCCAAGCCGCCGCGTGGACGAGCTTCTGCCGCGCGCTCTTCGCGAGTGCCGAGTTCCGCCAATTGAACTAGCTCCCATTGACTCATCCGTCCCACAGGACTCATACGACCCATGCACCCGCTCCTCCTCTCCCGCCGCGCCGCCCTCTCTTCCGTCTCGTGCGGCTTCGGCTGGCTCGCGTTCTCCAGCCTCGCTGCGCAGGCGGCTGCGAATGACAAGCCGCTCGCGCCCAAGCAGCCGCATTTCACGCCGCGCGCCAAGCGCGTCATCTTCCTTTGCATGAGCGGCGGGCCGTCGCACGTGGACACGTTCGACTACAAGCCCAAGCTCATCGCCGACGATGGCAAGCCCGGCTCGCGCCCCGGCAGTGTGTGGATGGCTCCCAAAGCCGAGTTCAAGCAGCGCGGAAAGAGCGGTCTGTGGATTTCAGACCTCTTCCCGAACGTCGCGCAGCACGCGGACGACCTCGCGCTCCTGCGCTCGATGCAGACGGAGGTGCCCGCGCACCCGCAGGCGTTCCTGCGCCTGCACACGGGCAGCTCGCAGTTCGTGCGGCCGTCGCTGGGCGCGTGGGCGACCTACGGCCTCGGCACGGAGAACGAGAACTTGCCCGGCTTCATCACCATCGCGCCGCCCAACAACGTCGGTGGCGCGCAGAACTTCGGCAGCTCGTTTCTGCCGGCGATTTACCAAGGCACGCGCATCGGCAGCGGCAACCGCTTCAGTGGCTCGCAGGCGTTGGTGAAGAACCTCCAGCCGCCCGGCACGCCGCAGGCGCAGCGGCTGGAGCTCGATCTGATTCAGACGCTCAACCGCGAGGCGCAGCAGCGCGACCCGCAGAACGCTGCGATTGAGGGCGTCATCGAGAGCTACGAGCTGGCCTTCAAGATGCAGAGCCAGATGCCCGCCGTGCTGGACCTCGCGAAGGAGAGCGATGCCACGAAGAAGCTCTACGGCGTCGGCGACCGCGACACGGATGACTTCGGGAGAAAGTGTCTCATGGCCCGGCGGTTCATCGAGGCGGGCGTGCGCTTTGTCGAAGTCGGGGCCGGCAACTGGGACCATCACTTCAATCTCTCCGGTGCGCTGTCCCGGAGCTGTGGCGGCGTGGACAAACCCATCGCCGGTCTGCTCACGGACCTCAAGCAGCGCGGCCTGCTGAAGGACACTCTCGTCATCTGGGGCGGCGAGTTTGGGCGCACGCCTTACGCGCAAGGCGGCGACGGGCGCGATCACAACAACAAGGGATTCACCCTCTGGATGGCCGGCGGCGGCACGAAGGGTGGCACGAGCTACGGCGCGACCGACGACCACGGTGCGGAAGCCGTGCAGGACAAGGTGAGCATCCACGACCTGCACGCGACGATTCTCCACCTGCTCGGCCTGGACCACGAGAAGCTCACTTTCCGTTACGCCGGCCGCGACTTCCGCCTGACCGATGTAAAGGGCGAGGTGGTGAAGGGTTTGTTGGCTTGAGGGCGTGGGTAGGAGACGCTCTTGACTGGCCCCAAATAGGCCGGCTTCCGGTTTGACCTAGCAACCAGCCTGCTACTTTTTAGGCTGGCCACCTACCGGGCGCCCTTGGGCATCTACCAGAATGTCCTCCGGCACTTGGATGGTGCGGCCATCCGGAGTTACTTTGGTGCGTCACCGGCGGACTATGCGCGTGGTGTTGTTGAAGGGTGCCTTGGAGCCGACGGCTACCCCCTCGCCGAAGCCAACGACACCGCCGACCACATTCCCGCCCATCGCGCCAACTCCGCTGCCAACGGCCTGCCCGAGTGCCGGGCCGGGATGGTTTTGGTTGGTGATCGCAACACGGTTTGGGTCAGTGGCACAACCCCCAAGCACCTCTGAATACTGAAAACTGATTTCTGAATACTCCAGCCGCCCCGTAACCTTCCCCTCCGCCCGCACCGTCTTCCTTCACAGCCCGCCGCGTTGCCCGTGGTCGGTTGCTGAAAAAATGTTCAACCGACCTTTCGCGATGACCTTCCGGGGCGCGGGACTTTTCTCCGCCAGCGCTTGCCTCCTCGCCGTGGTCGCGACCGCCGCCGCAGCCGACAAACCGACGGAGAAGATTTCCCCGGATCAGCTCGCGTTCTTCGAGAAGAAGATTCGGCCCGTGCTCGTGGCCAAGTGCTACAAGTGCCATTCCGCCGAGTCTGAGAAAGTCAAAGGCGGCCTCTTGCTCGACACGCGCGAGGGCATTCGCACGGGCGGCGCGACCGGCCACGCGGTCGAGCCGGGCGACCTCAAGGGCAGCCTGCTCATCGCGGCCATTCGCGGTGAGAAGAAGGACCTGCTCATGCCGCCGAAGGAGAAGCTCCCGCCCGAGGTCATCGCGGACTTCGAGAAATGGGTGCTCATGGGCGCGCCCGACCCGCGTGACGGCAAGGCCAAGACCGCCAAGAAGCCCGACCTCGCGGACGGCAAAAACTTCTGGGCGTTCCAGCCGGTCAAGCCCGTCGCGGTGCCGCAGCCCAAGGACACGAAGTGGAGCACGTCGGACGTTGACCGCTTCATTCTCACGAAGCTGGAGCAGCACAAGCTCAAGCCCGTCGCCGACGCCGACCCGCACACCTTCATCCGCCGCCTTTACTTCGACCTCATCGGCCTGCCGCCGACGCCGGAGCAGGTCGCGGCGTTCGTGAAGGACTACCAGTCGGCGAGCGGCAATCGGGAATCGGCAATCGCCAAGGTCGTTGACCAACTCCTCGCGTCTCCCCACTTCGGCGAGCGCTGGGGCCGGCACTGGCTCGACGTGGCGCGCTTCGCCGAATCCAGCGGCAAGGAGCGCAACTACGCCTACCCCGAGGCCTGGCGTTACCGCGACTACGTCATCGCCGCCTTCAACGCCGACAAGCCCTACGACCGCTTCCTCCGCGAGCAAGTGGCCGGCGACTTGTTGCCCGCGAAGGACGCTGCGCAGCGCAACGAGCAGCTCATCGCCACTGGCTTCCTCGCTCTCGGGCCCAAGGGCCTCAATGAGCGCAACCGCGAGGCGTTCGTGATGGAAACCGTGGACGAGCAAATTGACGTCACCACCCGAGCGGTGATGGGCGTGACTGTGAGTTGCGCGCGCTGTCACGACCACAAGTTCGACCCCGTCCCGCAGCGCGATTACTACGCGATGGCTGGCATCTTTAAGAGCACCGAGACGCACTTCGGCATCGGCGGCGGCAAGAACCGCCAGCCCTCGACGCATGTGCCCCTCGTAAAGAGCTTCACTCCACCGCCGCCGCTCACGCAGTCCGCTGCGGCCCCGGTTCAGGTGGCCTCCGCGTCCGGCGGCAAGCTCACGCCCGAGATGGAAGCGAAGCTCAAGCAGTTCGTGCAGAAAAATCCAAAGCTCGCCATCCGGCTCAAGACCATGTCCGAGGCCGAGAAGGTCATCGCCTTCGAGCGCCTGCAAGGCAACGTCAAGGGCGCCAAGCCGGCAAAGAACGCGTCGAAGTATCCCGAAACGCCTGCGGCCCCGAAAGCCACCGGCGAGCCAAACGGCCAGTGGGCCATGGCCGTGCTCGACGGCAAGCCCGCCGATTGCCCTATCTACATTCGCGGCGAGCTGGAGGAGAAGGGGCCGGTCATCCCGCGCGGTTTCGTGACCGTGCTCGGCGCGACGGAGCCGGCGAAGATTACACCCGGCCAGAGCGGCCGCCTCGAACTCGCCAACTGGCTTACCGCCCCGGAGAACCCGCTCACTGCCCGCGTGCTGGCCAACCGCGTCTGGCAGCACCTCTTCGGCGACGGCATCGTCAGCACGCCCGACAACTTCGGCGCGACCGGCGAGCGTCCCACGCACCCCGAGCTGCTCGACTACCTCGCGAACCGTCTCGTGGCGAACGGCTGGTCGGTGAAGCAGCTCGTCCGCGAGGTTGTCCTGACCCGCACTTATCAACTCAGCAGCACGCCCGCCGCGAAGAACTTCGCCGCCGACCCCGACAACAACTTCCTCTGGCGCGCGAATCAGCGCCGCCTCGACGCCGAATCCATCCGCGACGGCATCCTCGCCGTGAGCGGCCGCCTCGACCCGCAACCGCCGGCTGGTTCGTGCCTGAGTGGTTTGGCCGACACGGATTTGGGCCGGGCCGCGCGCACCAGCCTGAACACCGACGCGCGGCATCGCAGCCTCTACCTGCCCATCGTGCGCGACATGCTGCCCGAGGCGCTCGACCTCTTCGACTTCGCCGAGCCGAGCCTCGTCGTCGCCGCGCGCGAAGTGACCACCGTGCCGTCGCAGGCGCTCTACATGCTGAACAGCCCGTTCATCCGCGAGAACGCCGCGGCCTTCGCCAAGCGCTTCCAAGGCACCAGCGCCGACCCGAAGGAACGCATCACCGCCGCCTACCTGCTCGCCTTCTCCCGCCCACCCAGCACCGCCGAAATCGCCCGCGCGGAGAGCTTCCTGAAGGCGCAAGCCGCCGAGCGCGGCAGCTCCTCGGAATCCGCGTTGACAACCTTCTGCCAGGCCCTGTTTGCTTCAGCTGAGTTCCGCTACGTCAAGTAAGCCTATGAACACCAATCGTCCCTTCGACTGCCGCAACCTCCAGCCGCTCGCCCTCACGCGCCGCGACATGTTGAAGAGCGTCTCCGCCGGCTTCGGCTACCTCGCGTTCGCCGGCCTCAGCGCGCAGGCCGCCGGCTACCAAAGCCCCACGCTGCCGAAGGCCCCGCATTTCACGCCGCGCGCCAAGCGTGTCATCTTCCTAGCCATGCAAGGTGGGCCGTCGCACCTCGACACGTTTGACTACAAGCCCAAGCTCAAGGCCGACGCGGGCAAGGCGGGCGACAAGGGCAAACTCGTCGCGCCCGTCGCGGAGTTTAAGCAACGCGGCCAGAGCGGCCTGTGGATTTCCGACGCGTTCCCGAAAGTCGCCGCGCACGCCGATGACCTCTGCCTCCTGCGCGGCATGCACACGGACATCCCGAACCACCCGCAGGCCTTCGTGCAGCTCCACACTGGCAGCGCGCGCTTTGTGCGGCCCTCCCTCGGCGCGTGGACGCTTTACGGTCTCGGCACCGAGAACCAGAACTTGCCCGGCTACCTCACCATCGCCGCGCCCATCGCGCTGGGCGGCGCGCAAAACTACGGCAGCGCCTTCCTCCCCGCCTCCTTCCAAGGCACGCGCATGGACGCCCCGCTCAGCACCGGCCCCGTGGACAAGAAGGCCCGCAAGAACGACACCGGCACGAGCCAAGGCATCGGCAACATCCGCGCGAACCTCTCCGCCACCGCCCAGCGCGCGCAGCTCGACCTCGTGCAGGGGATGAACCGCGACTTGCTCGCCACCACCGGTGCGAACCCGGAGGTCGAGGGCATCATCGAGTCCTACGAACTCGCCTTCCGCATGCAGAGCGAGGTGCCCAAGGTCATGGACATGAGCAAGGAATCCGCCGCCACGTTGCAGGCCTACGGCATCGGCCAGGGCAGCACGGACAACTTCGGCAAGCAATGCCTCATGGCGCGCCGGCTCGCCGAGGCGGGCGTGCGCTTCATCGAGGTCTGCCACCAGGGCTGGGACCATCACAATGGCTTGAAGAACCGCATCGCGTCTAGTTGTGTCGCCGTGGACCAGCCCATCGCCGCGCTGCTCGCCGACCTCAAGCAGCGCGACATGCTCAAGGACACACTCGTCATCTGGGGCGGTGAGTTCGGCCGCACGCCCACCAACGGCGCGGCGGACGGACGCGGCCACAACGCGAAGGGCTACTCCATGTGGCTCGCGGGCGGCGGCGTGAAGCCCGGCATCTCCTACGGCGCCACTGACGATTACGGCGCGAAGGCCGTCGAGGACAAGATGCACGTCCACGACCTGCACGCGACCATCCTCCATCTCCTCGGCCTCAACCACGAGCAGCTCACCTACCGCTACGCCGGCCGCGACTTCCGCCTCACGGATGTCTATGGCTCGGTGCCCAAGGCGATTCTGGCGTAGGCATTCAAGCCCCGGCCAACAAGGGCCAAGGCTTTGACGAAGGATTCCCCGCCGCGCGCTGCGCGTCGGCCACCATTCGCTGAAGCTGGAGAAATTGACGATACTTCTCCTCTACTGGCAGCGCGGCCAGCGAGCGGCGCCGCTGCTCCTTTTGAGCAAACACGGCCTGCGCCAATTCGGCGGCACTGGCGGCTTTCAACGTGGCGAGCGGATTCGATTCCATGAGTCGGTGAGTTGGTGTCGGGCCAAGATGCCTTCCAACCGGGCGTTGTCAAAGCTCGCGCTCGTGGCAAGCAGCGCGGCGCGCTGACGGTCCTTGGGCCGGTCGGTTTGCAGCATGATGGCGAGGAGGTGTTCGAGCCGCAGCACGCGCGTTGACGTCTGGCCGAAAGTCTTGTCCTCGGCTTGTTCCAGCGCTTCGGTCACAAGCGAATTATAGGCAGGGATGAACTGCACTGGCACACCGGCAATCACGACATGCTCGGCGGCAACCTCGTGACCACAGGCACGGAGATGGTCGTAAATCGGCGCGAGGCTCACCAAGGGGCCGGACTCCGGCACAAGGCAGAAGATGTCGAGGTCGAAGGTCGCCACCGGCTCGGTGTGGAAGAGCAGCGCCATCGCGCCGCCGATGGCATGATCGCGAAGGATGCCCTTGGCTTCCATCTCGTTCAGCACTCGCAGCGCGGCTTCCATCGTGCGAGACTCTGCCCGAATCAAATCGGGCGGGCAACCGCCGCCTTTGGCATGAACCTGCGCCACAACATTTTTCTCTTCGCGCTCCTCTGTGTTCTCTGCGGCCAATCCCCCGCCGCCACGCGCCCGCCGAACATCCTCCTCATCCTCGCCGATGACCTTGGCTACGCGCAGCTCCGCTGCCAGGGCGCAAAGGACATTCCCACACCGCACCTCGACTCGCTCGCGCGCAATAGCGTGCGCTGCACGGCGGGCTATGTCACTGCGTCGTTTTGCACGCCGTCGCGGGCCGGACTGCTCACGGGGCGGAACCAGACTCGCTTCGGGCACGAGCTGAACGTCGTCGGGCGGCAGAATCTCGACCCCGCTATCGGCCTGCCGCTCACGGAGAAAACCTTGGCCGACCATCTCAAGGCGCGCGGCTACGCCACCGGTTGTATCGGCAAGTGGCACCTCGGCGCGACCGAGGCTTTCCATCCGCAGCGGCGCGGCTTCGACGAATTCTTCGGCTTTCTGCACGAGGGGCATTTCTTCGTGCCCGGCCCGCCGTGGACGGGCGTGACGACGTGGCTCCGCACCAACGCCCTTCCGCCCGCCGCTGGCACGCGCCTCACGCAGGGCGACATGACTTTCTCCGCGCACTTGAAGACCTCCGAGCCGCGCTACGACGACCACAATCCCATCCTGCGCGGCACGCAGCCTGTGACCGAGCGCGAGTATCTCACGGACGCGTTCGCCCGCGAGTCGGTCGCGTTCATCGGGCGGCACCGCGCGGAGCCGTTCTTCCTCTACCTCGCCTTCAACGCCCCGCAGAGCCCCATGCAGGCCCCGCCGAAGTATCTCGCCCGCTTCGCGCACATCCCGGACCTCCACCGCCGCCTCTTCGCCGCGATGGTCTCCGCGATGGACGACGCCTTGGACACGGTGCTGGCGAAGCTGCGCGAGGAAAAGCTGGAGGAGCAAACGCTCATCGTCTTCCTCAGCGACAACGGCGGGCCGACGGCGGAACTCACCTCCAGCAACGCGCCCTTCAGCGGCGGCAAAGGCAGCCTCCTCGAAGGCGGCCTCCGCGTGCCGTTCCTCGTGCAGTGGCGCGGCCAACTCCCGGCGGTCAAAACCTTCGCCCGCCCCCTCACCGCCCTCGCCCTCGCGCCGACGTTCCTCGCCGCCGCCGGTAGCAGCCGACGTGAGGAGGCTCCATCTCAACGCGGAACGCGAAGCACGGAACGCGAAAATGAAAGTCAGAGCCTCCTTACGTCGGCTGCTACCGCGCGGTTGGAAGGCCTCAAACTCCGCCCGCACCTGGGCGGCGAAAGTCCGCCGCCCGCACGCCCGGTCTTCTGGCGCATGAGCCGCCAAGCCGCCGCCCGCGACGGCGACTTGAAACTCCTACGCACCGGCGACCAGCCCTGGCAGCTCTTCAACCTCGCCACCGACCCCGCCGAGCAAACCAACCTCGCCGCCGCGTGGCCAAGTGGAACCAGCAAAACATCCCGCCGCTTTGGGGCTTGCCGCCGGGCGTGAGGAAATAGCGATGAACACACCCGCTTGCCTGCGCCTTTCCCTCTTTGCGCTCCTTTGCGTTCTTTGCGGCCAAGCCTCCGCCGCGCCGCGCAACATCCTCTTCGTCCTCGCGGACGACCATCGCCACGACGCGATGTCCTTCATGGGGCATCCGTATCTGGAGACGCCGCATCTGGACCGGCTCGCGCGCGGCGGGGTGCATTGCCGAAACGCCTTCGTCACCACGTCGCTGTGCTCGCCGAGCCGGGCGAGCATCCTCACCGGACTTTACGCGCACGCGCATGGCGTGGTGGACAATTACAATCCCGTGCGCACCGACCTCGTTTTCTTCCCGCAGCTCCTCCAGCGCGCGGGCTACGAGACGGCGTTCTTCGGCAAGTGGCACATGGGCGAGACGGACGCGCCGCAGCGCGGGTTCGACCACTGGGTCGCGTTCAAGGGCCAGGGCAACTACTGGGCCGACGGGCGCGGCACGACGCGCGTGGTGCCGCAGTCCAGCAGCGAGGGTTACAACGTCAATGGCCGCCGCGTCCCGCAGCACGGCTACATCACGGACGAGCTGACGGACTTCACGCTGGAATGGCTGAAGGCGCGCAAGTCGGAGAAGCCGTTTTTCGCCTACCTCTCGCACAAGGCGGTGCACTCGGACTTCGTCGCGGCGGACCGGCACAAAGGGCGTTACGCGGGGAAGACCTTTGTCCTGCCGAAGACCTTTGCCGACACGCCTGAGAATTATTTCAACAAGCCGTTGTGGGTGCGCAACCAGCGCAACAGCCGACACGGCGTAGACTTCGGCTACAACCTGCCGGACTTCGATTTGCAGACGCACCACCGCCGCTACTGCGAGACGCTGCTGGCGGTGGACGACAGCGTGGGGCGGCTCACGCAGTGGCTCGCGGAGCGCAAGCTGCTCGACTCGACGCTGGTGGTTTACCTGGGCGACAACGGCTTCCACTTCGGCGAGCACGGGCTGATTGACAAGCGCACGGCCTACGAGGCGTCCATGCGCGTGCCGCTGCTGCTGCACTGCCCGGAGCTGTTCAAGGCCGGCACCGTCGTCACGCAGATGGTGGCGAACATAGACATCGCGCCGACCTTGCTCGACGTAGCCGCCGACGTGAGGAGGCGGACCACGACGGAAAAAGATGCTTCAGAAATCCGCCTCCTCACCTCGGCGGCTACGGGTATGCACGGGCGCAACTTCCTACCGCTCGCGCGCGGCGAGCGCGTCCCGGAGCGCGACGCCTTGCTCTACGAATACTACTGGGAACGCAATTACCCCTACACGCCCACGATGCACGCCGTCCGCACCGACCGCTGGAAATACATCCGCTACCACGGCCTGTGGGACATCGACGAACTCTACGACCTCGCCGCCGACCCGGACGAAGCGCTCAATCTCATCCACGAACCCGCTCACGCCGCGACGGTGAAGCAGCTCAACGCCCGCCTCTTCGCGCTGCTCGCCGAGACGCAAGGCCAGTCCATGCCGCTGCTGCGTGACTTGGGCGAGACTTACCCAACGCGCAAGCAGGGCGGGGCGAAGCCGGCGGAGTTTCCCGCGCCCTTCCTGAGGCCGTAAGGCGGACACTCTTGTCCGCGGTGAGCCACCGTCGGTGATTGGGGACAAGAGTGTCCCCACTACGCGCAAAAGCCCGGCATCGCTGCCGGGCCTTCGGAAGGTTGAGTGTGTAGCTCAGCGCTGGATACGCGCGGAGCCGCCCTTCGACAGCGACTTCACTTGTTCCACCGTCGCCATCGTCGTGTCGCCGGGGAAGGTGGTGATCAGCGCGCCGTGCGCCCAGCCGAGGTTCACGGCTTCCTGTTCGGAGGCGCCGGAGAGCAGTCCGTAGAAGAAGCCCGCCGCGTAGCCGTCGCCGCCGCCGACGCGGTCCACGACGTCCAGTTCGCACATCGGGGACTGGTAAGTCTTGCCGTTCACCCACGCGACCGCGCCCCACGTGTGGCGGTTGGTGGAGTGGACTTCCCGCAGCGTGGTGGCGACGGCCTTGACGTTCGGAAACTTCTTCGTGGCCTTCTCGATGACGGCGTAGAACGCCGACGGGTCGAGCTTCCCTTTGCTCTCCACGTCCTGCCCCTCGATGCCAAGGCCCTTCTGCAAGTCCTCCTCGTTGCCCACGAGCACGTCCACGTGCTTCACGATGCGCGCGAGCACGCCCACGGCCTTGTCCTGTCCGCCCCAGATGTCCCAAAGCTTCTGGCGGTAGTTCAAGTCGAAGGAAGTAATCGCGCCGCTCTTCTTGGCGGCCTTCATTGCCTCGATGATGAGTTCGCCGGTCGTGTCAGACAGCGCAGCGAAGATGCCGCCGCTGTGGAACCAGCGCACGCCGCCGAAGATTTCCTTCCAGTTGAAGTCACCGGGCTTGAGCTGGCCGGCGGCCTCGTTGCTGCGGTTGTAGAAGACGACCGGGGCGCGGACGCCTTGGCCGCGGTCGCTGAAGACGGTGGCCATGTTCGGGCCGCGCACGCCGTCGTGCTTGAACTTCTTGTAGAAGGGCTTCACGCCCATCGCGCGCACGCGCTCGGCGATAAGGTCGCCGATGGGATAATCCACCATCGCGCTGGCCACACCGGTGTTGAGGCGGAAGCAGTCGGAGAGATTCGCCGAGACGTTGAACTCGCCGCCGCTCACGTGGATGTCGCAACGCGACGCCTTGCGGAATGGGATGATACCGGGGTCGAGGCGATGGACGAGTGCGCCGAGGGAGAGGAAATCCAGCGCGCCGTCTTTCTTAATGTTCAAACCAGTGCTCATGTTCGTATGGATGGGGAAGCTGCGTCGCGGGCGTTGTGCCGCGCGTGGGCAGCGAATCGAGGGCAGGAGTGTTGGCGAAACCCTGTGGGCTTGGCAACTGGCTTTCCGAACGAAGGGGCCAGCGGCGCTCAATCGTCTGAAACTTCCCGTCGGCCTCCGCCGTCCAGCAGGCGTCACTAGCTGATGTTAATCCGCATCTTGAAATTTCGCCCTGCCATTTTCCTCCTGCGCGCCTGCGCGGGACTGCTCATCATGGCGGCACTCCCGGCGGCTGCGGCAAACAAGAGCGCGCCGGGCAAGCCCGCCCAGAGCAAGCCTGCGTCCACCAAGCCCACCAAGTCAGACGACGGCTTCAAGCCCTTCGCCATCATCACCGAGCGAAATGTCTTCAACGCCAACCGCAGCCTCACGCCCACGCCCGTCGCGTCCAAGCCCAAGGCCACTCCGCCTCCGAAGATCGAAGCCTTCGCGCTGCTGGGCACAATGAGTTCCGAGCGCGGCTCGGTCGCATTTTTCGACGGCACCAGCGCGATCTATCGCAAGGCTGTCGAGCCGGGCGACAAGCTCGGCTCTTACACGGTAGCCGCCATCGCGCACGATCGTGTGACCTTGAAGGCCGACGAGAGCGAGCTGTGCCTGGCGCTCAAGATGCAGTTCCGCCGCGAGGATCAAGGCGAGTGGCAGCTCGCGGAGCTGCCCGACGATTTCCAGCCCACCCAGCCACCGCCGGGGCACACCATGTTGGCCCGCAGGCCGGACTCCCGGAGCATGTCGCTCGACCAAGTCCGCGACCTCGTCTCCAACAAGTATCAGCGCAAGCTGGAGCAGCTCGCGAATGACCCGGTGAAATCCGAGAAGCTCCTCAAGACGCTCGACAAGGAAGTGGAGAGCCGCATCAAGAAGCTGAACAAGCTCGACCGCCGGATGCAGTAGCGCCGTCTCCCTGTGGCGGCGAGTCTGTGACCGCCGTCATATGACCGTGACCGCCGTCACTTCGCAGCGGAGGAAACCTTCGCTGCTTCCCAAACCTTCACGTCGCTCAAGCGCAGCGACTCGCCCTTCATCACGAAACGGTAGCCGGTCTTGTCCACGTCGAGTTCGGGATGGCTGCCCTCGAGCTTCGCGCCGTTGTCCGCTTGCACGGAGACCTTGCCGCCCTTGGTCTCCATCAACAGCGTGTGCCACTTGCCCGCCTCGAACTTCCCCGACGCCTTGCCAAGCTGGGCCGCCTTGGACTTCGGATCCTTCTTGTCCTTGTCCTTGCTCAAGGTTAGGCCGTCCTCCGCAATGGCCACGCGGAAGAGATGGCCCTTGGGGTGGTTGATGCTCAGGCTGAAATTCTTCGCGCCATCCAGCTTGAAGGAGAAGCGCACGATGGCATCGCGGTGCGGCTGGTTCAGGAACAGCACGGCAGCGTGCTCGTCCGACGCCTTCTCCTTGCCGACGACCGCGCCATCGCGCACCTGCCAGTCGCCCTGCACGCCGCCCCACGAGCTAGGCAACGTGCCGCCGACGAACTTCTCATCCACGACGACCTTGCCGGGCTGGTTCAAAAGCGGCTTGAGGTCAGCGGCCTTCTCCGCGAGGCAGAGGTTGGAGGTGGCGGCGAGGACTGCGAGAGCGGCGAGGAGTTGAGAGCGCATGGTTCAGTTGAGTTTTTCGGACATTGTGCGAGCAGAAAGACGGCGCAACTTGCGTGAAGGTTGCCATCCATTGAAGTCAGCCTTCCCTTAACCCGAACTTCGAAGCTGGCGCTCCGAAGGAGCATCACAAAGCTGCCCGGGGCAACGCCCCGGGTTATACGGCCGCGGGACGCGAAGCCCTGAAAGGGCGGCACAAAATGTTCCGCCCCTTCAGGGCGGCAATGCTCCTATTTCCCTACCCGGGGCGTTGCCCCGGGCTGTCATGTCTGAGCTGCACAGCGCTGTAGCGCAGGCTTGCAGCCTTCAGTTTCCGCCGACTTGAACTCGGCAGGTCCTGCTGCAATCAGCGACGTTTAGATAAGTGCGTGGCACTCCGCATCCCGTTTCAACGCAAGGGCGCAAAGACGCAAAGACGCGGAAGCGAAAGAAATTGGGTGGTAGGGCACGTCTGTCCCCAGTGCGCGATGGACTGCCGGATGCGCAACCGGCGCGCTGAGGACAGCGCTCGGCGGCTTGGGGGTGCATTCCGACGGCTTGAGAGGGTATGTCGGTGGCCTGGGGAGGCACGTCGGTAAGCTCCGAGTGCCTTCCCAGAAGGTTTTTACGTGGTTTCAGCCGATTGGGGTCAAAACACAGGTCGTCCGTGGTCAAAAAGAGACAACTGAATGGCCTGCACACGCCCTCGGGATGCCCCAAAGGGGCTTCGGCCTCCAGCCCAAGGTTGCCGACTTGGGCGAGGCTACGTTGCGTGCGGGAGGAGAGACGAGCCTACCAGATTCACTTCGCGTTCTTGCCCTTCTTGCCCTTCTTCGCGGGTGCGCCGGGTTCGGGGCCGTCGTTGTCGGCGCGGCCGCCGCCCCAGAGGGGTTTCATGTTGGCGGTGTTCCAGGTGTTCCAGAGGGCTTGCAGTTCCTTCACCTTGTCCGGCTGCGCGGCGGCGAGGTCTTTGGTTTCGCCGAGGTCGTCGTGGAGGTTGTAGAGCTTGAGGGGCGAGGGGCCGGCCTTGCGCCCGGCGTCCAATCCGTCGGCGGTGGTGTCGTAGCGGACGAGCTTGAAGTCGCCGGCGCGCACGGCCATCTGCTCGCCGAAACGCCAGTAGAGCGCGTCGTGCGGCGTGCCGGTCTTTTCGCCGGTGAGGAAGGGCAGGAGGTTCACGCCGTCGAGTTTCCACTCGGGCTTCGTCGCCACACCGGCGGCGGCAAGCGCGGTGGCGGTGAGGTCGAGCTGAATCGCGGGCTGCGCGAAGACGCCGGGCTTGAGCTTCCCCGGCCACGACACGATGAAGGGCACGCGCACGCCGCCCTCAAGCGTGGTGCGCTTGGAGCCTCGCAAGGGCAGGTTCACCGAGCCGTTGACGGTGACGCCCTGCATCGCCGGCCCGCCGTTGTCGCTGATGAATGTGATGAGCGTGTTCTCGTTCTGGCCAGTCTCGGCGAGCTTGGCGCGCACCTTGCCGATGGCGTCGTCCATCGCGATCATCATGGCGGCGTAGGTGCGGCGCTGCTTGTCGGCGACGTTCGGGAACTTCGCGAGGCGGTCGTCCGTGGCGTGCATCGGCGTGTGGACGGCGTTGAAGGCAAGGTAGAGGAACCACGGCTTGCCCTTGTCCTTCTCGACGAACGCGCACGCCTCGCGCCCGAAGGCGTCGGTGGTGTAATCCATTTCCTTCACTTGCTCCGTGCCGCGCAGGATGCCGGCGGAGGCGAAGTAACTGTGCGCGCCGCCAAGGAAGCCGAAGAACTCGTCGAAGCCGCGCTTCAGCGGCTGCATCTCCGGCAGGTTGCCGAGATGCCATTTGCCGACGAGGCCGGTGGCGTAGCCGGCGGCCTTGAGGCGGTCGGCAATGGTCTTCTCGGTGAGGGGCAGGCCCGCGTTTGGCGCGCCGGGGTTGAACTCATGCCCGAAGCGGTTTTGATAGCGACCCGTCAGCAGTCCCGCGCGCGTGGGCGAGCAATACGGCCCGCTTACGTAGCCGCTGGTGAAGCGCACGCCGGACGCCGCGAGCGCGTCGAGGTGCGGCGTGGGGATGTCCTTGCAGCCGTGGAAGCCCACGTCCGCATAGCCCATGTCATCGCCGACGATGAAGAGGATGTTGGGCTTGCGCGTGTCGGCGGCGGAAGCGGTCTGGCTGCAAAGCGCGCAAAGGAGCGCAACGAGGAAGGACCGCAGCAGGCACTTGGGTGAAAGCATATAGGGAGAGACGATGGTGAGGAGGGGCGAGGTTAAAAAAGATTTGGCTGGGGCGGATTGGCCCACGGATCACGCGGATGACACGGATGGGAACGCGCCGTGCGCGTTGCCTGCGGCATTCGACCCACTACGCACGTCCCGCCGCTGCTTCGAAGGGTTTCAAGTCCCGCATCAGTTGCGCGAAGCCTTCGAGGGTGAGCTGCTGCGCGCCGTCGCTCCAGGCCTCCTTCGGGTTGGGATGCACTTCGATGAGCAGCGCGTCCGCGCCCATCGCCACCGCGCCCTTGCTCATGGCCACGACGAGGTCCGCGCGGCCCGCGCCCTGGCTGGGGTCAATCACGATGGGGCAGTGCGACTCCTGCTTGATGATGGGGATGGTCGAGAGGTCCAAGGTGTTGCGCGTGTAGGTCTCGAAGGTGCGGATGCCGCGCTCGCAGAAGAGCAGGCCGGGGTTGTTGTTCGAGAGGATGTATTCGCCGGCGAGCAGCCACTCCTCGATCTTCATGGCCAGGCCGCGCTTGAGCAGGACGGGCTTGCCGGTCTTGGCGGCGGCGATGAGAAGCTGGAAGTTCTGCGCGTTGCGCGTGCCGATCTGGAGAATGTCGGCGTATTCCGCGACCAGCCCGGCGTGCGCTTCGGAAAGGAGTTCGGTGATGACGGCGAGGCCGGTGGCCTTGCGCGCCTTGGCAAGGAGCTTAAGGCCCTTCAGCCCCAGACCTTGGAATTCGTAGGGCGAGGTGCGGGGCTTGAACGCGCCGCCGCGCAGCACCTTCGCGCCAGCCTTGGCCACGGCCTCGGCGGTCATCAGCAATTGTTTCTCGCTCTCCACCGAGCACGGGCCGGCCATCACGACCAGTTCCTTGCCGCCGATGACGCAGCCGTTGGGCAGTGTGATGGTGGAGTTGGCCGGGTGCGCCTCGCGGCTGACGAGTTTGAAGCGTTTCTGGATGGGCATGACGCTCTCGACCTGCGGGAGCGTGGTGAGGGCTTCCAGCGTGTGGTGCGTGCGCTCGTCGCCGATGGCTCCGATGACGGTGCGGGCCACGCCGCGCATGACGTGCGGGCGGTAGCCGAGCCGGCGGATCTCGGCGAGCACGGCCGACTCTTCCGGCTTCGAGGACTGGGGGCGGAGGACGATGATCATGTGCGGGTCTTTGTGCGGCAGGCGGGGCGGGGTGGAAATGAAAAAGTGCCAGCAGCGCTGACAGCGGGATGCTCCGCGCACTGTCCCCGGCGCGCGAACGGTCCCGTCCGCAGCGGCCCCGAGCGACGTGAATGGTTCAGCCTTTCCGACGGCGTTCTGCAGGCGAAGCCGCTGCGAGCCGGGACGGCTCGCGCTTCAGAGCACTGCGCGGATGCCCCTGTTTACAGCGTCTCGACGATGAGCGGGTGCTCGAGCGGCGCGTGTGGGGAGCAGGCGAAGGCCGTCCGAAGCCGCGCGCTGGCGGCTTCGGCCTGGGCCTGGGTGGCGGCGTGGAGGCGGCCCAGCACGGTGCCGTGCCGGACTTCTTCCCCGGGCTTGGCGAGTTGGTCCACGCCCACGTCGGGCTGGATGACGGAGGTCTTCGTCATGCGGCCTCCTCCGAGGTCACGGACAATCTCACCGATGATACGGGCGTCGCAGCGGGTGATGAAGCCTGCCTCGGTCGCACGGCACTCCACCACCACGGGCGCAGAGTGGTCGACCTGGAGCTTGGCGCGGAAGGCGTCGAGGTCCGCGCCTTGGGCGGCGAGGAGTTCGTCCCACTTGGCGCGCGGGGCCCCGGAGTCGAGGCAGGCCAACGCGGTGCGGCGGGCCTCGACCAGGCCGGGCGATTTGTCCGTCTGCACGAGCAGCGAGGCGGCGCACTCGATGACGAGGGTTTGCAGGTCGGCGGGGCCGTGGCCGGCGAGGCATTGCACGGCTTCTTTGACTTCGAGCCAGTTGCCGGCGGCGCGGCCGTGCGGGGTGCTTATGTCCACGAGGAGGGCGCGGGTCATCACGCCGCATTCGATGGCGAGGCTGATGATGGACCACGCGAGGTCGCGCGCCTGATCGCGCGATGGCATGAAGGCGGCGGGGCCGAACTTCACGTCCATGACGAGCGCGTCGAGGCCCTCGGCGAGCTTCTTGGACAAGATGCTGGCAGTGATGAGCGGGATGCTCGGCACGGTGCCGGTCACGTCGCGCAGGGCGTAGAGCAGCTTGTCGGCGGGAATCATGTTCGCCGTCTGGCCGCCCAGCGCGAGGCCGATGCGTTGCGTCTGCTCGACGAGCCGCTCGGGGCCGAGTTGGGTGGTGAGGCCGGGGATGGATTCTAGTTTGTCGAGCGTGCCGCCGGTGATGCCGAGTCCGCGCCCGGAGATCATCGGCACACGGAAGCCGAGGCACGCCAGTAGTGGCGCGAGCGGCAGCGAAACCTTGTCGCCCACACCACCGGTGGAGTGTTTGTCCACTACCGGGCGCGGGTCGCTGGTCGGGAACTTGAGCACCTCACCGGAATCGCGCATGGCCAGCGTGAGCGCGCGAGTTTCCCCGGCATCGAGGCCGCGGAAGAACACGGCCATCAGGAACGAGGACATCTGGTAGTCCGGGATTTGGCCTGCGGCGAAAGCGGTGACGACCTCCTGAAGCTGGGCTGGCGTGAGCGCGCGCCCATCGCGCTTGGCCTCGATGAGCGGGAGGAAGTTCATGCCCGAACGCGAGCGCTCACCGCAGCGCGATGCGCGCGGCAGCTCCCACGCCGGCAAGCATCCAGAGCAGGCCGAGCATGCCGAGGGAGTCCTGCCAGACCTCCATCCAGTCAGAGCTCGAACGCCACTCGGCCAACTGGCGGGATTCAAACTGCTCGCGGCTGACCTTGCCCGTGGCCAGCTCAAGCATCTTGGGCAGGAGCATGGTGCGGAACATCTTGATGTCCGCGTCCGTCACGCGGGAGCCGTCGGAATCTGCGCTCATGCTGCTGCGTGCGACGATGAGCTTGAGTTCCGCGTCGGTCTTCGCGGCCGCCGCCGCCTTGGCCGCGGCCAGGGAGCGGTCGTAGTGGCTTTTGAGCTGGGGGCGCATCTGGCGGTTGACGTGTTCCGACATCGCGAGCCAAGCCATCACGCCGATGGCCAGCCCGGCCGAGATGCACGCCGCGCCGCCGAGAGTCGGCGAGGCACCGCGTCCGAGCAGTCGCGCGCTGAAGCCCGCGAGCATCCCCAGCACCGGGGCCATAAAGCCGCCGTTGAGGCCTGTGCTCTTGAGAACTGCGAACCACAGCCCTGCGCCGATGAGCGCGCCGCCCACTGCGCCCGCCACGCCGAGCGCGAGGCTCGGTTCACGGCTCGCGGCGGCGGGCTTGGCTGCGGGTTTGGCTGCGGGTTTGGATGAATCGGGTTTGGCTGATTTGGGTGCGGAGGAAGGTGATGCCGGGGTGGCGGGCTTGGCCGGGGTGGTGCCGGGTGGCGGCCGTGTAATCTTTGGTGCCTCCAACGGACGTAGATTCGGGCCGGATGTTTTGCCAGTCGGCGCAGGCCCGAATGGATCAAGCACCGGAGTGGCGCCGGGCGCGGCGGGCGCGGTGGGGGCGGCGGAAGTTGTGGGTGGCGTGGCGACCGGCGCTGTGGCAGCGACAGGATCGGCAGGCGGCGTGGCGAGGGGAGCTGGTGCGGCGGCAGGAGCGGGCGGGGGGAGGGCGGGCTGCGGGGGAGAAGCCGTTGCCGCGAGGCCGGGAGTCGCGGGCAGCGGGGCGACGGCTGGCGTCGGGGGCGTTGGCGTCGCGGCAGGTTCTGGAGTCGTCGCAGGGACGACCGCCGGTGCGGGCGCGGCAGCAGCGGCCCCGGCGAGATCGCCAGCGTGCTTGGGGATGTAGCTGCGGATTTCCTCGTTGGCGAGCGGGGTTAGATCTGCCTGGCAGCCGGGGCATTGCACGGGCGAAGGCATTTCCTTCTCGGCAAGCTCGAGGTCAAACTTGTAGCGCGCGCCGCAGGTGCAGGTGACCTTGACCTCCTTCACCGGGCGCGGGCCGGCTGCGGCCGGGGCCGGCTCCTTGCCAGAGAGGAAGTCCACGAGCGCGTTGCAGGCGGGTGTGGCGGCTGTGCCGCAGGTGGGGCAGGCGAGGCCGTCGGGCGCGCGGCCGTTCACCAAGTCCATGCCGAACTTGAAGCGGTTGCCGCACTGGCAGGCGATTTTTGTGTCAATCATGGCCGGTCGCGCTCGGCTGGTTACCTCAGTTTGTTGAAATCAAGTCGCGGTGACGGGCAGTTCGTAACCCGAACCGGCGCGTCAGCAAAGAAAGAATCCGTCGCCGGTCCTCACCGCCGGAAGCGATGGGCGCACGCGCACAGCGGTCAGCGGCGAAGCTTCTTCTCGAGCATCATCACGGTCTGGCGCACGCCGGAGTCCACTTCCATGCGGTCCCGCACGACGCGGAAGGCGTGCAGCACGGTGCCGTGGTCGCGGCCGCCGAATGCCTCGCCGATGGTGTTGAGCGAGCTCTCGGTCATCTGGCGCGAAAGGAACATGGCGATCTGGCGCGGGAAGGCGATGTTCTCAGGCCGGCGCTTGCTGGTCATGTCGGCGATGCGCAGGTCGAAGTGCTCGACGACGCGTTTTTGAATGACCTCGATGCTCAGGGTGAAGCGGCTTTCCTCATGCAGCACGTCGCGCAGGAGATTCTCGGCGGTCTCGATGTTCATGGGCTTGCCCGTGAGCGAGGTGTAGGAGACGACGCGGATGAGCGCGCCTTCGAGGCGGCGGATGTTCGTGCGAATGCGGTTGGCGAGGAAGTCGGCGATGTCGTCGGGCAGCGTGCAGCCCATTGCCGCCGCGCGCTTGCGCAGGATGGCCATGCGCGTCTCGACATCGGGCGGCTGCAAGTCAGTGACCAGGCCCCACTCGAAGCGCGAGACGAGGCGTTGTTCCAGTCCTTGAATCTCGCTGGCCGGACGGTCGCAGGTCAGGACGATTTGTTTGTGCCCCTCGTGCAGCGCATTGAAGGTGTGGAAGAATTCCTCCTGGATGCGCTCCTTGCCCGAAAGGAACTGCACGTCGTCAATCAGCAGCAGGTCGGTCTGGCGATACTTCTTGCGGAAGCGCGCGAGGGAATTGTCCTGCAAGCCGGCGATGAACTCGTTGGTGAACTTCTCCGTGGTCATGTAAACCACGCGTGCGCCCTTCTTGTGCGCGGCGACCTGGTGGCCGATGGCGTGGAGGAGATGCGTCTTGCCCAAGCCGACGCCGCCGTAGAGGAAGAGCGGGTTGTAGGATTTGCCCGGGGCCTGCGCGACGGCGAGCGCCGCTGAGTGCGCGAACTGGTTGTTGCCGACGACGAAGGTGTCGAAGGTGTTGCGCGGGTTGAAGGCGGGGTCGGCTTCCTGTGGTGAGGAGTTGCTGTTGCGCGCGGACGCAGCGGGGGCGACGGCCTCGACAGACTTGCTCTTGGCCGCGTGCTGGTTCGTCGCGGGCGCGTGCGTGGCGACCCGGAAGCGCACGTCCAACTGCTTCCCCGTAGCGCTCGCGATCACGTCGCGCAGCAGGCCCAGATAGTTGTCCTTGAGCCACACCTCGCAAAAGTCGTCTGCGACTTCGAGCGTGAAGGTGGCGTTGTCCATTCCGACCGCGCGCACCGGTGCAAACCAGAGATTGTAGATCTCAGGATTGAGGAGCGAGCGGAGGTTTTCCTTGGCGGCTGACCAGATTTTTTCGGCGTTGGGCTGCATTTGCGTTGGTTTTCGCAAAAGCTCGGTTCCGTCCACCTTATTCACGCCGCTCTGTTACGGCCGGGTAACACCGATAAAGGCGCGGAATTCCGCGCGATTTGAGGTGGGTCCGGCGAGCTGGACAAAGCGTTTCATCGCGGCGTGGTTGGCGGGTTGGAGTCGGCTTAACAAGTTCAATTACAATTACTTAGAGTCTAATGCTTCCAGTTTTCGAGGAAAAACGTCCCTCAGTGTTCTGACGACCGGAAGTGCATTGCGTGCGACAGCTTGTAAGGCAGCCATCCGGTGCTGGGAAGGACAATATGCTCGTTCTTGTTCGCAGGTTATTCACAGGTGAGTTTTGGCCAATAAAATCAGGGTGTTTCAGTATTTTTTTGGCGGTTGCGACTGACCTTTGCATCCCTGCCGGCTGAGGAAGAACTTCCATCTCAAACCGCCATGTCTCCGGTCTCCTCGGTGCGGATGCGCAGCACGCTCTCGATCGTGCTGATGAACACCTTGCCGTCGCCAATCTTTCCGGTCTTCGCGGCGGTGACGATGGCCTTCACCGCGTTCTGCGCGGTGGCATCGGTCACGACGATTTCGAGCTTTAGCTTCGGCAGAAAATCCACGGTGTATTCGCTTCCTCGGTAGATTTCCGTGTGTCCTTTCTGCCGGCCGGATCCCTTCACCTCGACGACTGTCATGCCTTCGATGCCGATGGCGGTCAGAGCTTCTTTCACGTCGTCCAGCTTGAAGGGTTTGATGATGGCCTCGATCTTTTTCATAAGGTGTAGCGGAGGGCGATACTAACCACGAAGCCCCTCCTGTAAATCGGAAACTCGAAATGCGCGCGTATTACTTCCGTCGCCACTCCACCTTCGGCGGCTCCGGCAAGCCCTGCGCTCGCAGCGCCGTGCGAAAGTGCATCTTCGCCACGCGCGCCAGAGTCCCGACGCCGTGCTGCTCGACGATTTCCTTCGCCACCCTGTCCACTGCGGCGGACGCGCCCTTCGGCAGTTCGACGCCGATCTCGCGGCCCAAGGCTGCCAGCCCCGTGACGAACGCGTGCCTTGCCAAAATCGAAGCCGCCGCCACCGCGAGATCCGCCTCCGCCTTGTGACGCTGGACGATCTTCAGGTTCAAGCCCCGCGCCTTCGCCTCGCGCGCCACCGTCGTCTCCGTCGCGGCGAACTGGTCAATGATCGCGTGCTCAGGCGACGGGTTTAGATGATGCGCCGGCGCGAGCACGGCGAGGATGGAGTTCACGTGACCCTTCGCGAGCAGAGGATTCAGGCTCCCGATGTCGCGGTAGCGCTGGTTGTAGTTCACGCCGCCGAGCGTGAGCACCTCGTTGTGACAGCCTGGCGTTTCGCGGATGACTTTGGCGAGGTCCGCGATGCGTCGGTCGCTGCCAATGTTCTTCGAGTCCTGGATGCCCGCATCCTGCCACGCGCGCACCACCGACTCGTTCACATACACCGCCGCGACGCACAGCGGGCCGAAGAAATCGCCCTTGCCCGACTCGTCCACACCGATGCGCGCCACGAACAACTCCGGGTGCAAGACCTCCTCGTAGCCCACCTCCGCGCGCTTGAGGATCTCCGGCTCCAGCACGAACTCGACGAACTCCTGCGTGCCCTTGCCCTGCACGACCAGCTTGCCGCTTTCGTAAAAGACCACGTTCAGCTTGTCCTTCTCTCCCGCAAACCGCGCATATGGCACCGCGCGCGGCTTGAACCCATGCTCGCGCAAGTGCCCGTCCAGCGCGGTGGCCTGCTCGTCCGTCAGCTTGCACGTGTGCATCGTCAGCGGTTTCACGCGGCGAGTTTCGAGTTTTGAGTTTCGAGTATCGAGTGCAAACTGCGCCCCCGTGCCGCAGCCCGCTCTCAGTCCAAAGTCCGAAGTCCAAAGTCCAAGGGTGCGTTGTGCCACCGCCACGCGCTCGGTGATTCCGCGTTCCTTGGTTCCCTCCATGCTCGAATGGTTCGCGCACAATGCGCGCGATCTCCCGTGGCGGCGCACGCTCGATCCCTACGCCATCTGGATCAGCGAGATCATGCTCCAGCAGACGCAGGTGAAAACTGTCATCCCGTATTGGCAGCGCTGGATGCGCGAGCTGCCCAACGTGGCCGTGCTCGCCGCGGCACCGGAGCAGCGCGTGCTGAAACTCTGGGAAGGCCTCGGCTACTACACGCGCGTCCGCAACCTGCAAAAGGCCGCGCAACACATCGTCGCGACGCACGCCGGCCAGTTCCCACGCGACTTCGACGCCGTGCTCGCCCTGCCCGGCGTGGGCCGCTACACCGCCGGTGCGATCTCGAGCATCGCCTTCAACGCCCCGGCTCCCATCCTCGACGGCAACGTCATTCGCGTCCTCACCCGCCTCCTCGCCATCGCCGAAAGCCCCGGCGAGAAGGCGACCAACGAACTGCTCTGGCGACTTGCCACCCGACTCGTCGAAGCCGCGGCCGCCCACTCCTCACCAATCACTAATCACTCCTCACTTCTGCTTTCCGGTTCCTGTTCCGCGTTGAACCAATCCCTCATGGAACTCGGCGCGACCGTCTGCACGCCGCAGAACGCGCAATGTCTGCTCTGCCCCGTGCGCGCCCACTGTGCTGCGCGCCGCGAGGGCCGCGTGGATGAGCTGCCGAACCTCGGCCCGCGTGCGGCCGCCACCAGTCGCGAGTTCCACGCATTCGCAGTGGAGCACAGCGGAAAGTTCCTCGTCGCGCAGCGGCCCGGCGGCGTTGTCAACGCGGGCTTGTGGGAATTCCCCAACCTCGAAGTCACGGGAACGCACGGCGCACCGGCAGCTTCACTGGAGCAGCTTCTGCAATTCGCCGCCCGCTGCGAGCCGTTGTGCGTGGTGAAGCACTCCATCACCCGCTACCGCATCACCCAGCGTGCGTTTCACATCCGGCTCACGCGGCCGCCTGACGACCTCGGCTCACAGTTCCGCTGGCTGGCCTTGCCGGGATTACACGCGCTCCCCTTCAGCAGCGCCCACAAGCGCATCCTCGCGCGCCTTGCCGAAACCAGCAGGTAAAACCACTGGGCCAACCACAGAGACGTGATGACCACAGTGAAAGATGATGGCTGTCTTCTCTCTCTGTGTTCATCGCGTCTCTGTGGTCCAATGCGGGTGGCCCTCCGACATCGTTCAGCCATCGCAGGCGCTTGTGTCCTTCGGGCGGAATGATAATTTCGCCAATTTCTCCGGTCTGACGCTCTGGTCGGCGATCCATGCGTGGCCAGATGGCTGGCACTTGCGAAAAAACTGGCGTCCACCGGGCACGGGATCATGAAAGTGAAGCAAGCAGTTTTGCGATCGAACCAATGCTCGCGGCAGCGGCTGGTGCTGGTCCTCGTCCTGGCCTGTGCCGTGGTGTTTGTCCTGCCCCTGACAGTGGCCCACGCGGCGAGCGTCGTCCTGTGGGACACGGGCGCGCCCCTCACCAGAACCGGCGTTCCGGCAAGCCGGACGGGCTGGAAGGCTCTTCCGACGGAGCTGTTCGCGTTCGAAGCGGAGCCAGCCAAGGTGGCCTCGGACCCCGGATACTCGGGCCGCGAATACGCCTTCAAGAGCGACGTGGTTGTGGAGAACCAGAGCTTGGTCGCCGTGTCCTCGGTGGCGCGCGGGAGCGTGGGGATTTATGCGAAGGGCGGGAGGTTGATTGCCGAGGCTGTTCCAATTGCGCCCTCAGCCATTCGCTGCGTCGCCATTGTGCGCAATGCCGGGGACGAGGTGGTGCTCAAAGTCAGCTACTCGGGCGCGGGCGAATCGGCGGTGTTTTCGTTTGGCCGCAGCGACATCGTGGAGATGAAGCCGACGTGCAAGCTGAAGGGCCTGCGGCTGTTGAGTCCGATGCAGTATGGCGTGCTGCCAGCCTTCATCGGCGACGACCTCATCTATGATCCGGCGGCGTTTCCCGAAGTGAAGTCACTGGCCGTTCCGTCGGAAAATCTGTTCCTGGGTTTGCAGCCCGGCGGTGACCGCGTGCTGGTCGTGACGTGGCCGAAGGGGCGGCAACAAGTCCAGCTCGGCCTCAGCGGTGCGGCGGACAAACGCAGGATCGAGTCGCTCGACATCCAAGGCGATGGTCAGAGTTTCTTCCTCGCGTCGCTGGCCGCGCCCGGCATCTGGCATCGAGAGCAGTTGTAGGCGGGCTTTCTCGAGAAGGACGTGGCGCTCGCGTGGAAGCGCCCGTTCCCGGCGAAGTGGAAGACGCAGTTGTTCGAGGGCGGCACGGGGGCGACTTATGCCTTCCGCGCAGCCAAGGGCACGGTCTGGCGCGGCGTGCCAGGCTCGTATGATTTCCCCGCGTGGTGCGATGGTGAGACAGCCATGATGCGCCTCGGCAAGAAAGTTCCACCCAAGGGCGACGCGCTGATCTACTTCACCGAAGCGCGCGACACGCCGCTGGCGTTCACGCCGCCGGTCGACATTCTGAAAGCGACGCTCGGCCGTCCCATGAGCGAGGAGATGATGGATCCTGCTGGTCGCAAGCTGCGCACGCATCATCGGCGCGGCGGCGATGGCGTGCATCGCGCCTGCACCTGCGGCTACACGGAGGCGATCGAGGCGGTGTTCAAGCTGCGAGAGGAAGCCGGCAAGAAGGCATTCATCGCCGATGCCCTTGACGAAATGACTTTCTTCGTGCGCATGCATCTGGAACGCATCGCCGAGTATCAGCAGTTTGCCGCCGACATGACGAAGGACCTGCGGTCCAGGGCGCAGACCTCGCCCGAGCTGAAGCCCTTCCTCGACAACCTCGAACAGCTCGTGCAGCAGATCCCGCAGGAGTGCGAGGAGCAGAAGGAGAACATGAAGTCGCTGGATCACGCCGCCGACCTTGTCCGCCAGACCATGGCGCTGACGAGCAAGTCGGACCCCGACAACTTGTAAACCTACATGGCTCTCTACAAGGCGTGGCGCGCGCTGGTGCGGCTGGACATCGCGAATGCGCCGGTGAAGGAGTTCCGGCTGAAGATTCTGCTGACGGTCACGAACGTGGACATCACCGGCGGGAACATCCGGCGGCGCGACCAGACCGGCGAGGTGTGGCGCGTGGAGTTGCAGAACAAACTGCGCGGCCAGCACACGTTCATGGTGACGTGGGAGCCAGCCCGCACCGCGAAGGCGAACGCGCCCGTGGACGTGCCGGCAGTCGAGGCCGTGGGCGTCGAGCGCGAGACGGGGTCGGTGGCCACCCTCGCGAAGCCGCCACTGCAAGTTTCGGAGAAGGCCAAGAGCGGCGAACTGCTCACCGCGGACCCGCGCGAGTTGTCCGAGTGGGCGGCGGCTTACGTCAGCGGCGGAAAGGGCGAGCAGGTCGTCCTCGCGTGGCGTTACCTGCGGCCCGGCTGGAAGCTGGCGGTGACGCCGCAGCGCTTCGCCGAGGCGGCGGTGTTACAGGCGCTCGTGGACAGCGCGCGGCTCACGACCGTGGTGGCCGCCGACGGGCAGATGATGACGGAGGTGTCGCTGTCCGTGCGCAACAACGGGCGACAGTTCCTCGAAGTGGAGCTGCCGCCGGGCGCGATGGTCTGGAGCGCGTTCGTCGCCGGCACGCCGGTGCGGCCCACGAAGCAGGGCGGCAAGCTGCTGCTGCCGCCCGACTACGAATACACGGACTTCGCCGGCACGATGGGCCGCGACCTCAGCGGCGCGCCGGTGGTGACGGTGAACTACTCGGCCACGGAGTATTCCCGGCAGGAACAGCGCAACAAGGAGACGCGCGACACCGAGGCGAAGACGAGCTTGGGCCGGTTGAGCGGGATGCTGTCATCGGGCAACCTGAGCGCGGCGAACAACGAGTTCTTCAACTACAAGCGCAACGTGAACAACCCGCAGGGCAATCGCGGTGGCCAAGGCGGCCAAGCGGGCAAGGACATGGACGCGGATGGCGAGTTGCGGCAGTTGAGGGGAGTCAAAACCCAGCTCCGCCGCTCACAGGCGAGCAACTTGGTGCAGGCGCAGCAGGCCTACACCTTGGATAACGCGACGAAGCTGGGCTTGAACGTGGACAACTATTTCGCAGCGGGCAATGACGCCAAAGGCGCGCAACAGCCCGCCCAGCAAGTCCTGCTCTACGACACCGACGCCGCCGAGCAACAGCTCGAGAAGCTCCAGAAAGCGCAGGAAGTGATCGTGGCGACGGTGCAGCCGCTGCGCGTGAACCTCCCCTTGCGCGGCCAGCGCCACGCCTTCACCCAAGTCCTCCAGACCGAGGTGAACAAGCCGATGACGGTCGAGTTCACCGCGCGCAACCAAAAGGCCGGCGGCTGGCTCAAGCCCATCGCGCTGACGCTCGCTGCGTTCCTCGCCCTGTGGATTGCAGCCGCTGTATTCGCCCAGCGCCGGAGGGCGTAGCTCCCCGCTCCCGTAGGAGACGACGTGAGGAGTCTCTGACTGATCCCAATTCCTGAAGGCAATCGGGGTGATGCCAACCAGGCACCACGCCGCGCGCCTTCTACCCTCCTCGGGGAGAAGGTGGCCGCAGGCCGGATGAGGGGTGGGGCCGCCAACGCCGACGCACGTAACCCCTCACCCCCAAACCTCTCCATAAACCTCCCGATAAGGACCCAAAGATTAGGGGCGGACAAAGATGGGCGCTGGAATCTTTGTCCGTCCCAAATCTTTGGGTTTCCCGGCTTTGCTTCATGGTCCCAATGCGCGGCTTGCAAGCCGTGGCGGCGGCCCATGAACCTCTGCGGCTGTCCCGCCTCTGCGGTGTCTGCCCCGAATTTACACCGCAGAGACGGGACGGACGCAGAGGCCGAGGTTCATGGGCTGAAATCGCGGCCGTTGGCGGGCCGCGGATTCTCTACCCTCCTCTGAGGAAGGGAGAGGGAGCCAGCGCGGGTAGCCGTTCCAAAGTCATTCCACCGAGTGTCATTCGGAGTTGGTAGGATATGGCCGAAACAAGTGAGACTCCTCACGTCGTCACCTACGAAGTCAGCGCTGACACTGCGGGCAGTAGAACGTGCTCCGCGCGGCCTGGACGAGGCGCTGGATGGGCGCGGCGCAGTTCACGCAGGGCTGGCCCGCGCGGTCATACACCCGCAGCCGTTCCTGGTAGAAAGCCGAGTTACCTTCCACCGCGCCGTAGTAAAACAACCCGTCCCGCTTCCCGCCGCCCGCGAAGTCCAACGGGATGGTGCTGCCGCACTCAATCGCCTCCGCCAGCACTTCGCGGATGGCCGCGTGCAACCGCGCGACCTCGTCCGCCTTCACTCGCCGCGCCACCCGCCTCGGTGACAGACCCGCGCGAAAGAGCGCCTCGCTCGCGTAGATGTTCCCGATCCCCGCCACCAGCGACTGGTCGAGCAGCTTCACCTTGATGGCCTGCGCCGAGCGACGCAGCGCGGCGTGAAACGCAACGACGGAAAACCCTTCGTCCCACGGCTCCGGCCCGAGAGCGCGCACCGCCGAGTCGTCCAGCGTGAACCGCCCGAACTGGCGCGGGTCTTCATAGACAAAATTGTTCCGGCCCAAGCCCAGCACCACGACCGCGTGTTTCGGCAGCGGCGCGCGCTTCGGCAGCAGGAACATCCGCCCCGTCATGCCCAGATGCCCGGTGACAGTGACCTCACCTGCCCTACCCGGCCGCCGCAGCGTGAACACCAGATACTTGCCCCGCCGCGCCAGCCCCACGAACCGCGCACCCACCAGCACGGCCCGCAGCCCGCGTTCAGTCGTGGGCCGACTCACCTTCACCTTCCGCACCACGACGCTGCGGACCACTTTGTTCCGCAGCACCGGCGCAAGGTAACGGACAAGGACTTCGACTTCAGGCAGTTCAGGCACCAAGACAGCTTGCCGAGAGGCTCGCTGAACTGGAAGCTTGGGGGCATGAAGTTTGTCCAAAATTCCTTTCATGCACAGCACAGCCGCCGCCGTCAAAACGCGCGTTGAATTTCCGCCTCCAATTCGTATGACGCTTCGACTGACCCTCGCCACCGCCCTCGGGCTGGCGTTTCCACTTGCCATCGCCGCCGCGGCGCCGTCGCCCGAGGGCGTGGCTTTCTTCGAGCAGAAGATCCGGCCCGTGCTGCTCGCCGCCTGTTACGAGTGCCACTCGGCGGAGGCGAAGGCGAAGGGTAAGTTGAAGGGCGGTCTCTTCCTCGACACGCGCGCTGCGCTGCTGACCGGCGGCGATGAAGGTCCGGTTCTCGTGCCTGGCAAACCGGACGACAGCCTGCTCATCAAGGCGCTGCGCTGGTCGCGCGAGGACCTGCATATGCCGCCGAAGAAGAAACTGCCGCCCGAGGTCATCGCGGACTTCGAGAAGTGGATCGCGATGGGTGCGCCCGACCCGCGCACCGGTGAGGTGGCCAAGGCGCGGCGCGAAATCAACATCCCGCAAGCCCGCGACTACTGGGCCTTCCGTCCGCTCAAGCCGGTGGCGGTCCCGTCGGTGAAGAATGCGGCATGGGCGAAGACGCCGATTGACCGGTTCATCCTCGCGAAGCAAGAGGCGGCGAAGGTCACGGCCAGCAAACCCATCGCGCGCGAACAGTTGCTGCGGCGCGCGACCTTCGACCTCACCGGCTTGCCGCCGACGCCGGAGGAAATCGCGGCCTTCTCTGCCGACGCCTCGCCGACCGCGCTTGCTTCTGTTGTGAACAAGCTGCTGGCGAAGTCCACTTACGGCGAGCGCTGGGGCCGGCACTGGCTGGACGTGGTGCGCTACGCCGAGAGCAACGGCTACGAGTTCGATGCCTTCCGCCCCGGCGCGTTCCACTATCGCGATTGGGTCATCCGCGCGCTCAACGACGGGATGCCTTACGACCGCTTCATCCGCTGGCAGCTCGCGGGCGACCGGCTTCAGCCGGAAACCATCGCGGGCGCGAGCGCCACGGGCTTTCTCGTCGCCGGCCCGTATCCCGGCCAAATCACAGCCAAGACCATCGAGCGCATCCGCTACGACCAACTCGACGACATGGTCTCGACCATCGGCAGCGGCTTCCTCGGCCTCACGTTTGGCTGCGTGCGCTGCCACGACCACAAATACGACCCGATTCCCCAGACCGATTACTACGGCATCGCCGCCGCGCTCGCGCGCACCGTGCATGGCGAGCTGAAGATTGACCGCGCCCACGAGGAAACGCAGCGCAAGCTCGCGGCGCACAAGCTGGCGGGCGAGCCGTTGCAGGCCGCACTGAAACAGTTTGAAGCCGAACAGTTCCCCGTGCGTTTCGCCAAGTTTCAGTCAACGGAAGCCGCCTTGTCCACGAACGCCGCACCCTGGCAGATGTGCGATGTGACCTCCGCCGCTGCGACCTCCGCCTCGCTCGCCATCGCGCGCGACGGCGCGGTGCGCTACGTGGGCAACAAAACCAAGGACGACACTTACACCGTGAAGGCGGTGACGTATCAGCGCGGCTTGCGCGCGTTCCGACTCGACGCCTTGGCCGATGCGGAGTCGCCCGCGAAAGGCCCGGGGCTTTCGGACAACGGCAACTTCGTCCTCAGCGAATTCAAGGTCACGGCCCGCCCGCTCGACCCGAAGTCGAAGGCCAAACCGGTCACCGCCAAGGTCAAGGCCACCGCCGCCACCTTCGAGCAAAATAACTACCCGCTCGCCGCCGTCACGGATAACAAGCGGGGCTCGGGCTGGGCCGTCGCGCCCGAGTTCGGCAAGAACCACGCGGCCGTTTTCGAAATCGAAGGCGAGCCGTTCGGGTTCGAGGGCGGCACGGAACTCGAGTTCCAGCTCGTGTTCAAAGGCAACTTCGGCCTCGGGAAATTGCGGCTTGGCTTCAGCAACGGCGACAAGACTCCGGCCCTGTCCGATGTGAAAGGCGAGCAGGCGTTACAGGAGTTGAGCACCACGCTGGCCGCGACCGGTGGCTCGCTGAACGCCACGAACCGCCCGGCATTGTTCCGCTGGTTCACGCGCTTTGATACCGACGCCGAGCGGTTGCGAAACGCCGTCCGCGACCACGACGCGAAACTACCGAAGCCTGATTTGGTGCCCGTGTATTCCACGAAAGCCGGCGGGCAGGACGTTCACCTGCTGCGGCGCGGCGAGGTGGATGCCAAGGTCGCCAAGGCCGACCCAAATTATCTTCAAGTGCTTAACACCGCCGCCGACGGCGCGAAGCGCTGGCTCCCGAAGCCCGAGGCCGACCCCCGCATCGCCCTCGGCGACTGGCTCACGGACGCGCAGCACGGCGCGGGCAGCCTGCTCGCGCGTGTGATGGTGAATCGCGTTTGGCAACATCACTTCGGGCGCGGCCTCGTCGCGACGCCGAACGACTTCGGTGTGCAAGGCAAGCCGCCGACGCATCCCGAGTTGCTCGACTGGCTCGCGGGCGAGTTCGTGCGCGGCGGCTGGCAGCTCAAGCCGTTGCACCAGCTCATCATGGCAAGCGCGGTTTATCAGCAAGGCGCGGAGCTGAAGCCGGCGAATCTCAAGGCCGACCCCGAGAACAAACTCTGGTGGCATCGCCCCGCGCGTCGTCTCGAAGCCGAGGCCATCCGCGACGCGCTTTTGACCGTCGGCGGTCGGCTCGATGAAAAACTCTACGGCCCGAGCGAGACGAACTACGAGTCACCGCGCCGCAGCGTTTATCTCCGGGTGAAGCGCAGTGAACTCATCCCTTTCCTCACGCTCTTCGACGCGCCCGAGCCAGCGGCGAGTGTCGGAGAACGCGGCGCGACGACCCTGCCCACGCAGGCGCTCGCGATGATGAACTCGACCTTCGTCCGCGACATCGCTGACCGGCTCACGAAGCGCGTGCTCCAGCCCGGCGTCGAGCCAACCGCAGCCATCGCACAGGCCAGCCGCATCGCGCTCGGCCGCGCGCCGACTCCCGCCGAGCAGGCGCGGCTCGTGAAGTTCTACGAGCAGCAGCTTGAGCTGCTCGGCCCGCCGTCCGCCGACCCGAAGGCCACCGCCGCGCAAACCACCCGCGCCCTCACCGAAACCTGCCTCGTCCTGCTCTGCATGAACGAGTTCATCTACGTGGATTGATTTATGTTCGGCCAATACGCTCCCAACGAACTCGCCTTGCCATCCCGCCGCAGCTTCCTCCAGCGCTCCGGCTTCGGCCTCGGCTCTGTCGCGCTCGGCACCTTGCTGCACGAAGCCAAAGCTGCGCCGGTGAACCCGCTCGCCGCGCGCCCGCCGCTGTTCCCCGCCAAGGCCAAGCGCATCGTGTGGCTGTTCATGACCGGCGCGCCGTCGCAGGTGGACACATGGGATTACAAACCCGAGCTGCAGAAGCGCAACGGTGAAGTCCTACCGGGCAGCGACCCGAAGACCGGCTTCTTCACCACCAGCGGAAAGATTCTCAAGTCACCCTTCGGCTGGAACCAGCATGGCCGCTCCGGCGCGTGGGTCTCGGACATTCTCCCGCACCTTTCGCATCATGTGGACGACATGGCGTTCATCCACTCAATGCACCTGCGTGCGAATAACCACGCCCCCGCCTCGATGGAGCTCATGTGCGGCGTGGACCGGCCCGGCCTGCCCAGCGCCGGCGCGTGGGTGACTTACGGACTCGGGGCGGACAACCAGAACCTCCCCGCGTTCGTCGTGCTGCACGAGACACGCCCGCGCGGCGACGACCAGATTTGGAGCGCGGGCTTCCTGCCAAAAACTTATCAAGCCCTCACGCTCGACGCCCGGCGCAAAGAGGCGATTGATAATCTTGCCCGCGCGAAGGATGAATCGGAAACGCAGCAGCGCGCGACGCTCGACTTGCTGGGCTCACTCAACCGCGACCACGCGCAGGCCCGGCCAACGCAGGCCGATTTGCTTTCGCGCATCAACTCCTTCGAGCTGGCCTATCGGATGCAGATGGCCGCGCCCGAGGCGATGGACATTGCGAACGAGTCCGCCGCGACGCGCCAGCTTTACGGCGTGGACAATAAGGAGACGCAAACCTTTGGCCGCCAGTGCCTCATCGCGCGCCGGCTGCTGGAGCGCGGCGTGCGCTTCGTGCAAATCTTCGCCGGTAAGGGCACGGGCGGCGACGGCAGCGTGAACGACGTGCCGTGGGACGGGCACAACAACATCGAGACGAACCACCGCTCCTGCGGTGCCGCGACGGACCAGCCCGCCGCCGCGTTGCTCACGGACCTCAAGATGCGCGGGATGCTGGAAGACACCATCGTCGTGTGGGGCGGCGAGTTTGGGCGCACGAGCGATTCGCAGGGCAGCTTGGGCCGCGACCACAACCCGAAAGGCTTCACCATCTGGCTGGCTGGCGGCGGCGTGAAGGGCGGCGTCCACTACGGCGCGACGGACGAGTTCGGCTACAAGGCGGTCGAGGACAAGGTCCACGGCAACGACCTGCATGCGACGATTCTCCACCTGCTCGGCATGGACCACGAGAAGCTGACCTACCGCCACAACGGCCGCGACTACCGGCTCACGGACGTGGGTGGAAACTTGATTCGTGAGATTCTCGCGTGAGCGCAACGCCCCCGTGAAGGCAGCCGCGCCCATCCTCATCCTGCTGGTCTTTCTCGGTGTGGCGCGATTGTCCGCCGCGCCGGCGGAGGGATTGTCGGAGGAGACATTCCGCAAGCGCACAGAATGGTGGAGCCTGCAACCCATCCGCTCGCCCGGCTTGCCAACGGCCAAACAAGTAGCTTGGTGCCGCACAGACCTCGACCGCTTCGTCCTCGCCGGCCTTGAGAAATCCAGATTGAAGCCCGCGCCGGAAGCCGACGCGCGCACGCTCGCCCGCCGCCTGAGCTTCGCGCTCACGGGCCTGCCGCCGCGCCCGGAGGACGTGGAAGCGTTCGTCCGCGCCAGCTCACTTTCTCACTCTCCCGCTTTCTCACCTGCCAGCGGAGCAGGTGAGAAAGTGGGAAAGCGGGAGAGTGAGACCGCCTACGACGCACTCGTGGACTCGCTCCTCGCCAGCCCGCAATTCGGCGAGCGCTGGGCGCGGCATTGGATGGATGTCGTCCACTACGCCGACACCCACGGCTACGAATGGGACGCGCCCGCCAAGCACGCTTGGCGTTACCGTGATTATCTTGTCCGCGCCTTCAACGCGGACGTGCCCTTCAAGCAACTCGCCCTCGAACAACTCGCCGGCGACCTCCTCCCGCTTCGCGTGGACCCGTGCACTGGTTTGAACGAAGCCATCCTCGGCCCCATGTCGCTGCGCCTTGGCGAGCGTCGGCACGGCGACAACGCCGCCGCCGAAGGTGTCACGCAGGAAGCCATCGCCAACATCATCGACACGGTCAGCAAGGGCTTTCTCGGCACCACCGTCGCCTGCGCGCAGTGCCACGACCACAAGCTCGATGCCATTTCCCAACGCGACTACTACGCGCTCGCTGGCATCTTCATGAGCACCCGCTGGGGCGCACGCAGCGCGGACGCCGTGGACCCGAATCTCGAAGTGCTCGCCGAGCTCCGCCGCCACAAGCAGTCCCTCCGCGGCGAGTTGGCGAAACTCTGGCTCAACTCGCGCGAGCCGCTGGTGGCAAAACTCGCCGCACTTCCCGCAGACGAGAAACCATCGCCCGCCTTCCCCGACTCGCTCGCGTCGTTCTGGCGACAGACGTTGCTCCGCTCGACCAATGGCGTCGCCCTCGCCACGGCGTGGCCGAAACTGCGCGAGGAGTTTCAGCGCGAGCGCGAGAAGCGCGTCGCCGCGAACCAGACGAACCTCGCCCTAGTCGCCGACTTCACCCGCGCGGGCATGGAGTGCGGCTGGCGCTGGGACGGCTCCGGCATGAAGCACGGCCTCGTCCGCGACGGCGAGCCCGTCGTGGCCGATGAGGGCGAAGCCGCGCTCGCGCAACTTCTCCCCGCCGGCCGCTGGTCGCACGCGTGGTCGCAGCGTCTTGCGGGCGCGGTGCGCAGCCCGCTCTTTGCGCCGGAGACGGCGGTGACTTTCTCCGCTGGCTACGCGGCCGGGAGGCACGCCGCGCGCGCGTTCATCGTGGACCAGGCGTTTCATTCCGAGCGCCTCGCCTTCCTCAATCAGCCGCAGCCCGCGTGGCTCACGCTCACCGCCGGCAACTTCGACAAACTCGCCGGCGGCAACGACACCAGCCGCGCCCGCCGCGTCTATCTCGAACTCGCCACCAAGTCGCTGAACAACTACTTCCCGCCACGCACCGGCTACGGTGGCCTCAAGGAAACCGACGTGGCCGACGAGCGCTCGTGGTTCGGCCTCACGCGCGTTTACCAGCACGCCGCCGGCAAACCGCCGCAGGATGAACTCGCGCGCTTCGCCCCGCTCTTCGCTAACGAGGCCGCGCCCGAGTCGAAGGAGCAACTCGCTGCGCGCTTGGCCGATGTGTTGCTCGCCGCCGTCAGGCGTTGGGCCGAGGACCGCTGCGACAGCGAGGATGTGCGCGTGCTCAACGAAGCCCTCGCCGCCAAGTGGCTGCCGAACGAATCCACCAACGCCGCGCTCGCGCCACTCGTGGCCGCCTATCGCGCGACCGAGAAGCGTCTCCAGCCCGACCGCACCATCGGCTCGGCGGACGACTGGAACGAGGCCCGCGACGAACGCCTCAGCGTGCGCGGTGGCTACACCGACTTCGGCGACGCCGTGCCGCGCGGCAACATCCGCCTCCTCGGCGGCCCGGCCACGCGAGACGTTCTCGATTCGAGCGGACGGCTCGAACTCGCCCGCAGCATCGCCAGCGACACTAACCCGCTCACCGCGCGCGTCTTCGTGAACCGCGTGTGGCTGCACCTCTTCGGCGAGGGCCTTGTGCGCACGCCGGATGACTTCGGCCACCTCGGCGAAAAGCCCGTTCATCCCGAACTGCTCGATTATCTCGCCGCGCGCTTCGTGGCCGAGGGCTGGTCGCTCAAGAAACTGGTGCGCCTCATGGTCACGTCCGCGACGTGGCGGCAGGCCAGCACGACGAGCGCGGCGGCCCTCACCAAGGATGCGGAGAATCGCCTGTGGCATCATTTCCCCCAGCAGCGACTCGACGCCGAGTCCATCCGCGACGCGCTGCTCGCCGTCTCCGGCCGCCTCGACCCCGCGTTGGGCGGCGAGCCGATTGACTCCTATCGCACCGCGCAGGACGCGGCGAAGCGCCTTTTCAGCGGGCCGCTCGATGGGTTGGGTCGCCGCAGCCTCTACTTGAAGATGACCTTGATGGAGCCGCCCAAGTTCCTCGCGCTCTTCAACCAGCCCATCCCCAAGCTCACCACCGGCAAGCGCGACGTGACCAACGTCCCCGACCAGGCGCTCGCGTTGCTCAACGACCCGTTCGTCCTCGCGATGGCGAAGCACTGGGGCGACCGCGTGCTCAAGGACGGCGCAACCACTCCCGAGGCGCGGGCCAAGGCGATGTTCGCCACCGCGCTCGGCCGCCCGCCACGCGACGAGGAGCTGTCACGACTCGTGAAGCTCGCGTCGCGCTCGGCGGAACTGCACGGCCTCGCGCCCGGTGCGCTCATGGCCTGCGCGCCCGTCTGGCACGACGTGGCGCACGCGCTGTTCAACGTGAAGGAGTTCATCTATGTCCACTGAAAGGAACTTGAGCTGTGTTGGCACGGGCGTTCTGGCTGGACGCGCGCTCCTCCCTCACCCCGGCCCTCTCACGCTGTGAAAGGGAGAATCGCAGTCCGCGTCCGGTGTCGCTGAATCGTCCAGTGAGTCGAACAGCTGTCGAACTGGCTCCCTCTCCCAGCGGGAGTGGGCCGGGGTGAGGGAGAACGGCTCCGAACACACAACCAAATCCCGCACACTCGTAACGCGTATTTCCCTCTGCCCCGGTCGCCTCGTGCCCGCCGCCACGCGTCGCAGCTTCCTCCAGCAATCCAGCCTCGGCTTCGGCTGGCTCGCCTTCGCCGGCTTGTTCGGGCGCACAGCGGCCTCAGCCATTCCGCACTCCACATTCCGCACTCCGCATTTCCCGCCCCGCGCCAAGCACGTCATCTTTCTCTTCATGGATGGCGGCGTGTCGCATGTGGACACCTTCGACCCCAAGCCCGAGCTGACGAAGCGCAACGGCCAGCCCGCGCAGTGGCGTGCCGATGAGCTTTCCCAGAGCGTCAGCGCGAACCGCAAGTGGCTGAAGAACCAGTGGGAGTTCAAACAGCGCGGCCAGTCCGGCCTGTGGGTGAGCGACCTCCTGCCGCACATCGCGGGCGTCGCGGATGAGCTTTGCGTCGTGCGCTCGATGGTCGGCGAGACGCCGTTGCACGGCGCGCAGAGCCTGCTGCTCCACACGGGCCGCAGCATCGGCGCGGCGCCGAGTCTCGGCTCGTGGGTTTCCTACGGCCTCGGCACCGAGAACGAACAGCTCCCGAGCTACATGCTGCTCAACAACGACTGGGTGCCCAACGGCGGCTCGCAGAACTTCGCCAGCTCGTTCCTCCCCGCGACGCATCAGGCCACGCCCGTCCGCGCTAAGGGCCGGCCCGTGGACAACATCACGCCCGCCGACCCCGCCGCGTTGCAGCGCGCGAAGCTGGATTTCCTCCGTGAGCAAGACTCGGCCACCGCGAAGTCCCTCGGCGGCTCCGACGCCATCGAGTCCGCCATCAAGAACTACGAGACCGCCGCGCGGATGCAGTCGCTCGTGCCTTCGCTCTGCGACGTGAGCGGCGAGAGCGCCGAGACGCTCCGCCTCTACGGCGTGGACCGCGCGAATGACTTCGACAAGTTCTACGCGCTCCAGTGTCTGCGGGCGCGGCGCATGGTCGAGGCCGGCGTGCGCTTCATCGAGGTCACCTGCCCGCTCACGCACAACAACAACGCGCCGTGGGACCAGCACGGTGAGTTGCGCAAGCGCCACGAGGAGAACGCTCGCATCACGGACCAGCCCGTCGCCGCGCTCATCCGCGACTTGAAGGCGCGCGGCCTGCTCGACGAGACGCTCATCCTCTGGGCCGGCGAGATGGGCCGCACGCCGCACTCCTCCGGCACGGATGGCCGCGACCACCACGTCAGCGGCTACACCATCTTCATGGCCGGCGGCGGTGTGCGCGGCGGGATGACTTACGGCACCACGGACGAGATGGGCATGAGCGCCGTCGAGCACCGCGTGGACATCCACGACCTGCACGCGACCATCCTCCACCAACTCGGCATGGACCACGAACGCCTCACCTTCCGCTTCGGCGGCCGCGACCAGCGCCTCACGGATGTGCATGGGCGAGTCATCCAAGAGATTCTCACCTGACGTGTCTGCCTGACACCCACCCACCGAGTCCGAAATGAAAACTCCGTGCTTCCTCGCACTTGTGCTTGTCGCCAGCCTCCAGCCACTCCACGCGGCAGACGAGCCGATGCAAAAGTAAACCGTTGTTTACAAGCAGGTGGGCGGCCTCGAGATCAAGGCCGACGTCTTCGCTTTTCGTGACGTGAAGGTGCGCCCGGGTGGTCTGGCTTCACGGCGGCGCGCTTATCAACGGGCATCGCGAGGGCCTCAGCGCGGCGGTGAAGAACTTCGCGTCCACCAACGGCTACGTGCTGGTCTCCATCGACTACCGCCTCGCGCCGGAAACCAAACTGCCTGGCATTATCGAAGACGTGGAGGACGCCTTCAAATGGCTCCGTCGCGAGGGGCCGGTGCGGTTCCATCTTGATCCGAATCGCATCGCCGTGACGGGCGGTTCGGCGGGCGGTTATCTCACGCTCGTCACCGGCCATCGCGTCCAGCCGCGGCCGCGCGTGCTGCTGGCGTTTTGGGGTTACGGCGACTTGGTTGGCGACTGGTATGCCGCGCCGAGTCCGCACGCACGCCACAACCAGAAGAAATTCACCGCCGAGGAGGCGTGGCAGCAGGTAGGCGGGCCGCCGGTGGCGGACTCCCGCGACCGCAAGGGCGACGGCGGCATCTTCTACAACTGGTGTCGCCAGACCGGGGCATGGCCCAAGGCCGTGACTACTTGGGATCCGCGAGCCGAGCCGGAAAAGTTTTTCCCCTTCATGCCGGCGAAGAACGTCCGCGCCGGCCATCCGCCCACCGTGCTCATCCACGGCACTACGGACACCGACGTGCCCTTCGAGCAGTCACAGATGATGGCGCGGGAGCTTCAGAACCATGGCATCGCGCATCAGTTTCATCAAGTGGCCAATGGCGAACACGGGCTGGCGGGAGCCGCGCGCGGGGAAATTGATGAGGCTCACCGCAAGGCCTTCGAGTTCCTGAAGCTGCAACTGGAGCGCCCGTGAACCTGACGGGACGACTCAAGCGTGCTCAAGGGCGCGGCCGCAGCTTCACTGCTGCGGCGCGTGGCTTCGCCTTGTTGGACCGGCCCTTGGGCGCGGAGCCATTCGATGCCAGGCGGATGAACTCCGTCTGGCTGCGCACGGCCTTCGCACCGCATTTCGGGGTCGCGCGTTGGTAAGTGCCGTCGGCTTGCAGCACGCGGGCCTTCACGGTGTCGGCCAGCACGGTGTCGAGCAGTTCGCGCTTCACGCGGTCGCGGAGGTTGCCGTCCTCGATCGGGAAGACGACCTCGACGCGGCGGAAGAAATTGCGCGGCATCCAGTCGGCGCTGCCGACGAAGACCTCCGGCTGGCAGGCGTTTTCGAAGTAGAAGATGCGGCTGTGCTCGAGGAAGCGGTCCACGACGCTGCGCACGGTGATGCGCTCGCTCACACCCTTCACGCCGGGGCGCAGGCAGCAGATGCCACGGACGATGAGGTCAATCTTCACGCCCGCCTGCGACGCGCGGTAGAGCGCCTCGATGATGTCGCGGTCCACGAGCGAGTTCAGCTTGGCGATGATGCGCGCGGGCAGGCCGCGCTTCGCGTTCGCGGACTCTCGCTCGATGAGCTTGAGCATTCGGCTGTGCAGCTCGAAGGGCGCGACGAGGAATTTCCGCGTGCCTTGGAACTGGCAGATGCCCGTGAGCAGGTTGAAGAGCGACGACGCGTCGTTGCCGAACTCCGGGCGGCACGTCAGCAGGCCGAGGTCCGTGTAGAAGCGCGCGGTGGTGGCGTTGTAGTTGCCGGTGGCGAGGTGGACGTAGCGGCGGATGCCGTCAGCGTCGCGCCTCACGATGAGCGTCATCTTGCCGTGGACCTTGTAGCCCACGAGGCCATAGACGACGTGGACACCCGCCTCTTCCAGCCGCCGCGCCCACGCGATGTTGTTGGCCTCATCGAAGCGGGCCTTCAGCTCGACGACGGCTGTGACCTGCTTGCCGTTGCGCACGGCGTTCATCAGCGCGCCGACGATGCGCGGGTCGCCGCCGGTGCGATAGAGCGTCATCTTGATGGCGAGCACGTCCGGGTCTTCCGCTGCCTGCGCGAGCAGTTCAACGACGCTGCTGAAGTTGTCGAACGGATGGTGCAGCAGCACGTCGCGCTCGCGGACGGCGGCGAAAAGGTCCGTCTGGTCACGCAGCGCGGGAGCCACGCGCGCGATGAACGGCGGGTCGCGCAGTTCCGGTGAATGGTCGCCCTCGACAATGGCCATGAGCCGCACCGGGTTGATCGGGCCGTCAATGATGTAGAGGTCGTCCTCGGCGAGATGGAGTTTCTCCAGCAGCTCGGCGCGAATGTCCGGCGGGCAGTCGGCGGAGACCTCGAGTCGCACGGCCTCTCCCTTGCGGCGGTTGTGCAGCTCCTCCTCGACGGCTTTGATCAGGTTCGCGGTGTCCTCCTCGTCAATGTAAAGCTCGCTGTTGCGCGTGACGCGGAACTGCCAGTGGCCGAGCAGCTTCGTCCCCGGAAACAGGTCAGCGAGATAGTGGCCGACGAGGTGCGCCAGAAAGACGTAGTCCTGCCGTGAGTCGTCGCGCGGCAGCTTGACCAGCCGGGGCAGCGCGCGCGGCACCTGCACGACTGCGAGCCGCCGGTGGTTCCCGCTGTTCAGCCGCACCTCGATCTGCACGATGAGGTTGAGCGTCTTGTTGAGCAGTTGCGGGAAAGGATGCGCGGGGTCGAGACCGAGCGGCGTGAGGACGGGCCAGACTTGCGTATGGAAATAGCTTTCCATCCACACGCGGTCGGCAGGGCCAAGCTCGGCGACCCCGAGGAAGCGAATCCCATTCTCCGCGAGAGCGGGCACGAGCTGCTCGCGCCAGCAGCGGAACTGCGCCCCGACCATCTCGCGCACGCGGCGGTGGATGGCGCGGAATCCCTCGCTCGCGGTCAGTCCATCCACGCTCCGCTCGACCACGTCGCTCTCGATCTGCTGCTTGATGCCGGCCACACGAACCTCGAAGAACTCGTCGAGGTTCGAGCTGGTGATGCAGAAGAACTTCACGCGCTCGAGCAGCGGCGTGGTGGGGTCAAGCGCCTCGTCGAGCACGCGCTGGTTGAAGGCCAGCCAGCTCAACTCGCGGTTGAGGAAGTGCTCCGGTGCGAATCTGGTGACGGTGGTGGCCATGCCAAAGGGAGCGCAGCTTAGGCACGCGGCGTGTCGGTGGAAAGTGACAATTGCGTGGCGGGAACCGGAGCCAGCGCGAAACGCAGGCTCAGGCATTTCTCATTGGCCTGCCGGCGGATTCGACCCAGCCCTCGACAGCATTCAGGGGCGACGCGAGCCGCGCATCCGTCCGTGTCGAATTGCGCCCGCCGTGCTTCCAGCCTCGACCTTTCGTGCGTCCGCCATGACTCTCGTCCGCACAACGCACCGCTCTCACACCCTGACTGCTGCCAGCTTATGTGGAATCGCCGCAACCTCCTCACCGCCCTCGCCCCCGCCGCCGCCAGCTTTGCCCTGCCGCACTCGGTTGCCGCTGCCGACAAAGTCGTGGCCAGCGTCGCGGACCGCACCAGCTCCATCCGCATCACCAAGCTCACCGCCACGCCGATGCAGCGGAAGGTCTATCTCAAGATCGAGACCAACCACGGCGTCACCGGCTGGGGCGAGATTGACCAGCTCGAGCCTTACGTCGCCGCGTTGCTGGCCAAGTCGCTCTTCGAGTTGCTCGACGGCGAGAACCCCACGCGCATCGAGTTCCTCTGGCAGAAGATTTACCGCTCGCACCGCGATATGCGCGGCGGGCCGTTCATGACGCACACGCTGGCGGGCATTGACATGGCGCTGTGGGACATCGCCGGGAAACTCTGGGGCGTGCCCATGTATCGGCTGCTCGGCGGCCCCACGCGCGACAAGGTCCGCGTGTATCCCTCCGCCACGGCGACGAAGGTGGGCGCGGGATCGGAGGAATTCTCCGGCACCCCCGCCGACATGGAGCGGCACGTGCGCAACATCGCCAACGCCCGCAAGCAGGTTGGCCCGGCGGGCATGGTGATGCTCGACGCCCACTGTGCGCTGCCGCCGCCGTTCCTCATCCAGCTCGCCGGCGCGATCCAGCCCTACGACGTGACTTACATCGAGGAACCCGCCGTGCCGGGGAACATCGAGGTCTTCAAGCGCATCAAGCAGCATGTCAAAATCCCGCTGGCCATCGGCGAGCAGGCGCGGACCATCTGGGACGTGATTCCCTATCTCCAAGAGCGGATCGGCGATTTCCTTCAAGTGGACATGGCGCACACGGGTGGGCCGTCGCAGTTGCTGAAAATCGCCATGCTCGGCGAGGCCTATCACGTCCCCATCGCGCCGCATTCTGTCACGACCGACCTCGGCATGTCCGCGAGCCTGCACGTCTCGGCATCCGTGCCGCTCTTCCTCATCCACGAATACTACCCGAGCATCACGCCGAAGGACTTGATTCGGAAAAGCTGGGAAGTGGACAAGGATGGCTACGCCTCGCTGCCCACCACACCCGGCCTCGGCTGCGAGGTCAACGAAGCGCGGCTCGAAGAAATCTCCCGCACACCCGCCAAGCCCGAGTGGCCCACGCGCGGCCGGCTCAAGGACGGCTCCATCGCGGACTACTAAGCCGGAAAGATGCAGATGGAGCGCTGGCTTCCAAGCCGGCTTTGCGAGTTCGGAGGAGGGAGGGCCAAGTCAAGCAGGCGGCATTGAGCAGCAACCAATAGGTGCGCAGAAGGTCACAGACCAAACGCACGCAATCGTTCCGTCCCGACCCAAGCTGGCTTGAAAGCCGGCGCTCCATCACTTGCTCCGCTCCGCCCTGCGCCGGTAGAAGAAGTAAATCGGCACGCCGATGAGCACCAGCGCGGTGCCGAGCGCGAAGTTGAGCAGGCCGGGCTTTCCCGCCGCCAACGCCGCACGATATGTGTTCACGTCGTTCACTATGGTCAGCACGAGGAACACGGCGGAGAACGCGACGAAGATTCCCGGCACCCACGGATAGCCCGGCACCTTGTAGGGACGCGGCGCGTCCGGCTCCTTGCGGCGCAGGACGAAGACGCCATACGCGCCGAGGCCGTAGAAAATCCAGCTCACGAAGATGAGCGTGTCCGTCAGCGTGTCGAACGTCCCGGTGAACACGAGGGCGATGCTCCACAGCCCTTGCACGACCAGTGATGCCGCCGGGGTGTGGAAGCGCGGATGCACCCGGCCCAGCATGGCGGGGAAGAGATTGCGTCGCGCCATCGTGAAATACACCCGGGCGCTGGCGAGGATGGTCGCGTTGTTCGCTCCGAAGGTGGAAATCATCACCACCACTGCAATCCACTTGCCGCCACCGCTCATCACGCGCTCGGCCACGTCGGCGGCGACCAGCTTCGACTGCGCCATCAGCTCGGCGGGCAGCACCCAGCAATACGCGAGGTTCAGCCCCAGATAAATCCCCGTCACGATGAACATCCCCAGCACCGTTGCCCTCGGCACATTCCGCTGCGGGTCACGCACCTCCCCCGCGCAAAACGTCGTCTTCACCCAGCCGTCATACGCCCAGAACGCGCCTTGCAGCGCCGCCGCGATGGCCACCGCGAGTTCAAACCCGTGCTTCTGCAACGCCGGCACGCACGTGGACAAGTTTGCCACGCTCCCGCCCGCGCCCGTCACGAGGAATGCCGCGAGGAACAGCGCCGCCATGCCCGCGAGCTTCGCGACCGTGAAGATGTTCTGCACCGCGCCGCCGAAGCGCACGCCGAGATAGTTCACCGTCGTCAGCACCACGATGACAAACGCCGCGAGACACTTCACACCGAACTCCTTCATCGGCGCGATGTCCCCGATGAACGGGACATGGAACGACCACTCCGCCGCCGCGCTGCTGAGTTCCGGCAGCGGTTGGAGCTTGGTGCAATACTCTGCGAACACATACGCTAGCGCCGCGATGCTCCCCGTCTGAATCACCGCGAAGACCGCCCAGCCGAACAGGTAGGCGACGAACGGCCCATACATTCTCTCGAAGAACACATACTGGCCGCCGGTCTCCGAGATGAAGCTGGAAATCTCCGCATTGGTCAGCGCGCCGAAGAGCGTGATGACGCCCGCGAGCACCCACACCGCTAGCAGCAGCTCCGTGGACCCGAGCTGCCCCGCCATCACGCCCGGTTTCCGGAAGATGCCCGACCCGATGACGCCCCCCACCACGAGCATCGTCGTGGTGAACAGGCCGAGCGTGGGGAGCAACTGGCCGGGGCTTGGCGTGGCGGCGGTGGGCTGGGACATCGGAGAAGTGTTACGCGTTCCGGGGTTGGGGGGAAGAAATCAGTGTTCTGTATCAGAAGGCAATGGAGTTCCCTCACCGACTGTCCACTGAACTCTAAATCGTTCCGGCTTGGTCGGAATGATGCAGCGGGGTTCAGGGCAAACTCAGCGGGCGCATCACAAGGTCTTGAGATACTCGATCAAGGCCCACCGGTTGTCGTCGCTCGCGATTCGGGACCAGAAATCGTGCCCTTGATTTCCGTTGCCCAAGCGCCGGGTGTTAAACCAATCACGGTCATCACCGTGCGCGCGGAGCAAGTGCGCCTTGTCGCGCGCCTGTGTTGCTGGCATCTCCGGGTTAAGCGCCTGGCCCACCTTCGGTTTGTCCAGCTTGCGAGCCGCAAGCACACTGAACACGCCCGGCCTTTCGGAAGCGGGGCCGAGCAGATGGTAGAGCGTCGGCACGCTGCCGTTGTGCAAGTAGGGGAAGTTGGCCCAGACGCCGGTCAAGGGTGTTGCTGCGTAGCCTTTGCTCCGGCTCAACTGTCCTTCCTTCGCGATCGGGCTGCCGTTGAAGGCGGCGGTGAATCCGGCGTTGACTATTTCCATGCGGTCGGGATCGGTGCCGACCTCCGTGTGGAGGCCGGTCCAACGGATGTTGCCCTGCCCGTCGTAGGTTCCGTGGCAGGTGGCGCAGCCGAGCTTGTCTGACTCTAACAGGGCCTTGCCCTTGGCAGCCAGGCTGGCATCCACGGGGTAGGGATAACGCGGCGGGCGCAGGTGTTGGATGACGCTCTTGAAGTCCGCCTGAATGGTCGGTAGCACCGAGGTGGCGAGCTTGTCGAAGGATTGGTCCAGTGCCAGTTCCATGGAGGAGGCCATGAGGGGAAAGGTGCCTTGGAAGCTGCCGTCACAATACCAGCGTTGGAAGGGCATCTTGGCTGCCGCATGCCAGAGGGGCGAGGTCTTGACGTCGCCGCGACCGACCTCACCGGCTGCCGGCATGGCCCCGCCGTGCGCCCGCATGTGCATCTCGACATGGGAGGCGGGGAACGCCGTGGAGCGTCCGCGGGTCAGCGGATCAAACGCCGGGTGATGGTGGCGGCGAAGGATTTCGTGCGCGCTCCTGGCCGTGGCCCTGTCGAGCGGATCGGCGCGGAGGGCGGTGAGTTGCGCGAGATCCGTCACGTGTTGCGCGGCCTTGCCCAGAATCATTTCGTCGAGGGTCTTGGTGCCGGCACCGAGGTAGGCGACGCCATCTATCTCCGCCATGTGACACGCGAGGCAGTTAACAGATACCTGCGAAACAAAGTTACTGGAGAATCGCTCGCTCCTCGAACGGCCGGGAGCTGCAGCACGACGGCCAGCACGATGACGTAAACGGCTTCATAGAGTTGGGTCGGGTGCCGCACCACCCCATCTCCAAAATCCACCCCCCAAGGCAAGGCGGTTGCAACGCCGTGGGTTTGATCGTCAAGCCCCGTGAGAAAGCACCCGATGCGCGCGATGGCGGCGCCGACCGCGAGTGGATACACGAAGAACTCCCCGGTCTGCGTGCGCAACTGGAGCCGGTTTTTCACGAACTCGATTCCCGCCCAGCCGCCGAGGATCGCCCCGATGGTGCTCTTGCCGTTCGTCAGGAGTCGGTCCCAAGAGTTGCCGGCCGCAAGGTCGCGGAGGCCTGCGAGCAGCACCACGACCTTGGAGCCGAGCCATGCGCCGAACAGGCAGCCACAGATCAACCAGAAGATCGTCTCCAGCGGAAACGGGGCGCGCCCAGCCCGACGGCGAATGTAGAAATACAGCCCAACCGCACATCCGTATGCGATGGCTTCGAAAACCATGTGCGGATTCAGCGCGAGTTGCAGATTCATGCCGTTGGCACTGGGGAACGCAGCGAGTCTAGCCCCCGCCATCGCGCGCGAGCTGCAAAAGATCCGGCTGCCCATCGTGGACATAAGCGCCGCGCGCCTTGTGCCGTCGCTGCCGTGGTTCGAGACGGATGACGCGGCCATCGCGCAGATGGCGTTCGAGCACTTGCGGGAGCGCGGCTTCCGCAACTTCGCCTTCTGCGGCGACCGGCGGTTCAACTGGTCCACCTGGCGGCAGGAGCATTTCGAGCGCGCCGTCCGAGCCGAGGGTGGCAACTGCATTCCTTACGAGCCGGCGGGCAGCCGCGCCGCCGACCACGATGAGACCGAGGAGATCGCCCGGTGGATTCGCAAGCTGCCCAAGCCTGTCGGCGTCATGGCCTGCTACGACCTGCGCGGCACGCAGGTGCTAGACGCCTGCCGCCGTCTCGCAGTCCCCGTGCCCGACGAGGTCGCCGTCGTGGGCGCGGACAACGACGAGCTTCTCTGCGAGCTGGCGCACCCGCCGCTCTCGAGCGTGATCCCGAACACCCGCCGCACCGGCTACGAGGGCGCTGCGCTGCTCGACACCTTGATGAGCGGTGGCAAGGCCCGCGGCGAGACGCACCTCATTCCCCCGCTCGGCGTCGCCACGCGCCAGTCCACGGACGTGCTGGCCATCGAGGACCAGCACGTCTCGCGCGCCGTGCGTTTCATCCGCGAGCACGCCTGCGACGGCATCAACGTGCAGGACGTGCTGCACGCCGTGCCGCAGTCGCGTCGGCTGCTGGAGGCGCGCATCCGCAAGCTGCCCGGTCGCACACCGCACGAGGAAATCCTCCGCGTCCAGCTCCACCGCGTGAAGCAGCTGCTGACCGAGACCGACCTGACGCTCGAGGCCATCGCCGAGCGCACGGGCTTCAACCACAGGGAGTATCTCAGTGTTGTCTTCCGCCGCGAGATCAGCACGCCGCCCAGCCGCTACCGTGAGCAGAACCGGTGAGAGTCGTGAGGGCGGACACTCCTGTCCCCCATCAGCGCGCCCGTCGCACCCTTTCGGCATTTTTTCAAAGGGGACAAGAGTGTCCCCGCTACTCTGCAGCGCGCGGCTTGCAGCTCGGAAGTTTTCAGCAATATTCTCGAACGACTACGCACGGCGCGCAGTCGAAACGCAGATGTTTTCAAATCGTCACGGCCTGACCCGACGCCTGACCCTCCGGCTCCTCGCCGGAATTGCGGCGCTGCTGCTCGCCACCCACGCGCGCGCCGCGCAGCACGACGATGCCGACCAGGTCTTTTTCCGTGAGGGTCGCATCCCCAAGCTCCGCATCGAGATTTCCCCCGCCGAGCTGGCCAAGCTCAACAAGGACAACCGCTCCTTCGTCCGTTGCACGATCCGCGAGGGCGACGAGTTCATCTACAGCGAGGTGGGCATCCACCTCAAGGGCGCGGCAGGCAGCTTCCGCCCCGTCGGCGACCGCCCGGCGCTCACGCTCAACTTCGACAAGTTCCGCGAGAAGCAGAAATTCCACGGCCTCGACAAGTTGCACCTGAACAACTCCGTGCAGGACGGCAGCTATCTCTGCGAGCATCTCGCCTCCGTGATCTTCAATGCCGGCGGCGTCCCCGCGCCCCGCATCTCGCACGCGCGCGTCTGGCTCAATGGGCGCGACCTCGGCTTCTACGTGCTCAAAGAGGGCTTCGACACGCAGTTCCTCCTGAACCAGTTCGGCAGCAAGTCCGGCAACTTCTACGACGGCGGTTTCTGCGCGGACCTCGACCAGAAGAAGTCCCGCAAGTCCGGCCCCGGCCCCGACGAGCAGGCGGACTTGAAGGCACTCGTCGCCGCCGCGCGCGAGCCGGACCTCGCCAAGCGCGCCGAACGGCTCAACCAGACGCTCGCGATTGACCAGTTCCTCTCGCTCGTCGCCATGGAGATGATGACCGCGCACTGGGACGGCTACGCGCGCAACCGCAACAACTACCGCCTCTACAACCATCCGGCTGTGAACAAGATCGTTTTCCTCCCATCGGGCATGGACCAGCTCTTCGGCGATCCGAACTTCCCGGTCTTCGACAGCATGGGCGGCCTCGTCACAAGCGGCCTCTGGCAGTTGCCGCAGATCAAGCTCCAGTATCGTGACCGCGTCGGCCAGATTCTCACGAACGTCTTCACCGCCGAGTTCCTCACGAACGAGATTGCCAAGGTCCACACGCGCGTCCGCCCCCTGCTGGCCGAGATCAACGAGGGCTCGGCCAAGAACTTCGACAACGCCGCGCGTGACATGAACAACCGCGTGCTCGCGCGCATCACCGGCATTCAGAAGCAGCTCGGCATCCAGCCCATGAAGCCCTTGAAGCCCGACGCCAACGGCGCGTTCAAGCTCGCCAAGTGGGAGGCGCAGGCCGACGCCGGCGAGCCGAAGATGGCCGACGCCGCCGACCACGGCGGCGTGAAGTCCCTCGAGATCAACCTGGAGAAGCCCGACCGCGTCGTCGCCTCGTGGCGCTCGCGCGTGCTGCTGGACGCGGGCAAGTATCGCTTCGAGGGCAAGATCGCGACCAAGGGCGTCGTGCCGTTGAAGGAGCCGACGGGCGAGGGCGCGGGCCTGCGAATCTCCGGCTCCTCGCGTCCGAACCAGCTCAGTGGCGACAGTGACTGGAAGAAAGTCACCTTCGAGTTTGACGTGCCAACCGCCTCGACCGAGGTCGTCCTGGTCTGCGAGCTGCGCGCCGAGAAGGGCCGCGCGTGGTTCGACCTCGGCTCCCTCCAGATCGTCCGGCAGAATTGACCAGGCGGATGCGGGGCAAGTAATGAGTAATTAGTAGTGAGTGCGTCGCGCGGATGTCCCAGACCAACTAATCACTAATTACTAACGACTTTCTCCTCCGACCTCGGCGACTGCTGGGTTCACTCACGCTCGGCTCCACGGCAGGCGAGGCCGCGCTCGCCACGGGTTCACGGAAAAGAAAAAGGGCGCGGGTGATGTCCGCGCCCTTCGAAGTTGAACCAAGTCCGGCCTACTTTTTCTCCGCCGCTTTCAGCAGGAAGGGCTTCGCAGACGGCGGCACGGGATCGCTCGGCGTCGGCTTGAGGTAGGTGTCGTTCAGCTTGTCGCAACTCCAGAGCAGGCCGCGCGTGACCATGTCGAGATAGCGCGGGTCGCCGACGGTGGCGTTGTTGTGGCCGAGCGTGCTGCTGAACACGCGGGTCTTGCCGTAGAGGTTGCCCCAGGTGACGACGGACTCGACTTCCTTCTCCGTGCCGTCCTTCTGCTTGATGACTTGCTTGCCCTTCATGAGAGGGATGGCCGAGGGGAAGATTTTGATGTTGTTGTAAAGCTCCTCGTTGACGGTGGTCCAGTTGGCAAGTGTCTTGGTGACGGGGTGGTTCTTGTCCGCGATTGTCACCTGGATCGGCACCTGCGGGCCGTGGCCGGTGGACTGGATGCCGAGGAGATCGAACCACAGCGAGTCCGAGGAGCCGGGCAGCACGGGGTCGCGGAACTGGCCGACGCGGTAGCTGTGCATGGCGCAGTGGAGGTTCACGGCGGGGACGCCGGCCTTGTGCGCGGAGAGGATGTTGTTCACGTAGTCCAGGTCCTTCACATCGGCGGAGCATTCGTCGTGGATGATGACGTCGTAGCCCTTGGCCCAGTCGGGCTTCTCGTATTTCGCAAATTTCGCCTTGGTGGATCGGTCGGGCTTTTGCGCGGCGTCCACGGCGACGACGTAATCCACCTCGATGTGCGCGCGGGCTTCTAGGCCTTCCTTGAGGATGATGGGCTGCATCCCGTAGTCATGGCAGCAGCCGCCGGCGATGATGAGGGCGCGCAACGGCTTCGGCGCGGCGGCCTGGGCGTGGGTGAGGGCCGCGACGGCAAGGAGGCAGGCGAGGAGTTGTTTCATAGGTTTCAATTTGAGCACAATGGACGCGTGGCGGCGAAGGGGAAATTCACAGCCGCCAGACGGCCGCGTCACAGCGTGTGGCCAAGGGCCGAGGGGGTGCTGGTGGGGTTGGGTCGAGTCGTCCCAGGGTGTAGGTGCCGCGAGCGGGGCAGACGGGCATCCGGGTCTGGCCGAAATACGCCTGGATTTCCGGGATCGTTGGCGTGGAAGTGGGCTGCATTTTGTTCTCGAAGCCCCGCTGCTGCTTGGTCTGGTCGAGCACGGTGAGGTTCTTCACGCAGGCTTTCTGCTGGGCCGTGGCGTGCGCCTTGGCGAAGTTCGGCAGCGCGATGGACGCCATGATGCCGATGACCGCGACGACGATCATGATCTCCACCAGGAAAGGAATCTGGTCCAGGAGAGATCACTCTTCTGTCTCCGATCCGTGCCATTGCTTGCTGAACACGGCCTCTTGGAACGGAGGGAAATTGGCTTTTCGTGCCGGGGTTGATCGGGATGATCCGCGACATGAAAATTCTCCTCGCTCGTCGTTCACTGTTGCTGGCCTCTCTGCTTATGCCCGGGGTGTCCGCCATCGCGCAGGACGCCAGTCTCTCCACCAACTACGTCCTCAAGGTCACGACCGATCGCGCTGACGCGCTCTACAAGTCAGGCGAGACCGTGACCTTCAAGCTCGAACTCACACTCGACAAGAAGCCCGTTGCCGACGCCGACGTGCGTGGACGCTGACGAAGGACGGTGTGCCGCCCACCACTAGCGGCAAGGTGAAGCTCATCAACGGCAGTGCGAGCGTCACGGGCAAGCTGGACGCGGCTGGCTTCCTCCAGTGCCGCGCGACGTTCACCAGCGCGGAGAAGCGGCCATACACGGGCCTTGGTGGCGCAGGTGTTGACCGGTTGGGGATCAAGCCGAGCCTCCCGGTGCCGGCGGACTTTGATGCCTTCTGGGCAGCGCAGAAGAAGCAACTGGCCGCCGTGCCGGTCAACGCGCGGCTCACACCGGTGAAGCACCCTATGGCCGGTGTGGTGGCGTCCGACTTGCAGGCGGACTCCGTCGGCGCGCCGGTGTCCGGCTACTTCGCGAAGCCGGAGAACGCGAAGCCCATGAGCCTGCCCATCATCCTGCTCGTCCACGGCGCGGGCGTGCACAGCGCCAGCCTCGGCGGTGCGGTGGGCTGGGCGAAACAGAACTTCCTCGCGCTGGACATCAACGCGCACGGCTTGCCCAACGGCCAGCCGGACAAGTTTGACACGGACACCTCCAAGGGTGACCGGAAGGACTATCGGGCGCGTGGCCGCGAGTCGCGTGACACGGTTTACTTCCGCGGCATGTTCCTGCGTCTTGTGAGGGCGCTGGACTTCCTCACCGCGCAGCCGGAGTGGGACGGCAAGACAGTGGTGGTTTACGGCTCAAGCCAGGGAGGATTTCAGGCGATCGTCGCCGCTGGGATGGACGCGCGCGTGACATTCTTTGCCGCCGGCGCGCCTGCGGGCTGCGACCCACAGGCTTCAAGGTCGACCGCATCAACGGCTGGCCCAAGTTCATCGCCACCGGCAAGCAGCCGCCCGCGAACATCGTGGAAGCCGTCCGCTATTATGACGCGATGAACTTCGCCACGCGCACAAAGGCCGGCGCGATCTTCACCGTGGGCTTCATTGACACGACCTGCCCACCATCGAGCGTGTATGCGGCTTACAACAACGTCAGCGGGAAGAAATCCATCCACCACGACCCTGATGCCGGCCACACCAGCACGCCCAAGGCGAGCGAGGCGATGCGGAACGCAACATGGCGCACGTAAAGGCGATGCAGGCGGCGAATTGAGGGGGCGGGAACCGGATTTGGGCAAAAAGAAGATTCGGGCAGCAGACGCCAAGGAGGTGGGGATGGGGAATCCCTCTGAAGAAACGTGCTGCCGCCCGAATCAAAATCGAACTAACTGATATTGAAATTAGGACGCCGCACTTCGTTGTCAATCGTGAATTTTGAGATTCTTTATTCCCTTGGCCCTGTGTTCTACGCAGCCGGTTTCCCGCATTGACGGGTCCGCTTCCACCGCTACCGTTCTCGGCAACAGACCGCTTCTGCGCACACCGCCATGATTAGAATCTCCGGACAGAGCAAAGCCGCCTGCGACGGCCTGCGCCGCCGCGAAATGCTGCGCCTCGGCGGCTTGTCCTTGCTGGGCATGTCGCTGCCGGATTTGCTCCGCGCGGAGGCGACGCTTCCCGCGAAGCCTGGGCGGGGCAAAGCCAAGTCTGTCATTCTGCTGTATCTCTTCGGCGGGCCGGCGGTGCAGGAGACCTTCGATCCAAAGACCGACGCGCCCCGCGAACTTCGCGGCGAGTTTGGCTCGATCCGCACCTCGCTGCCCGGCATCCATTTCTGCGAGCACCTTCCGCGCGCCGCGAAGTGGATGGACCGCTCCACGCTCATCCGTTCCGCCACGCACGATCAGAACGACCACAGCGCCGGGATGCTCTACACGATGACCGGTGCGCCCGCCGACAAGCTGGAGTCGCTGGTGCCCGTGCTCAACACTCAGGCCCCGAGCATGAACGCGATGGTCGAGTATCTCTCTCGCACCAGCCGCAGCACCGCGCCCGCGAGCGTTTGGATGCCGTGCAATCCCGGCTGGGGCCAGAAGATCACCCGGCCCGGCCCCTTCGCCGGCTGGCTCGGTCGCAAGTGGGACCCGCTCGTGACCGATGTGGAGTTGCGCGACACCTACGAGGCGAAGTCTTTCTACGACGTGCAGCGTCAGGCCGCCGGCAACATCCTCGTGCCCGGCACCAAACTTCCCGCCGACATCACGCTCGACCGCTTCGCCCACCGCCGTTCGCTCGCTGAACAGCTTCACATTCAAGCCGACCGCGTCGGCAACTCGGAGGCTTACGAGCGCTACGATGCCTACCAGAAGCGAGCCCTCGACATCCTCGCGGACAACAGCTCCACCGACAGCGCATGGCGCGCCTTCGACCTCGGCGACGAGAAACCCGCCCTTCGCGACCGCTACGGCCGCCACCTCTTCGGCGAGTCGGCGCTGACGGCACGACGGCTTGTCGAGCGCGGCACGCGCTTCGTGACCGTGTATTGGGAATCCTACGACAAGACCGGCGGCGACCCGACCGCGTGGGACACGCACTCCGACCACTTCAACATCTGCAAGAACCACCGCCTCCCGCCACTCGACCAGACTTACTCCGCGCTGTGTGAAGACCTGCAAGCGCGCGGCCTGCTCGATGAGACGCTCGTCATCGTGATGGGCGAGATGGGCCGCTCACCGAAAATCAACCGCAGCGCCGGGCGCGACCACTGGTCGTTCGTCCACAACATCTTGATGACCGGCGCGGGTGTGAAACGCGGCTACGTCCACGGCGCGTCGGACAAGAATGCCGAGCGCGTGACTGACAAGCCCGTCGGCCCGGCGGACTTCATCGCGACGGTCTATGCCGCGATGGGCATTGACCCGGACAGCTTTGTAGAGGACGCGGGCGGGCGGCTGCGGCCGATCACGCCGGGTGGGAACGTGGTGAGGGAAGTGTTGGCCTGAAGCAGTGCTTAGTAATCAGTGATTGGTCGCAACTGGCGAAGCTCGACGCGACTCTACTCAGCACTAATTACTAATCACTTCCCCTCTGGCGTCTTCACCTGCCGAATCCACTCGCCGAGCATCTTCAACGCCGGCTCGTCCACGAGTGACTTCGCGAGTGGCGGCATTCCGCCCTGCCCCACCCGGAGCATGCGCTGGATCAGCGTGCTTCGCTCCGGCGCGCCGGGCGCGACGATCAGCGCGTCCGCGAGTCCGAACTTGTCGTGCTGCGGCGCGATGCCGATGAGGCGCATTTTTTCCGGCGCGGTGGTCCAGTTCAGCGTGATGGCGGAGTTGCCGCCGCCGGCCTCGACGTGGCAATGCGCACAATTCGCGTGCAGGTAGGAGCGGGCGCGGAGGGTCAAGTCCGCCGTCTCGTCATAAGGATTCGGCAGGCTCGCCATTTTCTCCGGCGGCTTGGGCAGCTTCACCACGCCGGCCTTGTCGGGCTTCAGCGTGAACGCACCGAGGTGCGCGAGCGTGCGGAGCTGGTTCGCCTTTCCGCCCGCGTAGTCGTGGTCGCGGTTCATCTGGAGCGTGTTCACCCCGAGCACATACTGGGCGGCGCGGCTGTGGCAGGTCATACACTCGGCGCGGCTGGGGTAATGCCACGTCTGCTTGCGCGAACCGCCGGGCGCGCGGGCGTCCTTGATTTTGTAATCGCGGTCCGCGCCCTTGGCCTCGACGAGTTCCGCGTCGGTCTGCGAGTCGTTCCAGCGGTAGCTGTAGCCCACCCACTCGTTCTGCTCGAAGAGCATGAAGCGCGTCTCCACCCACTTGCGCGACTTCGGGTTCCCGGCCTCGAGATCGAGCGCGAAACTCTTCACCAGCACGGTCTCCTCGGGGAACTTCCACCCGCCGCCTTCCGCAAACCCAATCTGCGACTCGCCCGGCAGGGCGATGAACCGCTCCTTGTGCGCGCCGTCGGACCACAACTCCGAGTTCACGGAATACGGAATCAGCGCGGGCTGCACGACGTGGCCCTTCACCTTCGCGAACAGCCCGCTGTCACTGAGCTTCTTCGGAAACGGCAGACGTTTCTTGGTCGCAGGCGGCATCGGCTCCAGCTCGTAGAGTTGTCCGGCGTAATCCACATAGAAGATCTCGCCGGCCCGGCCTTCGCAGAAGCCGACCATCGCGTGCGGCGTGTCGGCGATTTCGCGGTGCCACGTGACCTTGCTCCCCTTGCGTTTGAGCGCCCAAATTTTGCCCGTGCCGTAGTCGCCGTAAATGTAAGCGCCGCGCAGCTCGGGGAACTTGCTGCCTTGATATACCACGCCGCCCGTGATGGAGCGCGCCTCGGCGTGATGGTGCTCGACAAGCGGCGGCGTGACCGGGTGCGGGCCAGGCACGCGCTGCGCGTGGAACGGATGATTCCCCTCGCGCACGCTCCACCCGAAGTTCGCGCCGCGCGTCACGAGCTGAATCATCTCCCACAAGTCCTGCCCGATGTCGCCGACCAGCAGCGCGCCGTCCGCCGGGTCCATCGTCATGCGCCACGGGTTGCGGAAGCCGTAGGCCCACAGCTCAGGCCGCGCCTTCGGAATATCCCAGAACGGATTGTCCTTCGGGATCGAGAAGGCCTTCCCCGCATCGGGCCGCTCGATGTCCAGCCGCAGCACGCCAGAGTTCAGATCGGAAATGTCCTGCCCGGAGTTGTTGCCGTCCGAGTCGCTCGTGCCGTCGCCGGAGGTGATGTAGAGCATCCCATCGAGGCCGAACGCCATCTCGCCGCCGTTGTGCCCGTTGGACCACCACTTGATGATCTCATACTCCGACGCCGGGTTCGCGTTGCCCTCGGGCGTGACAGTGTAGCGGAGGATGCGGTTGAATTTGTTCGTGCCGCCGAGCACGACGCCCGCGCTGTTGGTCTGCAACTTGTTTGGCCCATTCGCGAAGACGAAGACGAAGCGGTTCGTTGCGAAGCCAGGGTGAAAGTGGAACGAGTAAAAATCGTGGTCCGCCAGTTCGAGGAAAAGGTTCGTCGTGCTCTGAGACTGGTCGCGGGAAATCGGCAGAATACGAGCGGCTTGCTCGACCACGAGGAATCGGTCGCTGCCCGCGTCGCGCCCGAGGAAAAGCGGTTTCTTGAAATCCATCCCTGGCCATGCACGCTTGGCCCGCATCGGCAACGCGGGGTCCGGCGAGCCTACCACGCGCGAAGTGGTGAGCGGGATGCGCTTGTCGAGGCCGGAGGGCAAACCGTCGTGGGCGGTGGCGGCGAGGAGGTTTGTGGCGAGGCCCCACACGAGCAGCGCGGGGAGCAGACGAGTCAGGTGGTTCACGCAACAACGCTAGACCGGAGGGCACCGGCGTCAATTCAGCGTTTGCCAGTTGAATGCCCCCGCCCGCCGCCCACGTCCAAGACTTGATTCATGCTAACGCTGCAAGACCGCCTGCACCGCCGCCAGTTCCTGCGCGTCGGTGGCCTTTCGCTGGGCGGCCTCACCCTCGCGGACCTGCTGGCGGCGAAGGCCACCGCCCGGTCCGCCAAGCTCCCCCTCCGCGACAAGTCCGTCATCTTCCTATTCCAGCACGGCGGCCCCTCCCAGTTCGAGACCTTCGACCCCAAGATGGACGCGCCCCGCGAGATCCGCTCTGCGACCGGCGAAATCCCAACCAAGATTCCCGGCATCACCTTCGGTTCCACCTTCGAGCGCCTGGCGAAACTTAACGACAAGTTCTCCATCGTCCGCTCCTTCGCCACCGGCGATGCCAACCACGACATCAAGCCCATCGTCGGACGCGATACCCTCCGCGCCAACATGGGCACCCTCTACGCCCGCGTCGCCGGCGCGCTCCGCCCCGACACCGCGATGCCCACCAACGTCGCCCTCTTCCCCCGCGCCGTGGACCTAGCGTCCGGTCCGGCCATCACCTCGTTCGGCAACTTTGAGTCCACTGGGGAATTCGGCTCGGCCTACGCGCCTTTCGTGCCCGGTGCCGGTGGCGGCTTGCAGGCGGACATGAAGCTCAACCTCCCGCAGTCGCGCCTCAACGACCGCCGCGAGTTGCTCGGTTCCCTCGACCAATGGAAGCGCCGCGTCGAGGCCAGCGGCGCGTTCGACGGCACCGACACCTTCCAGCAGCAAGCCTTCGCCACGCTTGAGCGCGGCATCTCGGACGCTTTTGACCTCACGAAGGAAGATCCGCGTGTCGTCGCCCGTTACGACACCGCGCCGCTCGCGTCGCGCGACCGCTTCAGCCCCGCGTGGAAGAACCGCGAGCACTACGCCGACAACTCCGCTACGCTGGGCAAGCTCCTCCTCCTCGCCCGCCGCCTGTGCGAACGCGGCGCCGGTTTCGTCACCGTCACCACCAGCTTCGTGTGGGACATGCACGCCGACGTGAACAACGCCCCGATGACCACCGGCATGGACTACGTGGGCCGCCCCTTCGACCACGCCGTCTCCGCGTTCATCGAGGACTGCGAATCGCGCGGGCTGCGGGACAAGATTCTCCTCGTCTGCTGCGGCGAGATGGGCCGCACGCCGCGCATCAACGCGAAGGGCGGCCGCGACCACTGGGGCGGCCTCGCCCCGCTGATGCTCTATGGCGGCGGCTTGCAGATGGGCCGCGTCATCGGCGCGTCCTCCCGCGATGGCGGCTCTCCTGCTGACAATCCGGTCACGATGCAAAACCTCCTCGCCACCGTCATGCACACCCTGCTGGACCTTGGCGAAGTCCGCGTGATGGACGGCTTGCCCAAGTCGCTCTTGGACACCCTCACCGGCGGCGAGACCATCAAGGGCTTGGTGTAAGCCGTCGAGACGAAAGGGGATTCCTTCGGTCAACCAGCCCGCCTCCTCCGTTCAGCGGCCGCGCGTTCCCGTTCAGGCTTTTGCCGTCCTCGACTTCGTTCCGTTTTTCCCCGCGCTGACCACTTGGTGAGTGTCCACGATGCGGAAACCGCCGTCCGGCAGCACCAGCATGAACTCGCTGGTGCCAGGCATGAAGAACAGGTGACCCAGCGTGACGACTGGGAGCACCTGACCGTCGGCGAGGTGGATGTCAAACGGCTTGAATGGCGTGGTGTCGCGGAGTTTCTTGAGTGCCTTCGTGGTCATGCGTCTGGAAATCACTTCGCCTCGCGCTTCCGCTTCCTCGCCAGCGCCTTGACGCCAGGCCCGGCGAAGAGCGCCGCTCCCACGATGCCCGCGTCGTTGCCCATCGTGGCGGGGACGATCTTGGCCTCCACGTTTTCCAGATAGCGGAAGAATTGCTCGGGGTCGCTGCTCACGCCGCCGCCGATGATGAAGAGGTCGGGCGCGAGCATGTATTCGAGCGTGGTGAGGTAGCGGTCCACGTTTTTGCCCCACTGCTCCCACGTCCACTTGTTGCGCTCCCGCGCGACGGTGGAGGCGAACTTCTCCGCGTCCTGCCCGCCGATCTCGAGATGGCCAAGCTCGGTGTCGGGCAAGAGAGAACCGTTGTGCAGCACGGCGGAGCCGATGCCGGTGCCCAGCGTGACGAGCACGACAGTGCCGCGCACGCCGCGCCCCGCGCCGAAGCGCGCCTCGGCCAGTCCAGCGGCGTCGGCGTCGTTGCCGACGGCGACGAAACTCACGCCCAAGGCGCGACGCAGGTGCTCGACGATCTCGTGGCGCACCCACGTCGGGTCGAGGTTGGGCGCGCGTCGGACGACGCCGTGCTTGATGAGGCCGGGGAAGCCGACGCCAACGGGGCCGCGCCACTTGAGGCGCTTGGCCAGCTCGCCGATGGCGGCGACGACGCCCTTGGGCGTGGCGGGCACCGGAGTCTTGGTGCGGATGACGGAGGAGGTGAGCGTGCCTTTGCGCGTGTCCACGACGGCGGCCTTGATGCTGGTGCCGCCGATGTCCACGCCGAGGATGAGATGCGAGTCGCTCATGGAGTTGCCGGAGAATTGTTGCCCGAAAGAACCAGAGTTGAACAGCCGCGAAAGCCGCAGGGGCAAAACCAGCCCGCGCGGAGGCCTACTTCGACAGCGCCACGATGTAGCGCTGGAAGCGGGTGGTTTCCTCCGCGAGGCCCAGGTTGCTGTAGATGCCGTGGAGGTTCGAGCAGATGCGCAGCAGGATGCGGCGCGGCGTGACGGCGGCGAGGAAGCCGTCGTGGAAGTCGTGTCCGGAGTTGATGAGGAACTTGATGCAGTCGCCCTTGGTCATCAGCTTCCCCTTGCGGAAGGCGTCTATGTAAACCTCGCCGCGCGAGGTCTGGAGCCGGCAGATGAAATGCCCCGGCATCCCGATGCCCGTGACGGGCAGCCGCAGCCGCCGCGCGACGGCCAGATACACGACGGACATGCTCACCGGGTTGCCGGTGCGGCGGTCAATCACACGGTTCAAGTAGCTGTTGTCCGGGTCGGAGTAATCCTTCTCGTTCCCGGAGAAGCCGAGTTCGTTGAACAGGAAATAGTTGATCGTCCCGATGATGCGATCCAGCGGCGCGCCAAAGTCCACGCGCACGCGCAGGTCCGCCGCGTAGCTGTCGAAGAGCGCGGAGTAGGCTAGCGCGTTGATGTTCGGGTATTGCGTCTGGCACAGGAGCCAGATGGCCTGCTCCAAGTCCAGGTCCTCGCCGCGGCTCAGGCAGAATGCGAGGAAGCGGTTGTCCGCCGCGCCGCGCTCGAAGTAGTCCACGATCTCCTGCGCGCGCCGGCGCAGCACCGGGTCGCTGCTCAAGGTGTGCGCCCGCAGCCATTCGCTCGCCGGTTGGCCCTGCTCAATGAGCTTCGCGCGGATGACTTGGTAGATGGCGGTGTCCTCGTCCGTGAGCAGCGTGAGGAGCGCGGCGCGCTGGCCCTCGTTGAGGGCCGCCGGAGGATTCGCGCTGGCGGCAGAAAGATTCACGGCTAACGCGGGAACACTGGCGGGCAGGCGCGTCAAGTTCAATGGAGAAACCGACCGGCGGTGCGGCGGAGGAATTCACGGTCACACCGCGCGCTACTTTGAACCTTGAACTTTGAATCCGGAACTTCACCCTTCGCGCATGGAAACACCCGACCAGCTACGCGAACTCTTCCGGATGCAGAAGGCCCTCAACGAGCGCATTGGCGTCAAGACCGACGGCATGAGCGAGGAGGAGAAGACCAAGTGGCTCCTCAACTACACCCGCGCCATGCAGCAGGAGATGGCCGAACTGACCGACAGCGTCCCGTGGAAGTGGTGGGCCAAATACCAGAAGTTCGACGAGCAGAACGCGCGCGTGGAGGTCGTGGACCTGTTCCACTTCCTCATCAGCATGGCGCAGGTGCTGGGCATGAGCGCGGACGATGTCTTCGCCGCCTACGTGAAGAAGAACGCGGTGAACTTCCAGCGCCAGGACTCCGGCTACACGCAGAAGGACCACGACGACTCGAAGCATATCTGAGCGTTGACCAACGCCGGGCCGGGTGCGACAACCCGCAGCATCGCATGAAGAAACTGCTCACGGATTACCGCTGGCCCTCCAGGGCGGTCTGTCTCGCTGGTGCCGGCGCGATTGCGTGGTGACTGATACGAAGTGGCAGCCTTGAACCGTTAGTGAAGTTGGCTTTGTTCGGCTTTGCCGTGTGTGCCGTCGCGGCGGAGGAATGCTGGCGCTGGGGAGGTGCGTGGCAACGGCAGGCCAGCGCTCCAAATGAGCCTTGGCTCTGGCGCTCCGATTGGGCGCGGGGCGAAGTGGTGTTTTCCACAGGCTCCGAGGCCATGGCCCGATGGCTGCTGGTGCTGGTCCCAGCGGGAGTCGGCTACGGATTTGCGTTCATGGGCATCCTTGATCACGGGCTTCATGCGATCATCACTGACTGGGCAACCTAGGCGATTACCGCGATCGTAATGTGTTTCGTCGCTTATGCCATGTTCGCCACCCGGCGGTGGCTGCGGCAGGGTCGAGAATCGATCCTCCGTCTGGGGACGCTTCCTGGTCGCGTGGGAGGCAAACTTAATGGGATCGTTAGCATCCAGTCGCGGCGGCACGCGGCTGAGGGTTTTAAAATCCGCCTCAGACGCCTCCTACACGATACGGTTTCGTCCCAGTTCGGACCATTCCCGGTGGTTGCGCAAAATGCGGGACGCAAGCGCCTCGAACTACCGGTGAGCTTCGACATCCCGGCGGGCGTCCAGCCGACCAGCGACGACGCGCAGCATGTGGAATGGGTGGTCACGGTAACAGCCCACAGCGAACGGGACGACTTTGAAGCCTCGTTCGAGGTGCCGGTCTTTGCCTGACGCCCCCGCACTTTCGCTTCATCAACCGCGACTCATCAGGGTCTGGGGAGCACTTCAGACTTGAGGAACGCCACCAGCTGCTCCGCATACACCCGGTTCGCCTTTGCGCTCGGATGGCCGTCGTGCGGGGCGTTGGTGTTGCCTGGCACGGTGAGCGGCACGGAGATGTCCACGGCCTTGATGCCCGCAACGCGGCACCACTCCAGCATCGGCCCGGCGTCGGAGCTGATGCCGGCCACGATGAACGGGATGCCTTCCTTCAGGCAGACGCCCGCCCAGTTCTTGAGCAGCGCGCGTGAAACCTCGTGGCTGCGGACGCGACGCTCCTCCGCGATGTTCGCCTGTTGCTCCATCCAGTGCACGAGTGCGGACTGCCGTTGCAACGGCCACTCGGCGTAGGTCGCGGGCGCACCGTCGTAGCTGAGTTCGCCGACGTCGTTGTGGCGGGCGAAGGGGTAGATCAAATCCGGCAAACGGTTGTAAGGCGCGAAGCCCTTCTGCCAGATGCGGACGTTCGTGCTGCGAAAGTCGTGAAACAGCCCATAGGCCACGACCACCATCGCCGGCTTGCCGCGCTGCTTGAGCAACTCCTGAAACAGCAGCCGCTGGTGGAGCGTGCCGTAGCCGGACACGCCGCCGTTCGCCACTTCGAACTCCGGCAACGCTGCCTGCACGCGCCAAGGGTAAGTGTCCTGGTCATTCAGCGACCAGCCGTGCGTGAGCGAGCAGCCGAGAATCCACAGCTCCGGTCGCGGCTTCACGTCGGGTGCGAGCGGCGGATGCGCGGTGCGCAGGCCGTTCGTGCCGTGCGTGACGCGGAACTCGTAGCCCGTGGGCAGCGTGATCTTGAACGCGCCGGGGAAATGCGCGAAGCCGCCCTCGGGCAACACACGGAACAGCTTTCCGCCCGGCTCCACGCGGATGTCCGCCGGTTGCGCGGCAAAGGGCTTGAAGCCGCGCACGCGCGCGAGGACTTCGCCCACCAGCGCCGCGACGAGCAACGCGAGCAGCACCGTCGCCGCGATGAACGCGGGGCGGCGGCGGGGCGGCGCGGGCGGCTGAAGTCCGGTGGACACGCGCCTCCTTTAGCCGCTAGCCCGGTGAATTGCCACGCTGAAGCTCGGGACGGCTGGCGGACAGTGGCGCACTTCGCAGTTCTCACGCCGAACCGGATTGGCTAGGCTCCGCGCCATGACTCCGAACCGCTTGATGCCAGTTCTACTCGTAGCGATCCTTGCGTTCACTTCCAGCCAATCGATCTCCGCCGAGGCGAAACGTCCCAACGTCCTCTTCCTCTTCGCCGATGACATGCGCGCCGACTCGGTCGCCGCGCTGGGCAACCCGGTCGTGAAGACGCCCACGCTCGACGCGCTGGCGCAGCGGGGCTTCGTGATGCGCAACGCCTACTGCCTCGGCGGCAACTCCGGCGCGGTCTGCACACCCAGCCGGAACATGCTGCTCAGTGGCAACGCCTACTTCCGCTGGAAGGACTTCACGCCGCCGCAGGGTGCGAAGGGAATGCTCTCGCCCGGCGATGGACCGAACTGGCCGCTCTCGATGAAGGACGCCGGTTACGAGACCTACCACGAGGGCAAGCGCGGCAACACGGCGCTGCTCATCCAGGCGAAGTTCGAGCACAACCTCTACATCAACGAGAACGCCGACCGCACTGGCGGCGAGCCGGGCAAACAGATTGCCGACGACGTGACGAAGTTCCTCAAGGAGCGCAAGGCCCCGCGCCCCTTCTTCATGTATCTCGCCTTCGGCAACCCGCACGACCCGCGCATTGCAGCGCAGAAGTATCACGACCTTTATCAGCGCGACAAAATCCCGCTGCCGAAGAACTACCTGCCGCAGCACCCCTTCGACAACGGCGAGATGACCGTGCGCGACGAGGCGCTGCTGCCCTGGCCCCGCACCGAGGCCGGCGTGCGCAAGGAACTGCACGAATACTATGCCACCATCACCGCTATGGATTTCCACATGGGCCGCATCATCGCCACGCTCAGGGAGCTCGGGCAGCTCGACAACACGCTCATCCTCTTCTCCGCAGACCAGGGCATCGCCATCGGCAGCCATGGCCTGCTCGGCAAGCAGAACCTTTACGACGCCGGCATGAAGTCCCCGCTCATTTTCGCCGGTCCCGGCATCCCTCACGGCGCGAGCGACGCCCTGGTTTATCTGCTCGACATCTACCCGACCGTGCTTGACCTCGTCGGCGTGGCGAAGCCCGCGGGCATTGACGGCCAGAGCTTCCGTCCCGTTCTCACCGGCTCCACGAAGACCGTGCGCAACGAGATGTTCTTCGCCTACCGCGATCTTCAGCGCGCGTGGCGTGATGACCGCTGGAAACTCATCCGCTATCCGCAGGTGAACGTGACACAACTCTTCGATCTGCAGGCCGACCCCGACGAGATGAAGAACCTCGCCGACCTCCCCGCGCACAAGCCGCGCGTCGAGCAACTGCTGGCCAAGCTCAAGGAATCGCAGGCCAAGTTCACCGACACCCTCCCGCTCACCGTGCCGAATCCCAAATCCGCCAAGTGGACGCCACCCAGCGCGGAGCAACTGGCGAAACAAAAGGCCGGGAAGAAGGCGGAGAAGAAGAAGGAGGCGAAATGACCGCGTCAGTGCGCAGTGCGGATAATTCACCGTTGACGGTTGGCGGGGAACGGCTAGAACGAGCACTCGCTTGCGGGCGGCGGTCAATCAGCGCGGCTGGTTTCGCTTATCGCGGGCATAATCAAAACCGAAATCGGCGTGGGCGGCGGTCGTGGGGCTTGCAGTCGGGTGGCGGCTGAATTACACCACCCCCCGCCGTGACCAATTTCGTGTCCGGTTTAACCTGAGTAGTTGCACGTGAAGCAAAATTGGGTTGGTCGCAGTGTGAAACAATTCACAAGCTGGCGCCGACGCCCCTGACAAAACTCAACGCACCATGTCAGACATCTTTCCGAAATGGACGAACAAGCTGCCCGCGATGGTGATCGTGGGCGGGCTGATCGTCGGTGGCGTGGTCACGGCGGGCATCACCTACTACATGACGCCCAAGTATGCGCGCGTCGGCTACACGCCGGTGCAACCGGTGGCCTTCAGCCACGCGATTCACGCGGACCAACTCGGACTGGACTGCCGCTACTGTCACAACGGCGTCGAGAAGTCCTGGTATTCCAACGTCCCCGCCGCCAGCACGTGCATGAACTGCCACAATCAGGTGCTCAAGGATGACCCCAAGCTCGCGCTCGTCCGCGAGTCGGCGGCGACTGGGAAGCCGGTGCCTTGGGTGCAGATCCACAAGACGCCCGACTTCGTTTACTTCAACCACGCCGTCCATGTGAACCGCGGCGTCTCCTGCGTGCATTGCCACGGCCCGGTGAACAAGATGGACGAGGTGCGCCACAGCAAGTCACTGGGCATGTCCTTCTGCCTCGAATGCCACCGGGACCCGGCGGCCAAGATTCGTCCCAACGAACACGTCTTCAACCTCGACTGGCAGGCCCCCGAAGGCTTTGCCAAGAGCGGCGGCGCGAAGCTAGTCAAGGACTGGAACGTGCATCCCGGCGAGAGCTGCTCCGTCTGCCACCGATGAAATCCATCCCTCCTGTCTGTCCCGAGCCGGAAACCGGCCCGCAATACTTCCGCAGCCCCGAGGCGATGGCCAATTCCGCCCAGCTTCAGGAATGGGCCGAGCGCGAATTCCCTGCTGGGGCCAGCGAGTTGACCGCCGCCGAGTCGCGCCGCGACTTCATGAAGCTGATGTCCGCGTCCTTCATGCTGGCGGGCTTCGGCCTCACGGGCTGCCGCCGGCCCACGGAGCACATCTATCCCTTTGGCAAGCAGCCGGAAGGCTACCTCCACGGCGTGGCGCAGCATTTCGCAACCGCCATGCCCACGCGCACGGGCGCGATTCCGCTGCTCGCGAAATCCAGCGATGGCCGGCCGACGAAGGTCGAGCCCAACCCGCTGCATCCTGACCAGGCTGGCACTGACCAATTCGCGCAAGCCTCCGTCCTCGGTCTCTACGACCCGGACCGCGCGCAGCACTTCCGCAACAAGGGCAACATCGCCAAGCGGGTGGACGCACTCGACGCTCTCTCGCAAATCTCCAAGAGCGCCGCTGCCAACGGTGGCCGTGGCCTCGCCATCATCGTGGAGAGCAACAGCTCGCCGACCCGCGCCCGTCTCCAAGCGGCCATTGCCGCGAAGCTCCCCAACGCGGTTTGGGCCAACTACGACGCGGTGAATTCCACCATCCACACGCAGGCCGCGAGCCTCGTGACGGGCAAGCAGGTCACGCCTTACTTCAAGTTCGCAGGGGCCAAACGCATCCTCTCACTCGACTGCGATTTCCTCGGTGGCGAGGACGAGATGTATCGCTACACGCGCGACTTCGCGAAGGGCCGCAAGATTGCCAAGCCCGACACCGCGCAAGGTTTTGAACTCATCAGCCGCCTCTACACGGTCGAGTCGTTGATGACGCTCACCGGCTTCAGCGCCGACCATCGCATGCGCGTGGCTCCGAGCCAGGTCGCGGCGGTTGCGGCGCAGCTCGCGGCGGAAGTGCTCAGGCAGTCCGGTCGCCCCAACTTGCTGAACACCTCCACCCTCGCCGCCAGCTTGAAGGTGGATGTCACCTTGAAGAACTGGGTTGCGGAATGCGCCAAAGACCTCGTCGCGCACAAGGGCGCGGCCCTCGTCGTCGCTGGTCAGGGCCAACCGCTCGCCGTCCATGTGCTCGCGCACGCAATGAACGAAGTGCTCGGCGCGTTCGGCAAGACCATCGAGCTAAACAATGCTCCTGCCGCCGCGCAGCCGCTCGCTGCCGCCGTCGGTGCGGAAACCGTGGTCGTCCTTGGGGCAAACCCGGCTTACACCGCTTCCGAGACTTGGAACCAGATTGCCAAGTCCGCGAAGACCAGCGTCCACCTCGGTTCCCACGAGGACGAGACGGGCAAGGCCGCGACGTGGCACATCCCCGCCGCGCACTATCTCGAATCTTGGGGCGACGCCCGCACCAGCGACGGCACGGTCGTTGCCATTCAGCCGCTCATCGCGCCGCTCTTTGCCGGCCTGACGGAGACGGAAGTGCTCGGTCATCTGCTTGGCAATCCCACCGCGAATTCCTACTCGCTCACCCGCGAGACGTTCGCCGCCCTCACCGGTGGTGCGCTTGAAGAAGAGAAGTGGAAGAAGTTCCTGCACGACGGCTTGCTCGAAGGCTCGAAGGCGAACGCGGTTTCCGCTTCCTTCAACTGGACTGCGGCAGCAGGCGCAGTTGCTTCTGCGACGGCGGCCTCGGCCCCTTCCAAGGACAAGCTCGAAGTCATCTTCCACCGCGACGCGAGCGTGGACGACGGGCGTTACACGAACAACGGCTGGCTTCAGGAATTGCCCGACCCGATTACGAAGCTCGTCTGGGACAACGCCGTGCTCATCAGCCGCGAGACGGCGACGCAGCTCGGCCTGAAGAACGGCGACGTGATTTCGGTTTCTGCCAATGGCCGCATGGTCGAGGGCGGCATCTGGATTCAGCCCGGCATGGCGGACTTCACGCTCGGTCTCGCGCTCGGCTATGGCCGCAAGTGGGGCCGCATCGCGAGCTTTGAGGACAAGAGCGTCGGCTTCAACGCCTACCCGCTGCGTCCCGGCACCGCCGGCCTCATCACCGGTGCGTCCGCGAAGTCCACGGGCCGCACGCACCCGTTCATCTGCACGCAAGACCACTGGACGCTTCACGGCCGCCCGGTCGTGCGCGAGGCGAACGTGGACCAGTTCCTCAAGAAGCCTGACTTCGCGAAGCACATGGACCTCGATGGTCACACCGAGTTCCTCCCGAAGAACCCGGACGGGTCCATCAAGAACATTTACGAGCATCCCTACAAGACCCACCCCGAGCTGGCCAGCAAGTCGCACCAGTGGGGCATGGTCGTGGACCTCAACGCCTGCACCGGTTGCTCCGCGTGCGTCATCGCCTGCCAGAGCGAGAACAACATCCCCATCGTCGGCAAAGACCAAGTGGCCAAGGGCCGCGAGATGCACTGGATGCGCATTGACCGCTACTACGCGGCGGACCCGAGGAAGAAGGAAACGGGCTCAATCCTAGCCGCATTCAAGAGCAACGTCACTGGCAGTCAGGGCAACCCCGACACCGTCAACCTCGTCGAGCGCGACGAGTTGCAGGCGACGAAGCGGTGGATTGACGACCCGCAGGTCGTGACCCAACCGATGATGTGCCAGCACTGCGAAAACGCGCCGTGCGAGAGCGTCTGCCCGGTGAACGCCACCGCTCATGATGACGAGGGCTTGAACGTGATGGCCTACAACCGTTGCGTCGGCACGCGTTATTGCGCCAACAACTGCGCATGGAAGGTGCGCCGGTTCAACTTCTTCGATTTCAACAAGCGCCCCATCGGCGGCGGCAAGATGGCCGACAGCTTCTTCAAGTTGGACATCGGTCTCTACAAAGGCCCGGCTGGCGTTCGCCCCGGCGACGAGGTGGACATCATCTCGATGGCCCGCAACCCGGACGTGACCGTCCGCATGCGCGGTGTCATGGAGAAGTGCACGTTCTGCCAGCAACGTATCGAGGGCGCGAAGATTTCGCAGAAGGTCAAGGCCGGCGCGAGCAACGACGTGGTGGTGAAGGAAGGCGCGATTCAAACCGCCTGCCAGCAAGCCTGCCCCGCCGGGGCCATCACCTTTGGCAACATTCTCGACCCGAACAGCGCCGTCTCGTTGCTCAAGAAGCAGAACCGCAATTACTCGGTCCTCGGCTTCCTCGACAACAAGCCTCGCACGACTTACCTCGCGCGCATCCGCAATCTCAACCCCGCCATGCCCGAGGGGCACAAACAAATCTGGACCGTCGAGGAATACCGCAGTATCTCGGACCCTCATTTCATGCCGGAGCCAAAGACTGACGGGGCCGCGAAAGGGGCCAAGTAACCATGAGCGCCGCCGTTGAACATCCCGTCCCATCCTCGGTGAAAATCGCGCCGCCGCCCGCCGAACTGGAGCGCGAGCCGCTGGTGCTAAACAACCGCAGCATCGGCTGGCTCTCTGACCACATCGCCGGCATCTGCGAAGGCCCCGCCCCGAAATGGTGGCTGCCCGCGCTCATGATCAGCTCCACCGCGTTGGTGATGATGCTGGGCTGCATCGGCTACCTCATCTCCACGGGCGTCGGCGTCTGGGGCCTGAACCAGCCCGTCGAGTGGGCGTGGGACATCACGAACTTCGTCTTCTGGATCGGCATCGGCCACGCCGGCACGCTGATCTCGGCGATTCTCTTCTTGCTCCGGCAGAAGTGGCGCACGTCCGTCAACCGCGCCGCCGAGGCGATGACGCTTTTCGCGGTGGCTTGCGCCGGCATCTTCCCGGTGATTCACGTCGGCCGCATCTGGTATGCCGTGTGGTGGCTGCCGCCTATCCCGAACAACTACGACATCTGGGTGAACTTCCGTTCACCGCTGCTCTGGGACGTTTTCGCCGTCTCGACCTACGGCACGGTCTCGCTGCTCTTCTGGTATACCGGCCTCATCCCCGACCTCGCCACGATGCGTGACCGCGCGACGGGCAAGGTGAAGAAATTCCTCTACGGCTTCTTCGCGCTGGGCTGGACCGGCTCGAACCGCCACTGGAGCAACTACGAGAAAGCCTACCTGCTGCTCGCCGGCCTCTCGACGCCGCTGGTGCTCTCCGTGCACTCGATCGTGTCGTTCGACTTCGCCGTGTCGCAGGTGCCCGGCTGGCACACGACCATCTTCCCGCCTTACTTCGTTGCTGGCGCAGTCTTCTCCGGCTTCGGCATGGTGCTCTCGTTGCTCATCCCGCTGCGCACGCTCTGCAAGCTGGAGGACATCATCACCGTCCGGCACGTGTCCCTCATGTGCAAAGTCATCCTCGCGACGGGGTCCATCGTCGGCTACGCCTACGGGATGGAGTTCTTCATCGCGTGGTATGGCGGCAACCCCTACGAGTTGGCGGCGTTCAAGAACCGCGCGTTCGGCCCCTACTGGTGGGCCTACTGGAGCATGATCTCGTGCAACGTGATTTGCCCGCACCTGTTCTGGTTCAAGAAACTCCGCGAGAACATGCTGTTCGTCTTCATCGTGAGCATCTTCGTCAACATCGGGATGTGGTTCGAGCGCTTCGTCATCATCGTGATCTCGCTGCACCGCGATTACCTGCCGTCGAGCTGGGGCTACTTCCGGCCGACCTGGGTGGACGTCTGCACGTTCATCGGCAGCTTCGGCCTGTTCGTCACCCTCTTCCTCCTGTTCATGCGCTACCTGCCGATGATCGCCATCTCCGAAGTGAAGGGCGTCACGCCGCAGGCTGACCCGCACCACCCGCAGGGCGGCGCGAAGCAGGGAGGGCATCACTAATGAACGCTTACGGTCTCATGGCGGTCTTCGAAACCCCCGCTGACGCGATGCACGCGGCGGAGCGGGTGCGCGATGCCGGCTACTCCAAGTGGGATGTCCACACGCCGTTCCCCGTCCACGGGCTGGACGCGGCCATGGGCATCTCGAACTCCAAGGTCGGCTGGTTCACCTTCATCGGCGGCGCGACGGGCTACACCACCGGCATGATCATGATCTGGTGGATGAACGCCTTCGACTACAAGATCGTCATCGGCGGCAAGCCCATGTTCAGCCCGTTCTACGCCTTCCCGGTGAGCTACGAGTTGACGATCCTCTTCGCCTCCTTCGGCTCGCTGATCGGCATGGCCCTGCTGAACCGCCTCCCGCGCCTGCACCACCCGCTGCTGAGGAACCGCCGGTTCTGTCAGGGCGCGTCGCACGACAAGTTCATCCTCGTCATCGAGACGGCGGACCCGAAGTTCAACGCCGACGAAACCCGCAAGCTGCTCGCGTCCGCCGGCAGCAAGCACATCGAGATGGTGGAGGACTGACCATGCGTTACTTCTTCGCAGCTCTCTTTGGTTTTCTGCTTCTGGCGCTGACCATCTTCGGCATCGCCGGACGGCGCGGCACGGACTTCCGCAAGCCGCCGCTGGAAATCTTCGACGACATGGTGCGCCAGGCCAAGCTCCGGCCGCAGGTGCCCAACAGCTTCTTCGCCGACGGTCGCAGCTCGCAGGCGTTCGTCGCGGGCACCGTCGCCCAGCGCATCGGCGACCACGGCAATGACACTTGGCAGGGCACCGCGGAGAACACCGGCATGGAACCCGGCAAGACGAACTTCGTCGCCACCATCCCCGTGCCCGTTACCGCCGCGCTCATGGCCCGGGGCCGGGAGCGTTACAATATCTCCTGCCTCCCGTGCCACAGCGCGACCGGCGACGGCAACGGCATCACCAAGAAAATCGGTGCGATGCCGGTGGTGGCCAACCTGCTCGACAAGAACGCCATTATCATCCCCGACGGCCAAGTATTCCACATCATCGGCCAAGGCAAAGCCCCGAACATGCAGGGCTACGCCGCGAACATCGAAATCAATGACCGTTGGGCCATCGTCGCCTACGTCCGCTCCCTCCAGCGCGCGCGCTTCGCGACCCTGGAGGAAGTCCCCGCCGCCGACCGCGCCACGCTGAAGTAACGACATGACCTCGCACGCTCTTCATCTCCTGACTGGTCTGCGCCGCAGCGTTGCCGCCGGTATGATCGCTCTCTTTGCCATCGCACTGCTGGGCAACGGTGCCCTCGCCGCCGAGCACGCCAAGACTGAGGCCAAGACCGTGCAGACTGCTGACGCCCACCACGGGCACACGCACGGTCCCGCCGGCCACCCGACTACCGCCAAGCAGTTCGGCTACGCCTACCTCACGGCTTACATGTTCTGCCTGAGCCTGTGCCTGGGCGCGCTGTTCATCGTCATCCTGAACCACCTCTTCGACGCGCAGTGGATGATTCCCATCCGCCGCTTCCTCGAACACATCGCGTGCCTGCTGTTCCCGACGATGTTCATCCTCTGGATTCCCATTGGCTATCTCGCGGTGGACATCTATCCGTGGATGTCCATTGACCCGGACTACGACCACGCGCTCCACGCGAAGGCGATTCTCTTCAACAAGCCTGCTTTCTACGGTGTGTCCTGCCTGCTGTTTCTCGTCTGGGGCTTCATCGCCCACGGCCTGCGCAGCGCCTCGCTCGCTCAGGACAAGGACGGCGCGGCCTCCCACACTCGCACGATGCGCCGGTATGCAGCAGGCGGGATTTTCCTCTTCGCATTCAGCCTGACCGGCGCGGCCATTTACTGGATGAAGTCCCTGCAGCACCAGTTCTTCTCCACCATGTATGGCGTCGTCTATTTCGCCGGCAGCGTGTGGGTGACGGCCATCACCACCTACTGGCTGCTGCTCTACTTCAAGAACCGCGGCGACCTGAAAGATGTGGCGCGCGAAGTCACCTTCCACGACTGCGGCAAGCTCTTCTTCGCCTTCACCGTCTTCTACGCCTACATCCACTTCAGCCAATACTTCCTTATCTGGAACGCCGCCGTGCCGGAGGAAACCTTCTGGTATGTCCTGCGCGAAAACGGCACTTGGAAATGGGTCGGCCAGCTCACCATCTTCGGCCACTTCTGGTTCCCGTTCATCTTCCTGCTGCCCATCCATCGCAAGCTGAACTTCCAAGCCATGAGCATGATGACGGGTTGGGCTTGGCTGTGCCACTACATGGATTTGCAGTTCAATATCGGTCCAGTGCTCTACCCGGACGGCTTGAGCGTGGGCATCTACGACGTGCTCTCGCTGGGCGGGATTCTGGCCGTGCTCATCTTCATGTTCAGCCGCGCCTTCAACGCCCACCCGCCCTATCCCCAGCGCGACCCGCGCATAGCCGAGGCGATGGGAGTCTATGTCGAACCCGCATCCAGCAAGGCTGCCCACTAGCCTGCACTAAACATGAGCTGCCCCGAATCCCAAGACTCCTGCTGCACTCCCGCCTGCCGCACGAAGACCGCCTACTTCCTCGGCGCGCTCGTCGTCATCCTACTCGGCGTCGGCATCACCGCGCTCCTCAAGAGCTACACCGAGACCGGCGCAAGCGCCGCCCGCGACGCCCGCGCCAAGGAACGCGCCAAGGCGCAGGCAGAACTCCGTCAGGTCACCGCGCTGGAGCTGAACAATGCCGCCGTGCTCGACAAGGCCAAGGGCATTCACCGCATCCCCGTCTCGGCGGCGATGGAGTTGACCTTGAAAGAATACCAGACGGACGCCGCTGCCAGTCGCACCGCGTTCGTCGCGCGCGTCGAGAAGTTCACCGCCCCGCCGCCGAAGGCGCCGGAGAAACCGAGCGCGTTCGAGTGAGACTGCCCGCGGATAACGCGGACCACGCGGATACAGAATTCCACTTGCCACCCAAGTCAGTTTTGAATCCGCGTCATCCGCGGGCAACACAGAAATGACCACCGCCCAACCCAGCAGCCAGACCGCCTGCGCTGCCGCGCCCTCCGTCGCGGAGGTAGAGGCGTCGTGCCGGCTGCCGGTGCTGTTCCTCGCCTTCAGTGGCGCGGCTTGGCTGTGCGCCGGCGCGGTGCTCGCGCTGCTCGCCAGCGTTCAGCTTTACCAGCCCGCCTTCATGGAAGGCTGCGCGTGGGTCACCTACGGACGACTCCGTCCCGCCGCCGTCAACGCGCTCACCTACGGCTTCGCGCTCCAAACCGCCTTCGCCCTCGCCCTCTGGCTCATCGCCCGGCTCGGTCGCGTGGAACTGGTCGCGCCTCTCGGTCTCACCATCGCCGCCAAGTTCTGGAACATCGCCGTGACCGTCGGCGTGTTCGGCATTCTCGCGGGCGACGCCACCGGCTTCGACCTCCTGGAGTTCCCGCTCTACGCCGCGCTGCCGCTCTTCGCCAGCTACGCATGCATCGCCGCGTGGGCGTTGGTCACACTGCATCGCCGCACCGAGCGCGAGCTTTATGTCTCGCTCTGGTTCGTGCTCGCGGCGCTGCTCTGGTTCCCGTGGATTCTCTCCACCGCGCAAGGATTGCTGCTCGGCTGGCAGGTGCCCGGCGTGGTGCAGGCCATCGTCGCCGGCTGGTTCGGCAACAACCTCCTGCAAATCGTCCTGACCAGTTTCACGCTCGCCGTGCTGTTCTACTTCGTGCCGAAGGCCGTGAAGCGTCCGCTCGCCAATCCCGGCCTCGTGAGCGCCGGCTTCTGGCTGCTGCTGCTCATCGGCGGCTGGTGCGGCCTCTCGCAGCTCGCGGCGGTGCCCGCGTGGATTCCGTCCGTCAGCGGCGCGGCGAATGTGCTCGTCATCGTGCCGGTGCTCGCGCTGCTCGTTTCCCTCTGGCAGACCGCCGATGGCAAAATCGCCGAGTCGTGGAAATCGAACGCCACCTTCCGCTTCCTGCTTGTCGCGGCGATTCTGCTGCTGGGCGTGACGCTGTGCACGGCGGTCTTTGGTGGCCACTACACGCAGTTCACCTTCTTCGCCACCGCCCGCACGGACATCGTGCTGCTTGGCGTGTTCGGCCTCGCGGCGCTCGGCGCGCTGCATTACATCGTGCCGCGTCTCACGACCGGTGAGGACGAGCTGCCTTCCGAAGGGCTGTCTGACCTGGCGTTCTGGGCGGCGCTGTTCGGCGTGCTCGCAGTTGGCATCGGCTTCAGTCTTGCCGGCTTCAAGCAGGCTGCCGTGGGCGCAAGCGCGGAGAGCAAATTCCTGGAGGGCGCGGTCACGGGAGTCGCCAGCAATCTCAAGCTCGTCACCGTCGGCTACGGCGCGATGGCGGTCGCGGCGCTCGCCTTTCTCGTCAACTTCGGCCTCGCGGCGCGTCGTTGCTGCCTCGACTGCTGTGGAGGTGCGCGATGAGATACGGCCCCATCATCGGTGCGGGCGCGCTGTTCTCCCTCGCCTGCTCGTGGGCGGCGTTGGTCATGGCCCCGCAGCTCCAACTCGGCGCGCTGGCCCCCGCGCCCATCCCGAACACCTCGGACGTTCACCCCGCCCTCCGGCCCGGTCTCGCGGCGCAGGGCGCAGAGGTCTATCGCTCGCTCGGCTGCTACCAGTGCCACACCCGGCAGGTGCGGCAGGACGCACTGCTCTTCGGCGCGCGGCTTAACGACGTTGGCTCCAACGCCAACACCATCAATCTCGAACTGCCCGGCAGCGGGAAGACGAACCTCGTCAACCTCGACCTGCTCATCGCGCTCGCGAAGGCCCGCCCCGACCTCGGCATCGCCAAGGTCACCGTGCCTCCGCCACTGCTGGCTGACACAAACGTCGTTGCGGCGCTCGGTCAGTTCACCGCGAACCTCACTCTGCTCAAGCACGCCGACGACAAGCTCGACGTCGTCCGTCCGACTTCCGGCCCCACGGTCAACGACGTGGTTGGGAACCGCCCGGCGGAAATCTTCGTCAAAGTCGCCCCCGAAACCGCCGAGAGCGTCGTGAAGCTGCTCACGGACTCCGGGGCCAAGGCCGAGCTGGTGATCTGCAATCTCGGCCCCGACATCGAACGCGGCTGGGGCGCGCGTCGCAGCGTGGCCCGCGATTTCGTGAACGACACGCCCGTGTTGCTCGGCAGCCTGCGCGTCGGCCCTGACCTCGCGAGCATCGGCATGCGCGCGCCGGAGAAGTTCGCCGCGCCGTGGAAGTTCGCGGGCACCAACACCGCCGCCGAAGTGGAGCACCACCTCTTGGTTCACCTCTACAACCCGCGCCTGCTGGCCCCGGCCTCGACCTGTCCGTCTGCCGCCTACCTGTTCGACAAGCAGAAGCCCGAGGTTCGCTTTGCTGGCGAGCCGCTAGCCTTGCCCGGCAAGGACGCGCCCGTTTTCCCGAAGCACAATGCCCGGGCGCTGGTCGCCTATTTGCTGACCCAGCGCACTGATGTCGGCCTGCTGGAAGCGCCCACGCCCGCGGTGGCCAAGGCCGCCGCCCCTGCGAAGCCATGAGCAAGAACAAGAAGCAGCCCGCGCCCGCGCCTGAGCGTGCCGAGACCGAGCCGACGATTGCCGCCGGCGGTGGCAGCGCGTGGCCGTTCGTTCTGCTGGGAGTCATCCTCTTTGGTTGCTTCCTCCACGTGGAGAACACCGGCGGCGCGTTCCGTGCGGACGTGTATCAGGCCGGGATGAAGACGCCGCCGCCGCAGGCCGACGAACCGCCGGAGGTGAAGGCATTCAAGCGCGGCGCGCAGCTCTATGCGGCTGGGTGCGCCGGCTGCCATCAGGCCACCGGGCTTGGCTCCGCGCCGCTGAACTTTCCGCCGCTGGCCGGCTCAGAATGGGTGCTGCGCGAGAAGCCGGACCGCCTCGTCCGCATCATACTCAACGCCATCGAAGGTCCGATCACCGTCAAGCAGGTCGCCTACGACAACAACGCGATGCTCCAGTTCAAGGACATCTATTCCGACGAGGACATCGCCGCCATCGCCACGTTTGTCCGGGGCAACGCAGAGTGGGGCAACAGCTTCGGCTTCGTCACCCCCCAGCAGGTGAAGGTCATCCGCGATGCAAGCGCCTCCATGGGCTCACAGAAGTGGCGCGCGGAGACGCTGGCGCCGATTCCCTGAACTGGTCGGCGGCAGATGCCGCCTGTGCTGTCCCGGGAGTTGGCTTGTCCGCAGGAAATCCTCCGACGCCGCCCTTTCCATGAACCTGTAGCGGCGGTCTGTGACCGCCGACCGTGGCATCCTTCGCGCGAAGGCGACCGCAACTCGGCCCTCGCAGAGCCCCGCTGCAGCCGCCACTGGTTCAGGTGCCGAAATCGCGGGCCTGAGCAGATCGTGAATTCTCTCCCTCCTCACCTCGGCTTCTCGCACTGCAAGTCCGCGAGCACCGGGTCGTTCTTCTCCGCGATACCCCGCATCTTTTTCACCGCCGCCTTGAGGCTGTGCTGGCCGAAGATGCCGGTGCCGCTGACGAAGACATTCGCACCGGCGCGCGCACACTCGCCCACGGTGTCGAACGTGATGCCGCCATCCACCTCGATGTGGTAGTCGAGGCCCAGCTCGCGCTTCCACGCGGCGGCCTGCTGGATCTTCGGCACGCACTCGTGGATGAAGGGCTGGCCGC
>SXTU01000064.1 GCA_005791875.1 Verrucomicrobiales bacterium
CCCGGCGCGAAGAGGCCGGGCACTTTCGGCGCAAGGCCGTCGGGGATGGGCTGGCCGGGACGGAGCTTCGCGCGCGGCTTGGCCGGGTCATGCAAATCGTCCAGCGGCAAGCCAGCATCAATGATGAGCCGCGCGCGTTCCGTGGCGAGTTCCACGCATGAGCCGCCAATCTGCTTCGCGCCCCGATGGATGGTGAGTTTCATGGGCACATTGTAGCAAAGCCGGTGGGACATCCGCAGTCCGTGCTGCGGGATTTCAATCAGAGCCTCCTCACGTCGGCTCCTACGAGTTCACAAGGCCGCCACCGCCATCCAGGCGCTGGGGCCGAACTTGGACTGGAAGCGCTCCCGGAGGCGCTCGGCGGCCTCGCGGTTCGGGGCGATGGCAAAGGTCGTCGAGCCGCTGCCGGACATGAGCACGGCGGGCGCGCCGCTGGCGCGGAGGAATTCCTGATAGAGCGCGAGCAGCGGATGCTTCGGCAGCGCGGGGGCTTCGAGGGAATTGTAGAACGCGCGCCCGGCGGCGGCGAGGTCCGTGCCCCGGAGCAAGCCGATGAGGTGCTGCGCCCGCCCGACCTTGCCATTGAGCGCAGCGGGAAACTGCGCAAGCGACTGGTAAGCCCAGGCCGTCGAGATGCCGAAGCCGGGATGGATGAGGAGAATGTGCGTGCCGCGCAAGACTGGGAAGGGCGCGAGCGGCTCGACTATTTCGCCGCGACCGTAGGCGAGCGCCGGGCGCGACTGAAGGAAGAAAGGCACGTCGGAGCCGAGCGCGGCGGCCAGCTCGTTCAGCTTCGCTGAACTGAGCGGCAGGTCGAACAGCTCGTTGAGCGCGCCGAGCGTGTGTGCCGCGTTGCCGCTGCCCCCGCCCAGACCGGCGGCGAGGGGAATGTTCTTATCGAGGTGGATGGTGACGCCGTCGGTGATGCCAGCGGCCTTGAGGAAGGCAGTTGCAGCCTTGTGGACGAGATTGGTTCCGTCCACGGGCAGGGCGGTGTTGCTGCACGATAGCGTGATGCCGGCAGACGCCTTCCCCACAGTAAGCAGGTCGCAAAGCTGCACCGGTTGCATCACGGTCTCCAGCTCGTGGAAGCCATCCTCGCGCTTGCGCAGGATGTTGAGCAGGAGGTTGACCTTGCAGGGGGACTGGCGGACGACGGTGCTCAAAACAAAAACGCGCCAGCACTCTCGTGCCGGCGCGGAGGAAGGAGGGTTTGCTTAATACTCAAACACCCGGAAGCGGCTGCCTGGGACGAGGGGGATGATTTCGCCGCCGGCGAACCCGATGCGCGAGTCGGTGTGGAAAATGGTGTCGCTAAACAGGCGCGGCTGGTAGGCGTCCGGGTATGGGGAGAGCGTCGAGAACGGTTCGGCACGCAGCTTGTTGGTGGGGTCGCGGAACCATTTCTCGGGGAAGAAATAGGGGTCGTAGGGGGGGAAGGGCGCGGTGAATACCTCGCTGAAACCGACCGCGGTGCGGGCCATCGTGCGGCCCATGCCGCGCACCAAGCCGGTGGAGAACGCCGCGTCCGGCCCTTCCCACAGTCCGGCCTGCTCGATGGAGCGGCGCATCTCGCCAAAGCGGAAGATCTCGGTGGCGTTGTTCATGCCCCGGCCCAGCTTGCGCTCCACGGCACCGCAACCGGTAAGGACCGCTGCCGCAACCGTCAGGGCGAGCATCATTGGGATACGCATAGGTCGTAAAAGTTGTGGGCCGGAGAGTAGCCGGGCGCGGGTGGCTGTAAAGATGGAACTGGCAGGCTCAGGGTTGCAACGGCACGACGACCTCGCCGGTCTTGTTGATGTAGCCGTAGCCGGTCTTGATGATGCGCACGCGCGCCCGGCCACCGGCGAACTTCTGCGCCTCGTCGAACTGCGGCGGCACGATGAGCTTCCCCGTGCGGCCTATGTAGCCGAGCTTGCCGCCAATGCCCACCGCCGCCATGCCCTCGGAGAAGTCATGCGCGCCGTCGAACTGCGCCGGAATGACCACCTGCCCCTGGAGGTTGATGTAACCCCACTTGGTCCCCGGGAACTTGCCCAGCCCCACCACCGCCAGCCCCTCGCTGAACTCGCCCGCGTAATCAAACTGCGGCTGGATGACGAACTCGCCGTCCTTGTCGCGGTAGCCGTATTTGCCCTTGCGCGGGAAGGGCGTGGGCGGCTCGCCCGGCTTCTTCGTCTCCTGCGCGGAGCCGAGCGCGAGCGCGGCGGCCAGCGCCAGCACGATGGACAGTCTCATCCCTCACTCATAGCAAACCGGCCCGCGCCACGCAACCCATGCCAAGGAAAAGTTTGCCTCCGCCAAGAAACGGGTTTCGCCCCGCCGGCCCTTTCGTCTCCACTCACCCGCACAGACAAACTATGAAACACATCGACGAACCCCGCCTCGAATCCGACCTCGGCTACCGCTTTGAATACCTCACGGAGTTGATGGGCTTCACCGAGGAGGACATGAAAACCATCCACGGCGGCGCGGCCTTGCTCGCTCCACTGGTGCCCGCGCTCGTGGACGCCGTGTATGCCAAGCTGAGTTCCTACGACGCCACTTGGCGGCACTTCGTCCCGCGCCAGGACGGCTACACGGGGCAGACTCCCGCTGACCTCGCGGCCGTCACGATGAACCACCCGCAGATCCAGTTCCGCAAACAGCACCTCGCCCGCTCCCTCGAGAAGCTCGTCACCGCGCCCTACGACGGCAAGATGGTCCAGTATCTCGACTTCGTCGGGTAGATGCACACGCCCAAGGCCGGCAACCCGCACATCAGCGTGCCGCTCGTCCAGATGAACGCCCTCATGGGCTTCGTCGCCGACGCCGTCAATGCCACCATCCTCGGCTCCGCACTTCCCGCCGATGCGAAGACCAGCGCCGTGCGCGCCTTCAGCAAGTTGCTCTGGATCCAGAACGACCTCATCAACCGCCACTACGCGGCGTAGACGGAGCGCCGGCTTCGTTGGCTTGGCCTGCGAGTTGAGTCTCGCCAGCGCACTGGCCCGTGGAAATGATCGTCGTCAGCCATGATGACAACTTCTCCGTCCGCCACACCGACCATCCAACTGAACAGCTCTGACGGCGCGCTCGCCGTCATTGCGCCCGAGCTTGGCGGCTGGCTGTTGCGCTACGCGCGTCCGACGAAGCACGGCCTCGTGGATGCGCTGCACTTCAGCCAGGAGATCGTGGATCGCTACCCGAAGGAGATGTGGGCGGGGAACCCGCTTCTCTTCCCGATGGTCAGCTTCAACCACCTGCCGGGTCGCGAGCATCACTACGCGTGGGGTGGACGTGAGTTTCCGCTCGGACAACACGGCTTCGGCCGTCGCTCGGTGTGGAGCGTCGTGTCGCGCACCGACTCAGCGCTGACGATGGAACTCGCCGACGGCGACGCCACGCGTGCGGTGTATCCCTTCGCCTTCCTGCATCGCGTGACCTACCGGCTGGACGGCGGGCGGCTGCGATTCGAGCAGACCGTGGAGAATCGCGGCGCGGAACCGATGCCCTTCAGCACCGGCATCCATCCATACTTCCAAGTGCCGCTCACGCCGCGCGGCGAGCGCAGCCGTTGCTTCGTGAAAATCTCCGCGTGCCACCGCATTGCGACAGACTCGCGCTACGAGGTCTTCACCGCCACGCCGCGAGCCGCGTCCGAACTCAGCGTCGGCCAGGACGTGGCTCACACGGAGTTCTTCGGCGAACTCTCCCAACGCGAACTCACGCTCGTGGACCCGGCGAGCGAGTTGGAGATCGTCCTCAACTGGCAGGACGCGCCGCAGCACCGCTACTGCGCCATCTGGTCGCGCGCCACCGACGCGCCGTTCTACTGCCTCGAACCTTGGACCGCGTTGCCGAACTCCTTCACCCGCGCGCAGCCCGGCGAAGTCACCGTGCTTGCGCCGGGCGAAGTCTTCCGCGCCGCGATGTGGATGGAGCTGCGCGATGCGCGGTGAACTATCGGCTGTAGCGGCACTCACAGACCGCCGCTACGGGTTCCCGTGGCAACCCCGGCGGCGATCGCACTCCGCAACCTTGGGCTTTGAGCTTCGCCGCCCGCTTGCTACCGTCCGCGCCATGCGAATCTTGACGGGCATCCAGCCTTCCGGCGCGTTGCACCTCGGCAACTACTTCGGCGCGATGCGGCCGGCCATCGAACTGCAAGCGCAGGGCGAGGCGTTCTACTTCATCGCGAACTACCACTCGATGACCTCGCTCTCGGACCCGAAGCTCCGCCGCCAATACACGCTCGACGTGGCGCTGGACTTCCTCGCCTGCGGCCTCGACCCCGCGCGCTGCGTCTTCTGGGTGCAGTCCGACGTGCCGGAAGTCGCTGAACTCGCGTGGCTCCTCTCCACCGTCACGCCGATGGGCCTGCTCGAACGCTGCGTCAGCTTCAAGGACAAGGTCGCCAAGCTCGGCGACGGCGAGATCGGCTCCGTGAACCACGGCCTCTTCGCGTATCCCGTCCTCATGGCGGCGGACATCCTCGCGTTCGACTCAAACCTCGTCCCCGTCGGCAAGGATCAGAAGCAGCACCTCGAAGTCACGCGCGACATCGCCGGCAAGTTCAACCAGCAATACGGCCAGACCTTGGTCATCCCGGACCCGCGCATCCGCGAGAAAGGCGCTGCCGTGCCGGGACTCGACGGCCAGAAGATGAGCAAGAGCTACGGCAACACCATCGAGATCTTCGGCGAGGAGAAGGCCACGCGGAAGAAGATCATGGGCATCGTCATGGACTCGCGCACGCCTGCCGAGCCAAAGCCCGACGCGGACAAGAACCTCGCCGTCCAGCTCCTCAAGCTCGTCGCGCCCGGCGACGTAGCGATGGACTTCGAGAATCGCCTGCGCGCCGGCGGCCTCGGCTACGGCGACTTGAAGAAAGCCCTCTTCGAGCACTACTGGCAGCACTTCGCCACCGCCCGCGCCAAGCGCACCGAACTCGCCGCGAACCAGGACTACGTCCGCCAAATCCTCCGTGACGGAGCCGAGAAAGCCCGCGCCGTGGCGACGAAGGTTTTGGAGCGCGCAAAGTCCGCGAGCGGGCTGGATTGAGTCGGAAGGATGAAGTGGGGAAGAGCTGGTGAACCGCAGATGCCTGATGCGCCAATCTTCGTCGGTGCTCATTTTCAATTCACTTTCCCCGAGCTGGACTGCCGTCTAGCTTCGCGCCGTGCTGGAACCGATTTCCATCCTTGTCCCTGTCTTCGATGAGGCGGACAACGTGCTGCCGATGGCCCGCGAGGTGGCGGCGGCTTTCGCGTCCGTGCCAAACGACTGGGAGCTGGTCTTCGTGGACGATGGCAGCCGGGACTCGACGTGGGCGAAGATCACTGAAGCGGCGCGCGCCAACCCGCGCGTGCGCGGCGTGCGGCACACGCGCAACGCGGGACAGAGCGCGGCGTTGTGGACGGGCATCCAGCAGACGAACCGCCCGCTGCTGGCCACGCTGGACGGTGATTTGCAGAACGACCCCGCCGATCTGCCGCGCCTGCTGGCGGAGCTTGAGACGTGCGACTTCGCGTGCGGCTGGCGGCAGAACCGGCAGGACAGCTTTGTGCGCCGCGTGTCTTCCCGCCTGGCACGCTCGGCGCGGAGCGCGGCGCTGGGCGCGGAGTTCCGCGACACGGGCTGTGCGCTGCGCGTGTTCCGTCGCGCGGCGCTGGAGGGCGTCTTCGGCTTCAACGGCCTGCATCGTTTCCTGCCGATCCTCGTCGCGGGCGGCGGCTTCCGAGTGCGCGAAGTGCCGGTGAACCATCGTGCGCGCGTGGCAGGCGTGTCGAAGTATGGCGTTTGGAACCGGCTCGGTCGCGGCCTGCACGACTTGATCGGCGTGGCGTGGTATCAGAGGCGGCGGTTCAAGCCCGTGCCGGTGGAGCGCACCAACCCGGTTCAGTAGAGCAGGCAGGCGCAGGAGGTCGAGCTGAAGACCTGGGTTGCCAGCGCCCGGCCCCGCGCACCCGCCCCCATCAAACTGGAGCGGCGGTTTTCCTTCGTCCGGGTTTTCGTGGGTTCCTCAACGGCCGGGTTTGCACCCTCCGTCAGGCTCCAATCGGCTTCTCCTATTTCTTCTTCTTGCCGCCGCCCATGAGCTTCTTCGCCACCTTCACCAGACCCAGCTTGTGCGGCAGCTTGAAGGCCGGGTGCTCGGCGATGCGCCAATACTCGCGCGCAGTGGTGCGGAAGACGTCGTTGCGCACCAGCGCGTAGAGGTAGCCCTTGTAGTTCTGGTCGCGCCACGAGCGCATCGGCTCGGACTGGCTCAGGCGGCACTTGCCGAACTCGATCACGAACACCGAGCTCGGCAAATTGTAGGCGCGGAACTCACGGCCTGCCGCCTCTAGCTCGTGGAGAAACTTGTCCAGCCCGAGGTAAATGATGTCGCCGTCGTGGAACGCCATCGCGCTGTCCGGCCCCATCGCGTTCAGGCAAAACTGCGCGTCGCGCAGCATCGCCGTGTCCGTGTGCTCGCCGTCAATGAAGCAAAAGTCCGGCTTGAACGGCAGGTCCGCCGGCTTGAGCGACTCCGTTCCCTTCTCGATCGGCATGACCTTCTTCACGTCCGCGTCCGGCACCTTCGCGAGCAGATCAATCATGTTTTGCGTCGTGACGTGCGAGTAGTCGCCCCCCTTCTCACGCGCGTCGGGCACGAACTTCGGGCGGGGATCAATCGAGATGATCTTCGTGCAGCCGGGGTCGGCCACGTAGGACTGGAGCGAGCCGCCCTTGTAGGAGCCGATTTCCAGGAAGGTGAACTTGCCGCCCTTCCACTGGCGGAACGCGCTGTTCAACGCGAGAAACGAGCGGCGGTCGTCCTCGCTGCTCTGGCTCTCGATGGTCTTGAAGAGCGCCAAATCCTGCTGGTCAATCTGCTCCTGCATGGTGGGCATAGGCGTGTTGTTCGTGCGCGGCAAAGTGCCAAGCGCGTGAAGTTGGGTAAAGGCGGAAATGCCGGGCGAACGAATCGCGTCCAACGCGCCATGCTTCAACTCCGCCCCGTGTTCGCAGCGCTCGTGTGTCTCGCCCTGCCACTGCCCGCCGCGTCCATCGCCGACCAGCTCGCCGCCGCCAAGTGGACCCATCACGCCAAGGCTCCCGGCTACTCAGAAGGCCCGACCTGGTTCAAAGGCGAAGTGGTCTTCTGCTCCGGCTCGCTGCTCAAAGTGGACAAGGCCGGCAAGGTCTTCTCGTGGCTCGACATCAACCCTGCCGGCACCTTCCTGCGACGCGACGGCCAGATCCTCATCGTGGACAACAAGCACAAGGCGGTCCTAGCCCTCGCCACCAACGGCGTCGTGTCCGTGCTCGCCGACGCGTTCGAGGGCAAGCCGCTCCGGGGACTGAATGACGCGACCGTGGACGCGCGCGGAAACATTTACTGGACCGACCCCGAAGGCTCCTCGCTCGCCAAGCCCGTCGGCGACATCTACCGCCTGAGCGTCGCAGGCAAAGTCACGCGCGTCGCCAGCGGCTTCGCGTTTCCCAACGGCCTCGATGTGGACCCCGCGAGCCGCCACCTCTACATCATCGAGTCGCAGTCGAAGAAGATCCTCCGCCTCGCGCTGCCCGCAAGTGATGACGCGCCGCTCGGTGCGCCGGAAATGTTCTACGACCTCGGCGGCAGCGGCGGGGACGGTTGCGTGTTCGATGCGACGGGCAACTTGTGGGTCGCCGACTTCCACCGGCCGGATACAAAGAAAGGCCGCATCACCGTCCTCAGCCCGGATGCGAAAGTCCTCGGCCAGCTCGACGTGCCGGCTCAAGTCGTGAGCAACATCACCTTCGGCGGCGCGAACCACGACGAGATCTTCTGCACCACCGGCACGCCCGATGGCGTCTTCCACGCAAAGGTCGGCGTGAAGGGCTTTGCCGGCCATCCCGGCATGGAGCTGAAGCCCCTCCGCACGCTCGCCACGCTACCGCATGAGGGCGCGCATCCCTTGCACGCGCGGCGCTTCGGCGTGCCCGGCGACATCGGAATCTCGCGCGGCTGGTATGTCTGGCGGAAGTTCGACCGCGCGACGTGGACCGGTGAATTCGAGCACGAGGGCAACGGCGAAATCTTCACCGCGAAGATTCTCCCGTGGGCCACCACCTACCGCCACCTCACCTACGGCGCTCACGTGGACGAACCCCTGCCCGGCGAGCGCGTGAACTGCTTCTTCAATCCCGACGGCGACAAGCGGCGCGGCTGGCTCGTGCATTATCAGGACGAGCTGTGCCAGATGAAAGGCCACGGCCATGCGTGGGTCATCCAGACCGTGAAGCCCGGCGGCCGCGAGTTCAGCGCGCAAGTCTTCGCCGGCGACAAGCCCTTCGAGGACAAGCCGCGCGAGTTCCAGTTCGCCGCCGACGCGAAATTCTTCCGCCACGGACAGCGCACAGACGCCCCTGGACTCAAGACCGGCGACCGCCTCTACTTCACTTGGACCAAGGACGCCGACCGCCGCGTCGTGCGTCTCGTCAGCGACGACGCAAGCCTCGACGCCGTAAAGAAGCTCGAGTCCGAGACGGTCGCCGCGCGCATTGCGAGCGAAGGCATGACCGGTCAGATCGAAGCCGTGGACGGTGACGCCGTTCACTTCCTCCTTCACTCGTCGTATTGGTTTCAGGGCAACCAGCTCAAGCCCGGCCAGACAGTCCAGCTTCGCGCCACAGACGCACAGTTCGCGCCCGTCGGGGATGCCATAGAGACCGAGTTGGTGACGCGCAAAAACCTCGGCACCTACGGCTCCGGCGTGAACGAGACCACCCTCAAGCTGAAGCACCCGGCGGATGCCAAGAAGCTCGCCGCGTGGAAGAAGAGTCAGATCGTGCGGCTTGTCGCCAAGTAGGACAGCGCGCCCCGCCTGTCACTGCCTGCTCCCGCCCAGGCGGCTCGTCTTTGAGCCTAACGCTTTCGGGAATTCCTAGATTGAATCCCGTTGGGATTGCTGGAACGGCGACTTGCACGCCTTCGGACGACCGCGATGACCTCGGGTTTGGTGAGGAGGGCGGTGATTTCAGATTGGGTGCGCATGAGGCTACTTGGTGCCGGGTTGCGCCGCTTGTTCGACGAGTTCCCCGAGGAACTGGGCGTGGAGCACTTTGCCCAAGCCCAGCGGGTGTCGCAGCGTGCGCTTCTCAAACTCGAGGGTGACATTCTCCTCTTGGTTGATCTGGGCCAGGGCCATGCCAATGACCAAGGGCTTTCCCCCGGTGCCGGCGATGAAGACCGGCCCGCCACTGTCCCCCGCGAAGGTGGTGAAGTCCGCCATAAAGGTGTGCTGCCGGGCGATGGGCAGCAGTGGATGCGCGGCGATGATGCCCTGTCGCGCCAGCGGGAAACCGGCGGGGTTGCTCTCCGTGCGGTTCGGGTAGGTGAGCACAAACAGCGGACTGCAGATGTGCAACCCGGTGGACTTGATCTGCGCCTCATCGGCCAGGGCGTTTGCGGGCAGGGCGGGCACGGGGCAGGGCAGCGGCTCTCGCAGCTTGAGCACGGCCGCGTCATCGGTCTTGCTCTTCACCCAGAGCCGCTTGCCCTGCTGCCGGATCGCGATGGTGTGGTCGCGCCGCTTGAACGCCCCGTCCGTCTGCGCTTCACGCAGCACAAGCACGGCGGGGTCGCCCTTGGTCCGCTCCAGCACATGGGCGGCTGTGGCCAGTAAATCGCGGTGTCGCCCGGCTCGCGGTGGAGGAGAAAGCACGTCGCGGCGGAGTCCGGGTGGAACAGCTTGAAAGTCGCCTCCACCATCTGCGTGGCGAAGTCGGCGGCGGAAGCCGTGGATGCTGCGAGGGCGACGCAGAGGAGAATGGAGCGAAGTGATTTCATGGTGGGGACGTCAGGCTTTCCCCCTGTGTGTGTCTGTCGCTATTCCCTCCGATACGCCTCCGCCAGCAGCGTGACCGGGTGGGCGGTGCGGAGGTTCAGGCCTTCGGCTTTCGCGCCGTTGACGATTTGGAGCAGGCAGCCGGGGTTGCCGGTGGCGATGACTTCCGCCCCAGTCGAGCGGATGTGCTTCATCTTGCGTTCGAGGAGTTGGTTGGCCATCTCGGGCTGCGTGAGGTTGTAGATGCCGGCGCTGCCGCAGCACCAGTTGCTCTCGGGCAGTTCCACGAGCTTCACGCCGGGGATGGCCCGGAGCAGCGCGCGCGGCTGGGCGGTGATCTTCTGGCCGTGGCAGAGGTGGCAGGACTCGTGGTAGGTGACCACCTGTTGATGGCCGATTGCCGATTGGCGATTGCCGATTCCGCAGTTCGGCTGCGCGTCGCAAGATTGGGTCGCACGTGCTTTGGGCGGCTCAATTCCAATTGCACCAAGCCACTCGTGGATGTCCTTCACCTTCGTGTCCCACTCGTGGGCGCGCTTTTCATAGACGAGGTCGCCTTTGAGCAGGGAGGCGTAGTGCTTGAGGTGGGAGCCGCAGCCGCCGGCGTTGGTGATGATGGCGTCGAACTGGTCGGGCGGGAACTGGTCGATGTTCCGGCGGGCGAGGCGCTGGGCCAGCTCCCATTCGCCGTTGTGCGCGTGGAGGGAGCCGCAGCACTGCTGCTCGGGCGGGGTGATGACTTCGCAGCCGTTGCGCGCGAGCACCTCGACGGTGTCCACATTCACGTCGCTGAAGATGAGGTCCTGCGCGCAGCCGGTGAGCATGGCCACGCGGTAACGGCGCTGTCCGCGCGCGGGCGTGACGGGGGTGATGAGGTCGGCGGAGAGCGCGGGCTGGATGTCTGGCGTCATGGCTTCCAGTTCGCCGAGGCGCTTGGGCATCAGCTTCATCACGCCGCTGTTGCGCACGAGCCATTGCACGCCGAGCTGCTGGTAGAGGCGCATGGCGAAGCCGAGGACTTTCAGCCGGTTCAAGTCCATGAACAGCCAGCCGACGCTGAAGGCGCGGATGGCGTTGCGCTTCGGGTTGTTCAAGACGCCGCTGGCCTCGGCCTCGGCGCGGGCGTGCTCGAAGAGCTCGGCGTAGTTCACTCCCGCCGGGCAAGCGGTCATGCACGCGAGGCAGCCGAGGCAGAAATACATTTCCTCCGCGAAGGCCTTCGTCGCTTCCAGCTGGCCGTCCGCGATGGCGCGCATGAGGGAGATGCGGCCGCGCGGGGAGTTGCGCTCGAGCTTGGTGGCGTCGTAGGTCGGGCAGGTGGGCAGGCAGAGGCCGCAGTGCATGCACTGCTGCACGACGGAGTAGTCGAGGTCTTTGAGGTGGGAGAAGGGCGCGGCCATGACGGTTCGTTGCGGGCGAATGACACCGCACGGCGGCGCGGCGGGCAATCACAAAGGCCCGTGGCGCAAGCCTGCAAAAGTGTGGACACGCCGGGTGGCCCGTTCATCCTCCCGCTCCAGCCAGCTTATGAAAATCATCTCACTGCTCCTCGCCAGTCTGCTCGTCGTCACTCACGACCAGGCCAGCGCCGCCGCGCTGCGCGTCTCGGTGCAGGCGGGGGAGTTTGACCGGAAGGGTGCCATCGTGTCCTTCAGCGTGCCGCAGGCCGCGCGCGGCGGGCAGCGGTTGGAAACGGAGTCCGGCGGCGCGGTGCCGTTCCAAGTGGACGCCGATGGCAAGGGCTGGTTCGTGCTCGACGACTTAAAGGCCGGGGCGACAAAGACTCACCGCCTCAAGTCCGGCGCGCCTGCCGCCGAGGCCGTGACGGCGAAGAAGGATGGCGCGCTTGTCCGCCTCGCGGTGAACGGCAAGCCCGTCGC
>SXTU01000065.1 GCA_005791875.1 Verrucomicrobiales bacterium
TGGCAGGAGCGCTGATTGAACACGCCAAAGAACCGGCTCAAGGTGGACTGGCTGGGGACCCACTCGATGCCCAGCACCTGCGCCACGGCGGCATCGCTTTGCAGCCACGCCACGCGGGAGAGCTTGTCCGCGCCGCCCAGGATGCCGCCGACATAGCCCAGCGCCACATCGGTGGGATCGTAAGCGTTGGGGCTGGTGGGTTCGTGCGGCAGGACTTCGCGCAGTTGCTGGCGAAAGCACTTTCTGGCGGACAAAGTGCGACCAGACAATCAGCCCGCCGTGGGCACTCAGGCGCTGGTCGGTCAAGCCGATGCGGAGGGACGACCCGCCGTCCTTGGTGTCAATGGAGAGCCGCACCGTTTGGTCCACCTCCTGTCGAGCCTCCCGAGCTTGTTTGGGTTTCCTCACCGCAAGCCCGCCAAACGGTGCTTATACTTTCAAACTGAATCGTTCCGGCTTAGGGCGCAAGTTTGACCGTGAGGCCCACGAGCGGCTTGCCGGCGGCGTCGGTGAAGCGCAAGCAACCCTGCCAGTTGTTGTTCTCGTTGATGACCTTGAAGACGACGACGTTGACGCCGGCCTTAAGCGTGAGGTTCGCGGCCTTGTCCGTGTCAGGGTCGAGCGTCCGGGTCTCGGTGAACTTCACGACCTCCTTGCCGTTGAGATAGACCTTACCCTGGTCGTTGCTGCCCATGAGCAACTGCGCGGCGGAGACTTCCTTCGCCGCGACGACATAGGCGACGGCGTAAGCGGTGACGTTCTCGTTCATGCCGCCGAGGAGTTCGTTCACATCGAAGAAATAGTCCTTGGCTTTGACCGCACGCCATTTCAATTCCTTGGTGCCGACCTTGACCGCGTCGCCAGCCTTGGGCTTGAGCGTGGCTTCGTTGGGGACCTGCGCCTTGTCAATTTCCTCGCCGCCGGTGTTTTCCCCGGCGAGCGGGATGGGGGCGAGCAGGAGCCAGTCACGGATGAAGCCCTTCTCATCGGGCTTGAGCGGGGCGTCGGCGGCCGGCGCGACGAGCGCGGCGGTGCAAACGATGGCGAGGGTGAGGTGGGAGAGGAGCCGGGAGAAGGAGGCTTTCATGGGGCCAAAGTGGCGAGCCGGCGCGGGCCTGTCAATTCTTGTGCAGATGTGTTGAGCAGTTGTGGCGCTGCGGATGGAGCCGGTGTTGCCGCTGGTGAGGGTGTTCAGGTTTGCAGTGCCTGTGCGTTGGCCTCATAGGAGGAGCCGAAATACAGATACTCGTTGGTCGGATTGATGCCGCCCACCTTGCCATCGCTCGGGCAGCGTGCCACCGGCACCTCGGCCATGGGCGCGCCCTTGGGCAGGCCCAGGTATGGGTTCAGATAGCGCGTGTCGGCGTTCATCGGGGTGTAGCTGACGTTGGTGCCAGCCCGGCCCGACCATGCGAAGGCCGTCACGCCCACCGCCCCGCCGCCGTTGAAGCACTGGCGGATGGGAAACTTGTCGTCGTTGCCACCGCGATACATCTCGGCCGCCAGTGCGTCCTGCTTCAAGTTGCTCAGGCAGGAAGCCTGACCGGCCTTCTGCTTCGCCTTGCCCAGCGCTGGCAACAGCATTCCGGCCAGAATCACGATGATGGCGATGAAGACAAGCAACTCGATGAGAGTGAAGCCAATGGCTGTCTTGGACAAGAAGGGGCGCACGTGCATGGCGGTGTGCGGCGAGGATACTCGCCGGCGGGCTGTTGAGAATCGCTTCGTTTGCCCCTGACACGGCTCATTTTGCCACTGGCAACGGGGCCTTGCCCGCCTTGAGCCACTCGGGAGCGAATTTCAGAAAGGCAATCTGCTCGTAGGTCTGCTTCTCGCCGCACTCGATGAGGATGCCGACCAAGCCGCCCTGCATTCGCACCATCGCCGTGTAGGCGCTCGGGCCGCTCCAGAGCAGTTGCGCGTGGGGCCAGGTGCGGCCGGCGTCCTCGCTGATCCACGCGTGGACGCCCACGCGGCCGGGCGTGATCGGGTGCGTGAAGATCCAGTCGAACTGGCCATTCGAGCCGGAGCGGAAGCAGCGGTAGATGCAGCCCTGGCACTGGTTCTCGACCAACGGCATAAGTCCTTCCGCCGGCTGCCAGGTCTCGCCCCGGTCGCGGCTGAGGACTTGTGTGCGAGAGCGGCCGAAGCCCGCGATAGTCCGCGCGTTCATCAGCAAAGTGCGGTTGTCCAGCTCGATGACTTGCGGCTCGCTGGTGTTCTCCGCCGCCACTGCGCCGAGCCGCCACGTCGCGCCGTGGTCGTCCGAGTAGAGGCTGTGCGTGCGGTAGGTGCCGTTCTCCGTGTGATAGCTGGGAATGAGGAGCCGACCAGTGTTGTTCCCGCCGCGCAGATACAGGCCCGCTCCTGGCCCGGTGCCATACCAGCCCCACGACGGTTTGCGCGCGCTGGCGGAAATGTCCTTCGGCTCGGCCCACGTTGCGCCATCGTCATCGCTGTGGGTTATCCAAACGGTCGTGCCGGGAGCCTTGCCGGAAACGATGTCGTTCTCGACGTCCTGGCCCCGGCTGCGAGTGAAGGCGAGCCAGAAGCGGCCATTCGCTTCGTCGCGCACGACGCACGGGTTGCCGCAGGTGTCCGCGTTGAGGTTGGCAACGACTTGCAGCGGTTGCCAAGTCTGGCCGAGGTCGAGACTGCGCCGCAGCACGATGTCGATGTCCCCGGACAGCCCGCGGCCAGCGACTCGTCCTTCCGCAAACGCAAGCAATGGCTTCTTGGGCATCCACCAGATGGCCGGGATACGATAGCGTGCGTAGCTCTCGCCGGACTTGAACGGCACGCTGTAGTGGAGCGCCTGCGCTTGGGCACAAGCGGCCCTTGGCGCAAAAAAGACGCTGGCAGCCAGGAGGAGCAACAGTGGCAGTCTCATGATTCGTTTGGCATTTTCTTGGGGCGGATCATCAGCACGAGGATCACTGACACCATCGCCGTGCTGGCGAAGACGCCGAAGATGACGTTCAGCGGGACCTTCGCATCGCGCAACGCCCCAAAAGCCACGTCGGCGAAGCCGCCGCAACTGATGCTCACGAGGTTCATGAACCCGTAGCCGGTGGCGCGCAGCTCGGGGCGGACGATTTGCGAGAGGATGGGCATGTTATTACAATCGAACGCGCCCCAGCCCAGCCCGAACAGCACCAGGAAAAACACCGCGACCGCGAGCGAGCCGGAGTTCCCCACGCCGAAGAGCGCGGGGATGAGCAGGCTCATGCCCAGCGCGCTGGTGAAGATGCGGCCGCGTTCGCTGCGAAGCATCCAACGGTCTGCGAGCCAGCCGCCGACGAGCGCGCCGATGAGCGAGGCGATGTTCACGAAGAGCGTGGCGGACACGCCGGCCTTGCCTTGGCCGATGTTGAACTTGTCCTTGAGGATGGCGGGCATCCAGTCCTTCACCACCCAGCCGGCCAGCGCGGGCAGGGTGAAGTAGAGGACGAGCAGGATGAAGGAGCGGTTGGTCAGCAGCTCCTTCGCCGCTTCGCCGAAGCCGGAGGCGCGCGGGATGGTGGTGGCGTTGGGGTTGGTGAGTTTCGGGGCGTCGCGCAGGAGGAAGAGCAGCGGGACGGCGTAGAGCACGCCGACCGCGCCGGTCACGTCGAAGGCCCAGCGCCAGCCGAGGCTCGGCGCGTCGGCCACGTAGCCGGTGAAGCCGCCAATCATGATGCCGACGTAGATGCCCATCTGGTGGAACCCCACGGCCCGCGAGCGGGTCTCGCCTTGGTGGTGGTCCGCGATGAGCGCGAGTGCCGCCGGGATGTAGAAGGCTTCGCTCACGCCCATGAGTGAGCGCGCCCAGAGGAGCTCATCGTAGGACTTCACATGGCCGGTCCACCACGTCACGAGCGACCAGACGAAGAGGCTCGCGCAAATCGTGTAGCGGCGACTGAAGCGGTCGGCGATGTAGCCGCCGACGGGGCTGAGGATGGCGTAAACCCACTTGAACTGCCCGAGCATCATGCCCCACGCCGCCTCGGAGCCGATGCTGGGGATGTCGCCCATCACGGAGTATTTCATCGCCGCCATCATCTGCCGGTCGAGGTAGTTCAGCAGCGCGACGGGGAAGAGCAGCGCGACGACGAGCCAGGCGGTGCGCATAGGGGCGGGTGTCATAGTTGTTAGATTTAGTCACGGACGAGGAACAGCAGAAGCCCGCCCTCGCAAATAGTCCGCCGTCGCCCGCCCGAGCTGCCGGCCCACGGCGCGGTAGCCATCCGTGGTGCTGTGCTCGTAGTTCCAGAGCGTCTCCAAGCACAGGCTCACCGTGTCCGGGTTCCCGTTCATGCAGACCCAGTTCGCACTAATGTTGCGCCAGAGCGGGTGGTAGTTTGCACCGGTGGTCTTGGGCCGGTTGCTCATGGGGATGAGTGGCTTGATTTTACTGATGCGCCCGTAGGCCAGCGCGATGAAGCGGTCGCGCTCGGCAATCATCGGCTCCTTCAAGAGCTGGTTCTCCAGGATGTAGAAGAACGTGGGATCGCCCGGGCCGGGGTTGTGCAGGTCGAGGAACACGGCGAGGCGGTCTTCCTTCACCATCGCTTTCAAGCGCTGCTGGGCGGCGGCGACTTCCGGGTAAACCGGGTTGTCATCCCAGTCGCGATTGTGGTCGCGGGGCGCGGCCTCCTTGCCGCCGTTGCCGCTCGCGGCGTTGTCCACATCCATGATGGGAACGATGAAAACCTCCGCGTGATGGCGCAGCCACTTCGCCTCCGCATCGTCGCTCACCAGCCACTCGGTGAAGCCGCGCGCGACCCAGCACGAACCGCTTTCCCACGCGTGCTGGCGCGCCTGCACCCAGATGCCCGGCGGCTTCTTGGTGGTCGCTTCGCCCACGCGCAGGCCGCGCACGGGCCGGTCGGCGCGCGTGCGGGCCAGTTCGAAGGACTTCGCGGAGGGAGACAGCTTCTCCGCCTCGGCCAGCAGCGCGTCCGTGTCGCGCGGAGTGAATGGCGGACCCCATGCAACCCACAGTGGGCCACCGGTGCCGGTGACTTCGTAGAAGATGCGCGCGCCCTCGCGCCTGCCGGGCGCGGTGTGCTGCCACGCCTTGCTGTCAGTGGAGAACGTTGCGCGCGCCGGCATGGCCCAACTCGCGGCGAGTGGCTTGCCGGTGTCTTGGCCGTTGTTCCGGGTGGGCCGGTCACTGCCCGCAAGGTCGAGCGTGACCCGCTCGTCCTTCCCGACACCGTCCACGCGCAGATACCACCAGCAGGGCCAGCCACGCCGCGGGTCGCCGCCCGGCATGAAGCGGATGACGCGCGCCGCTTGATCAATGGATTCCACGCGGGCTGAGCCGCCTTCGAAATCCGTGCTGACTCGCAGTTCGGCGGCGGGTGCGGTGGCAACTAACCACAGTGCGAACGCAAGCAAAGCAACGTGTTTCATGGATTCAATCTCCAAACTTCCGGCGAACGCACGCCGGGTTTTCGCTCGCCGCTCACGACCAGCCACGCGCCGTGCCACTGCACCGTCGGCACGGTCACTCGTGGGGCGGGCGTGGGCGCGGCTTCGGTCCAGCGGCCGGCGCGCGTGTCGTAGGCGAGGACGGATGGGGGAAATCCTTTGTGCTCCGCGGGTGTCGTGGTGAGTTGCGCTGCGTCGTCGCCGCTCACGACGAGGAACTGCGTCTGCCCCACCGTCGGTGCGGGCGAGGGCGCGGCCACGGCGGCGCGCGGCAAGTCCGCGATGCGTTTCCAGCCCTTGCCCGGCGTGTAGCGATACGCGTCCTTCAAGTAAGTCCGCACCGGCTTGCCGTCCGGGCCGGGGTTCAAGTCCGCGCCGCTCGCGAGGAAGAACGCGCCGTCCTGCGCTGCCGCGACCGCGAGCATCCGCGCGGGCCCGGGCCACGGCTCCAGTTCGCGCCACGCGGGCGATTTCCCGGCGAGGTCGAGTGCGTAAAACTTTCTCAGCGCGCTGGTGGAGTCCGGCCGCGCGGTGCCACCGGCGACGAACAACGTATCGCCGAGCAGCGCGCCGCTCATGTTCGCGACCGTTTGTGGCAGCGGCGGCAGCGGCTTGAAGTCCAGCTTGCCCGTGCGCCAGTCCATTCGGAAGGCATCGGCCAAATGCCGCTCCGCATCGCTCCCCCCCACGCACACCACGCCACCGCCGTGCGTCACGCTCACGCCGTAACCCAGCGGACGCGGCAGTTTGCCCGCGACCTTCCAGGCCCCATCCGGCTTCTCCAGCACGAAGACCGTGTCATACCAAATCTTTTTTCCGCCTTCCCACGGCTTCTTGTCCGGGAAGTTCGCGCCGCCCGCTGCGAGCAACGCGCCGCCGCTCCCGCCCGCGAACATGGACGCGAAGCCTTCCTTGTCGGGCAGTGGCGGCAACTTGGACCAAAAGGGCGACTCGGCCGCCAAGGCATGGCAAGCGGTCACCGTAGCAATTGAACCGAGACAGAGTTGGATAATTTTCATCACTCTTTGGCCTTCTTTTTGGTCTTCTCCGGAGGCGGGGTGTATTCGGGCCTGGCCGGATTGTAATTCGGGTTCGGCGTCGGCATCTGCGCGCCGACTTCGTTCCGCCACGCGTGCAGGCGCGTGCGGAGTTCGGCGACCTTCTGCGGTTGCGACGCGGCAAGGTCGCGCTGCTCGCTGACATCCTCGCGGAGGTTGTAAAGCTCCACCTTCATGTCGTTGAAGTGCTCGACGAGCTTGAAGTCGCCGCTGCGAATCGCGCCGTAAGGCATCGCGCCACCGAGTTGGTAATGCTGGTGATGCGGGTAATGCCAGAACAGGTCACGCGCGGGCAACGCGCCCGTGCCACGCAACAACGGCACGAGGCTCACCCCATCGCGGCCCGACGCGCCGGTGGGCGACGTGGCGGCCGGCGGTTTCAGCGCAGCGGCCTCCAGTAGCGTTGGGAACCAATCCATCGTGATGACCGGCGTGTCGCTCACGCTGCCGGGCTTGGTCACGCCGGGCCAGCGCACGATGGCGGGCACGCGCACGCCGCCTTCGAAAGCGGAGGCCTTACCGAGACGCAGCGGCGCGTTGGTGGTGACTCCGCGCGTGATAAGCCCGCCGTTGTCGGCGGTGAACGCGACGACGGTGCGCTCAGCGAGCTTGAGTTCATCGAGCTTCGTCAGCACGCGCCCGACGGCGGTGTCGAGGCTTTCGACCATCGCAGCGTAGTTGGTGTTGGTGTGTCGGAGACCGGGCTTGAGCTTCCGCTGATACTTGGCCACGAGGTCGGCGCGGCCTTGGATAGGCGTGTGGACGGCGAAGTGCGGCAGGTAGAGGAAGAACGGCTGGTCGCGCCATTTCTCGATCAGCCCGGCGGCCTCCTCGCCGAGCCGGTCGGTCAGGTAATCGCCATCGCGTCCGTCCGTGACGGTCTTGATGCGCCACGGCGAGAAGTAGGTCGGCGGCGAGCCGGCGTTGAGGCCGGCGATGTTCACATCGAAGCCGTGCTTCTCCGGGTAGAACTCCTCGTTGCCGAGATGCCACTTGCCGATGCTCGCCGTGCGGTAGCCGACGGATTGAAAGACTCTCGCGATGGTTGTCTCGGTGAGCGGCAGTTGCTTCGACCAGTCCGGCGCAAGCAGCTTGGGGTTGTCCGGCATCAGCCCGGGAATCCAGTCGGTGATGTGCAGGCGCGCGGGATACTTGCCGGTCATCAACGCCGCGCGCGTGGGCGAGCAGACGGGGCAGGCGGAGTAGTTCTGCGTGAACCTCATGCCCTCGCGCGCGAGCCGGTCCAGGTGCGGCGTCTCGTGCAGGTCGCTGCCGAAGCATGCGAGGTCCGTCCAACCGAGGTCGTCGGCGAGGATGAGGACGACGTTGAGCTTGGCGGACGCGGCAGAGGCAGAGAGCGCGAGGCAAGCCAGCAGGAGATGGAAGAACCGGCTCACCACTCGCCCCCGGCGGAAAACTTCGTCTTCGCTGCGGCGCGGAAGGCCGCGCCTGCCGCGTCCATTTCCTTCAACACCTGGTCGAACGGCTTGCCCGCTGCGTCCCGCGCGGCGGCGATGACGGTGTTGCATTCGTTGGCGTCCATGAAGCGCGCGGCTTCGAGGAGCCGAGCCTCGTCCTCCTGCGGCACGGCGAAGAAGCCGTGCTTGTCTGCGTGGATAAGTTGGCCCGGCTCGATGCGCTGGCCGAAGACCTCGACCGCGCAGCCCCAGCGGACAGGCGTGACATACGCGTGGCCGACGCAGAGCCGGCGGGCGAGGGCCTTGAAGCCGGCGTTGGTCATCTCATCGAGGTCGCGCACCGCGCCGTCCGTGATGGTGCCGACGCAGCCGAGCGCGCGGTGGGTGTTCGCGTTCACCTCGCCCCAGAAGGAGCCGATGACGCGCGGCTTGTCGAGGTCCTGCACGACGACGATTTTCGGCCCCGGCACGCTGGCGAGGTAACGGCGGTAGTCACTGTGCGCGTTGGCTACTTCGCGGTGCTTCGGGTTGCTTGGCTCGACGACCACCGTGACCGCGTAGCCAATCATCGGCCCCATCTGCGGCATGAAGTCGCGCGTCTCCTCGAGATTGATGCCGTCGCGCGTGCGGTCGTGCTTCGTGATTTGCTCCCAGCCGTTGTAGAGGGTCGGCGTGTTCCAGCGCTGGAGTTGGTGCAGGTCGGCGTGGGAAAGCGGTCGGGACGGAGTGGTTGAGTTCATTGAGTTGAGTTGCTGCGAATCGAGGAAAACCAAAGCGGTGCCGAGGGCCTACAGCCGCGCCAGCGGATTGTCCCGGGCCGCCAGCGGGAAGGCGACGCGCTGGCCTTGCAGCCGGTGCGACTCGAAGACGGCGGAAATCATCTCGACCGTCGTCCGTCCATCGCGGGCGCTGCACAACGGCGGGCGGTTCTCGCGTATCGCCGCGAGTAAATCGCGCCCGGTGACGAGGTGCCCCATGACCTGTTTGCCCATGTCAGCCACCGGCTCCGGTTGGCCAATGCCCGCCGAGTTGACGGGCACCCAGACGCGCGGCTCCTTCACGGGCCGGTGCGGATTGCCGGCGAGATAGTGTGCGACGGGGTCTTGGTCCACGCGCAGGTCAATGATGCCCTTCGTGCCGACGAGTTGCAGGCCGAAGCCAGCGGCGCGGTCGCCCGCGTTTGCAACGGAGTCGAAGTAAGCCGGCACGCCCCGCTCCATATCGAAGCGCGCGTGAACCTCGTTGCCGGCGAGCGGCCCGAGGCCCTCCGCGCCGGCCTTCACATCCGCGCGCGTGATGGGCTTGCCGGCTTGCAACACCGTCGCCGAGCAACCGAGCGGCTGGCCGCCGAAGTAGCCAATCAAGTTCAGCAGGTGCGAGCCGAGCACCCACAAATCCAGCGAGCCGCCGCGCGCGTCTTCCTTGCCGCGCGCGCGCAACTCCAGCAGCCGCCCGATGGCGTCCTCCGTCACCAGCTTGTCAATCGCCGGCAGCACGGGATGCCAGCGGTTGCGATGGGCGACGGCGAGCTTCACGTTCTTCTTTTCGCAGGCAGCGACAATCTCGTCCGCCTCCGCTGGCGTGCGGCAGAATGGCTTCTCGATGTAAATCCCGCGCGCGCCTGACGCCGCGACCGCGAGCGCCACGTCTCGGTGCTGGTCCACATGGCGCATCCCGATGGCGACGATGTCCGGCTTCACCTCGGCCAGCATCTTCCGGTAGTCGGCGAAACCGTTTTTGACTTTTAGCTTTTGCTGCGCGGCCGCGAGGCCCTTCGCGTCCGCGTCGGCCACAGCCACCAACTCCGTCTCCGGCAGCTTTTCCCACATCGTGTCCAACCCATGCCCGTAATCCCCGCGACCCGTGTGGCCGATGACGGCGACGCGCATACGCGGCGCGGCCCCGGCACCGCGCGCGGCGAAAGCGAGGCTGGTGGCGGCAACGGTCCCGAGGAATTGGCGGCGGGTGCGCTTCATAATGTGTGTCCGCATCTTTGCAGAGCGACCCGGCTGAACAAGGAAAGATTACTTGTCTGGCCGCCAATCAAGTTTGCGACGGTATAAAACGAAGTCGTGAGCTTCTCCCTCTCCTCCTCGGTCGAGGAGAGAGCCGGGGTGAGGAGTCGAGTGCCTTCTGAATGCGTCTGAGCAGGGCGTGTGAGGGACAGCGGTCGTGCGCTTTCGCTTTCCCCATTCCGCGTTCCGCCTTCCGCCCTCCGCGTTTCGTGGTGGCCCACCGCTTGGTGGCTCGATGCAAATCGTGCTCCCAAATCCGCAGCACCCGCCAGCCCGCCTTGCGCAACGTGCGCGTCACCAGCCGGTCGCGGGCATGGTTGCGCGCGAACTTCGCACGCCAGAACTCACGGTTGCTCGCCGGCATCCGGCAATGCCTCGGACACGCGTGCCAGAAGCAGCCGTCCACGAAGACCGCGAGCGCAGCTTGGGGAAGACGAAGTCAGGACGAACCTGTAGCAGCCGACGTGAGGAGGCTCTGAATCCGGCTTTGCGCCCGCCCTTGGAAGTTTGAGCCTCGTTACCTCAGCTGCTACCGACGCGAATTTGAACGTGCCTCCGCCATCCCGTGATGCCGTGCGCGCGGAACACCCCCACCAGCGCCAGCTCCGTGTTCTTGTTGCCGCGCGACCGGATGCGGGACATCAGCTCGCTGCGGGTCAGGCCTGAGAAGAGCTTGCTCACGCGAGCAAGCTGTAGCCGCGGGGCTTCCCAAGGAAAAGCTCGGCGATGCGTGGGCGGTCAATCTTGAAGAGCGGGCCTTTTTCCGTGACGCTCCCGCTGGGCTTGCGCTTGATGAGATGGTCGAGGGTCACGGTGCCGTCGCCCAGCAGCCGGTCGAA
>SXTU01000066.1 GCA_005791875.1 Verrucomicrobiales bacterium
GCCGCGCCGGATTTCACGCTGGTGCAGGCGCTGTTCAAGAAGCACTGCGTTGAGTGCCACTCGGTCACGGATGCGGAGAACAACCTCGTCCTCGAAAACTACGCCTCACTCATGAAAGGCGGCGACGGGGGCGTGCCCGTGGTGCCCGGCAAAAGCTCCGACAGCCTGCTGATGAAGTCCCTCGAAGGGCGCGACAAAGTCAAAATCATGCCGCCCGGCAAGCGGAAGAAGTTCGAGCCGTCCGAGCTGGCGTTGGTGAAGGCGTGGATTGACGGCGGGGCCAAGCCGCCCGCCATCGCCACCGAGCCGGTGCGCGAGTTGGTCACGCCGAAGATTGCGCCACGCGTCGCGCCCCGGAAGTCCATCCAGTCCGTCGCCTTCGCCGCGCAGCCGAACGTCATCGCCGTCGCGCGCTACCGCGAAGTCGAACTGCGCGACGCCGAGTCCGGCGCGGTGCGGCACACGCTCGCGGGCGTTCGCGGCAATGTGAACTCCGTCGCCTTCTCCACGGACGGCCAGTGGGTCGCGGCGGCGGGTGGCGAGCCGGGCTTGCAAGGACAGGCGGCGCTCTGGCGTGTGGCCGATGGCACGCTGGTGCGGAAGTTCGAGGGCCATTTCGACGCGCTCTACTCCGTGGCGCTCTCGCCAGATGGCAAGCTGCTGGCCACCGGCAGTTACGACCAGAAAATTAAACTCTGGGACACCGCCACCGGCACGGAAGTCCGCACGCTCACCGGCCACAACGGCGCGGTCTATGGCCTCGCCTTCCGCCCCGACGGCAAGGTGCTCGCCAGCGCCAGCGGCGACCGCACGGTGAAGCTCTGGGAAGTCGCGAGCGGCAAGCGCCTCGACACCTTTTCGCAGCCAACGAAGGAGCAATACACCGTCGCCTTCAGCCCGGACGGGCGGCGGCTCGTGGCCGGCGGCGTGGACAACCGCATCCGCCTCTACGCCGTGAGCGCGAGCGCGGTGGAGGGCAGCAACCAGTTGCTGGAATCCAAATTCGCGCACGAGGGCGCGGTGCTGCGCATCGTCTTCGCCAGCGACGGCGCGACGCTGCTCTCCAGTGCCGAGGACCGCACGGTGAAGTGGTGGGACGCCGCGAGGCTCGTCGAGCGCGGCCACCTCGACCCACAGCCCGACCTCGCCCCCGCCGTGGCCTTCACCGGCGGGAACTCGCGCTTCGTCGTGGGCCGCCTGGACGGCTCGCTGCAATTCTTTGATGCGAAGACGGGCCAGCCGGGGAAGGTGGCGGCGAACAAATAGTCTCGCCGACAAGCGATGAACTCCACGGACCAATCAAACACGCGGCGCGCAATTCCCTCTCCCCCATCGGGGGAGAGGGTTAGGGTGAGGGGGCGGGAGCAGACGGCGGGACGCCCTGACGAAGTATCCGAGTCTTCGCCGTCCGCAGGCAGGAGCGCTCTTACTTCCGATGCGTCTCGGACTGCTGGACGCGTTTCCCCCTCACCCCGGCCCTCTCCCCCGGTGGGGGAGAGGGCGAAGACTTCGCGGCCGTTGCTGTTCGGGAAACACCGGACGCGCACAGACGATGCACGTGAGTTCGCGAGGCATCTCCGTCAGGAATCCACCCCGGCCGAGAAGAGGCTTTGGCGGCTGCTCCGTGACCGGCGTTTTTCGGAGTTCAAGTTCCGCCGTCAATACGCCTGCGGCCCTTACTTCCTCGACTGCCATTGCCCGCTCGCCCCGCTCGCAGTCGAGCTGGATGGCGGGCACCACGGATTCCCTGACGAGCGGGCAAGGGATGAGGAACGGAATCGGTTTCTCGCGACGAAGGAGATCAAGGTGCTGCGGTTCTGGAATCACCAGATGCGCGGGGAACTGGAAGCGGTGCGGTTCGAGATTTGGTATGCGCTGATGGAGCGGACGGGGAGGTCGGCGGAGTTGGTGCAATTCAAGTCGCGGCCGATGGAGGCGTATGGGCAGGAGCTTTCGGCGGAGGCGCGGGGAAGAGCGGGTGTGGATGCGCATGCGGGTCGTGCTTGGGTGCGCGCTTACCCCTCACCCCGGCCCTCTCCCACAGTGGGGGAGAGGGAGAAGACGGCGCGTCGACTTCGTAGCGCTTCTCTGGCAAGCGGCACTGATGCGTCCGCCGCGTCCGCTGCGTCCGCCGCGTCCGCTGCGCCTGCGGCAGTCCCCTCGCCCCCATCGGGGGAGAGGGCTAGGGTGAGGGGGGGCAAGCGCGTCCGATGACACAACACACTTTCAAACAGGCATGAAACACACGAAGCAACTCCTCCTTGTAGCGCTGGCTCTCTCGTTCGCCCTGCCGCTTTCCGCCGCCGACCCTAAGCCCAAGGCGAAGGCCAAGGAGATGCCGGCCGTCGGCGTGCCGGGCATCACGCGGCTGGAACCGCGCGGAGTGCAGCGCGGCGTGGAGACGCGCCTCAAGCTCGTGGGCACCAACCTCGCGGGGGTGACCCATGTCACGTTTCACAGTCCCAAGCTCACCGGCGCGTTGCTGCCGGAGGCGCAGGCGGGCGAGGCGTGGTTGAAAGTCACTGCGGCCGCGGACTTGGCACGCGGGAGCTACGAGCTGTCCGTGAAGAGCGCGACGGGCGAGAGCGCGCGGGTGAAGTTGCATGTGGATGACTTGCGGCAGGCGGGCGACGCGACGAAGGCGGAGACTTTACCCGTGAGTTTCTGGGGCACACTGGAGCAGCCGGGCAAGGCGGTGGAGTTCAGCTTCAGCGGCGTCGCGGGCCAGAACCTCGTCTGCGACCTCGCGGCGGAGCGGCTGGGCTCCAAGGCGGTCAACGCGATGCTCACGCTGCTCGATGAGCGCGGGCGCGTGCTGGCGGTGAATCGCAGCTTCGACGGGCGCTCGGATGCGTTGCTGGCGCATCGGCTCGCGGCGGCGGGGCGCTACACGGTGCGCGTGAGCGACCCGCAATACATGGCGTCGCCGGAGCATTTCTTCCGCGTGTCGGTGGGCGAGTTGCCGGTGGTCACGGGTATTTTTCCGATGGCGGTGTCGGCGGAGAAGGAGTCGGTGGTCCAGCTCGCGGGCGAGAACCTGCCCGTCGGCGCGAGCGTGACGGTGAAGGCTGGTGCGACGGGTGAAGTGGTCGTGCCCGTGGATGCGGAGAAGTTCCGCGCGCGGAAGGAGTTTAAGGCGCTGGTGAGCGCGACGCTGGAGTTGGTGGAGGCGGAGCCGAATGATTCGGCGGCGACCGCGACGGTGATTCAGGTGCCGGGGGCGGTGAGCGGGAGAATCCATCTGACCCCGAACGCGTCTCGGTCTGCTGTGGCCCGCCCCCTCACCCCAGCCCTCTCCCCCGGTGGGGGCGAGGGAGTTCGCGCGTCGGCGAAGGGAAGCGAGTCGGCTCCTGCTGCGGCCGCGGCTGCGGGCGATGTGGACCACTTCCGCTTCGAGGCCAAGCGCGGCCAGCGTTGGGTCATCGAGACGATGGCGGCGCGGCGCGGTTCGCCGGCAGACACGAAGATTGAAGTGCTGCACGCGGATGGGCGGCCCGTCGAGCGGGTGTGGCTCCAGGCGGTGCGCGATTCGAGCGTGACGTTTCGCGGCATTGACTCGAACAACCCCGACTGCCGCCTCGTGAACTGGGAGGAGATGGAGTTGAACCAGTTGGTTTACCTGGGCGGCGAGGTGTTGCGGCTCTTCCGCGCGCCGCGTGGGCCGGACGCGGGTTTCCTCTTCTACAATCGCGGCGGTCGGCTCACCTATTACGACACCAGCCCGGTGGCGCATCCGCTGGACGAGCCGGCTTACATCGTGGAGCCGCACCCGCCGGGCGCGAAGCTCGTGTCGAACGGCCTGCCGCTCTTCAAGCTCGGCTACGCGAGCGACGACGACGGCGAGCGCAAGCTGGGCACCGATTCACGCGTGAACTTTTCCCCGCCCGCCGACGGCAGCTATCTCGTGCGCGTCACGGAGTCGAAGGGATTCAGCGGCGACCGCTACGCCTACCGGCTCATCGTGCGCGAGGCGAAGCCGGACTTCACGCCGACGCTCACGGGCGCGAACCAGTCCATCCCGCGCGGCTCCGGCCGGGGCTTCGCGGTGAAGCTGGACCGCGTGGATGGCTTCGAGGGCGCGGTGCGGGTGGAGGTGACCGGGATGCCGAAGGGTTGGCTGGCGTCCACACCGTTGGTCGTCGAGGCCGGGCACGTCGAGGCGACAGGCGTCCTCTTCGCCAGCACCGACGCGACGGAACCGAGCGAGGACGACTGGAAGCAGGTGAAGCTCACCGCCACCGCCACCGTGGACGGCCAGCAATTCTCCAAGCCGCTGGGCGACTTCGGCAAGCTCAAGCTCGACCACGCGCTGAAGGTTTTCCTCTCGCTGCAAAACTCCGCGTCGCCGCTGCCTGCGGCTGCGGTGGGCGCGATTCCCACGAGCATCCCGGAAATCATCATCGCGCCCGGCACCGAGGTGGCCGCGTGGCTGCGCGTCGTGCGCAACGGCGACACGAACCTTGTGGACATGGACATCGAGAACCTGCCGCATGGCATCATCGTGTCGGACATCGGCTTGAGCGGCGTGCAAATCATCGCAGGCGAATCGGAGCGGAAGATTTTCCTCAGTTGCGCCCGCTGGGTGCCGGAGACCGACCGCCTCTGCCACGTGATCCACCGCAGCGGCGCGGCGAAGGCCGGCGAGGGGAAACCGACGAGTTCGCCGGTGCTCATCAAGGTGCGGAAGGCGACTCAGGCGGCGGCGAAGTAGCCGTGCCGGCGGCTTCCAGCCGCCGTCTTTGGTCGCTTGTTCAGGAGCGGCGCGGGGCTGCTCTGGCCCACAGACGGCGGCTGGAAGCCGCCGGCACGGGCCCTCAATACTTCGGCACGCTGTGGTCCACCTCGTCGCTCCACGCGCCGATGCCGCCCTTGACGGACTTCACATACTTGAAGCCCTGCTCGTGGAGGAACTTCAGCGCCTTGAGCGAGCGCACGCCGCCCTTGCAGTGCAAGTAGTATTGCTGGTTCGGGTCCAGCTCGGTGAAGCGCTGGCCGAGCTGGCTCAGGGGCAACAGCGGCACGCCCTTGACCATCGCGATTTCGCATTCGTCCGGCTCGCGCACGTCCACGACCTTGATGTTGAGCGCGGGGTTGTCCAAGGCGCGCTTCATGTCTTGCACAGTGACTTCGTCGGGGTTCGCCGCCAGCTCGGTGGGCGCGGGTTGGATACCGCAGAACATCTCGTAGTCAATCAGCTCCTTGATGGTCGGGGCGTCGCCACAGAGCGGGCACTTCGGGTCGCGGCGCAATTTCAGTTCGCGGAACTTGAGATCCAGCGCGTTGAAGAGGACGAGGCGGTTGACGAGCGTCGTGCCTTTGCCCAGGGCGAGTTTCAAAATCTCCGTGGCCTGGATGCAGCCGATGATGCCGGGCAGCACGCCGAGGACGCCGCCTTCCGCGCAGCTCGGCACCATGCCGGGCGGCGGCGGCTCGGGGTAAAGGCAGCGGTAGCAAGGCCCGCCGAGGTGCGGCGCGAAGACGCTGGCTTGGCCCTCGAACCGGAAGATGGAGCCATAGACATTGGGCTTCTTGAGCAGCACGCAGGCGTCGTTGGTGAGGTAGCGCGTGGGGAAGTTGTCCGTGCCGTCCACGACGATGTCGTAGGGGCGGATGAGGTCGAGGGCGTTGTCGGCAGAGATGCGGGTGTTGTGGAGGACGACCTCGGTGTTGGGGTTGATGCCGGCGAGCGTCTCCTTCGCGGACTCGGCTTTCGAGCGGCCCACGTCGGCGTCGGTGTGGAGGATTTGGCGCTGGAGGTTCGAGTAATCCACCGTGTCGAAGTCCACGATGCCAATCTTCCCGATGCCGGCGGCGGCGAGATACATCGCGATGGGCGAGCCGAGGCCGCCCGCGCCGATGCACAGGACGGACGTAGACTTGATCTTCTTCTGCCCCGCCATGCCAACCTCGGGCAGGATGAGGTGGCGGGAGTAGCGGCGGATTTCTTCGTTGCTCAATTGCATATCACAAATCTCTCAAATAGGGTGGTCAGCCTAAATCCGCGCGATGAGAAAGCAAGACGGCAGGACATCATGAGTCGAGGGAAGCCAGCGGCCACGGCACGAGTGCTCACGCAAGCCAGCGGGCTGCGGCCCCGGCTAGCGATCGTGCTGGGCAGTGGTTTCGGGCCAGTGCTGGAGCGCGTGGAAGTGGCGAAGGAAATCCCTTACGCAAAGCTGCCGGGCTTTCCGCAGCCGACTGTTCAAGGCCACTCCGGCAAGCTGGTCTTGGGCACGCTTGGCGGCACTCCCGTTGCCGTGTTGAGTGGCCGGGCGCATTACTACGAGGGCCACTCGATGGCGGAAGTCACCTTCGCCGTGCGGGTGCTCGCGGAGTTTGGCATCCGCGACTTGCTGCTGACGAATGCAGCGGGGGGCGTGAACCGTCGCTTCCGTCCCGGCGACTTCATGCGACTGACGGACCACATCAACTTCATGGGCGCGAACCCACTGCGCGGCCCCTGCCCTCCTGGCCTCACCCGCTTTCTCGATCTCTCGCACGTGTATGACTCGGCGCTCGGGGCCTTGCTGGACAAGGCGGCGAAGACCGCGCGCGTGCGGTGGCATCGCGGCGTGTATCTCGCGCTGTCGGGGCCGACTTACGAGACGCCCGCAGAAATCCGTGCCTTTGCCAAACTCGGCGCGGACGCGGTGGGCATGAGCACGGTGCCGGAAGCCATCGTGGCGCGGCATCTCGGCCTGCGTGTCGCGGCGGTGTCGTGCATCAGCAACCAAGCTGCCGGCCTCAGCCCGCACGCGCTCTCACACGACGATGTGCTCGCGACGGCCAAAGAAGCGAGTCGTCACACGGCTGCGCTGCTGGAAGAATTCGTCCGGCTTTATGGCAGACCTTGACCCTCCTTCCCTCCTCCGCGAAGCCGTGCGCGCCAGCCGCCGTGCGGTCGCGCCTTACTCGAAGTTCCGCGTCGGCGCGGCGCTGCTCACGCGCGATGGCACGGTCATTCACGGCGCAAACGTCGAGAGCGTGAGCTACGGGCTGACGTGCTGCGCGGAGCGGATTGCGCTCTTCAAGGCACTCACCGACGGGCACAGCGACTTCACCGCCGTGGCCATCGTCGCGCCGCACGCGAAGACCGCGCCGTGCGGCGCGTGCCGGCAGTTGCTCGCAGAATACGCGCCGGACGCCCGCGTGTTCGTCGCCGACAGCCGGCGCCCCACGAAGTTCCGCGAATTCACCGTTGACCAGTTGCTGCCCGAGGCGTTTCGCTCTCTGCGCAAGAAGAGCACACGCACATGAAAGGCACCGGCTTCACCCAGATGTTTTTCCGCCGGCCTCAGGCCGAGGCGGATGCGAAAGCGGCCGGATTCCCACTGGAGACCGCGTCGTGGCCGGTCCTGGTTGTGGGCATCACGGGCGAGATACAACAGGCCAACGCCTTCGCACGCGCGGTCTTCGGCGGCGCGGACGGCAATCCACCCAAGCGCCTCGTGGGCCTGTGGACCTTCGAGAATGGCTGCTCGGCCGAGCAGTTTCTGCGGCAGTTGGAGAGCGCCTCCACCTTCACCTTCCCGCTCAAGCTGCAGACGACGAAGGGCGGCCTGATGGCCTTCTCCGTCCATGTCTGCGCGTGTCAGCGGGACGGGAAGAAAGAATTCATCTTCCAGGTTCACACCCGGCCTGGCGCATCCAATGCGAAGTCAGGCGAGCCTTCGTCTCCGCAGCAGCCGCCCGGCGAACCGGCCAGCACGTCAGGTCCGCCGCTGGAATCCGTCACGCACACCGAACCCCGGCCCGAGCCTGGCTCGAAGGTGTTCATGCTCGAACAGAAGCTCCTCTGCGCGCTGCAGCTTACACGCACCGTGGCGATGGACTTCAACAGCGCGCTCACCAGCATCCTTGGCCACACCACGCACGTCCTTGGGCAGATGCCGCCCGAGCACGCATGGCGCGGCTCGGTGCAGCAGATTGAGAAGGCCGCCGAGCGCGCGACCCAGGTGGCGTTCGACCTGTCCACCTTCAGCCGCGAAGAGAAGAAGGCGCAACCCGAGGCGGCGGGAAACTTGAACCAACTCGTGCGCAAGCTCGTGGACCAGTCCAAGGGCCGTGCCGGCGGCGGCGTGAGCTGGCGCGTCCATCTGGAGACCCGCCAGTTCTCCGCACCCTTCAGCCAGGCCAAGCTCACCCAGGCGCTGGAGAAGATTCTCGACAACGCGCTTGAGGCCGTCGGCCCCGAGGGCACCGTCTCCATCTCCACGCAGAACCGCAACCACAGCCGCCCCACCGAGGACGGACGCGTCACCTTGCAGCCCGGCACCTATGTCTGCATCGAGATCAACGACACCGGCCCCGGCATCCCGGCGGACGCGCTCCCGCACGTCGTGGACCCCTTCTTCACGACCAAGCGCGGGCATCGCGGCCTCGGTCTCGCATGGGCCTACGGCATTGTCACCAACCATGGCGGCAGCCTCGCCATCACCAGTCCGCCCGGCCAGGGCACCACTGTCCGCATCTATCTGCCCGCACACGGCAAGACGCTCGAAGAAGGCGTGCTTGCTGACGAAGACCTGCGCGGCGACCAGACCGTGCTCATCGTGGACGACGAGGAACTCCTGCTGACCATGAGCGAAATGGTCCTGACCTCCTTCGGCTACCGCGTGCTCACCGCCGCCAACGGACGCCAGGCCCTCGACATCATCGAGCGCGCCGACTCGCACGTGGACCTTGTCGTGACCGACCTGATCATGCCGCACATGGACGGCCACCAGTTGATCCAGCACCTGCAAAACGGCGCCCCCGGCCTGCGCATCATCTGCACCAGCGGCAATTTCCGTCCTAGCAACCGCCAGCTCGGCGTGACCTACCTGCAAAAACCCTTCACCAGCCAGAACCTGCTCCGCGTGGTGAAGAAAGCCTTCCAAAATCCTGCGCCCGGCGAGACGCCCGCCGAGGGCCCGGCGACACCAGCCCCGGCTGAAGACCCGCACGACGCGAGCGCCGCCGCCGAGGTCGGGCGCTCGTAGCCTGCGCGCAACGGCGCGGACTGCGTTTCTCCCATGAACCTGCGCCGGCGGTTTGCAACCGCCGTCCGTGGAGCGCAGCACTTCGAAGCGGCTCCGAGTAACCCACCCGCAACGCGGCGATTGCAAACCGCCGGCACGGGTTCAGGGCAATTACTTCGCCAGTTCCTTGATCCGCATGTTGCGGAACCATACGGTGCCGTGGTCGCCTTGCAGGAACAGCGGCCCCGGCTCGGTCACGTTCTTGTCAATCTCGCTGCCGGTGGCGACGTTGCACTCGACGGCGTCGTGGATCCTCTTGCCGTTGAGGGTGACGGTGATCTTGTTGCCGATGATCGTGACCTCGCAGGTCTGCCACTCGCCGCCGGGCTTGCTGGCGAACTCACTGGGCGCGGTCTGGTTGTAGATCGCGCCGTTGCCCTGCTTGCCGGGCTTGCCGCTCTTGAAGTCGCCGAGGATCTGGATCTCGTGCCGCCCGCGCAGGTAGAAGCCGCTGTTCGAGCCGTCGGGCACCTGGAACTCGTAGCGCACGGTGAAGTTCCAATACTTCTGCTCGGTGACGAGATCGGTGCCGTGCTCGCCCTTGTTGACCGTGTTCTTCAACACGCCGTTCTCGATAGTCCAACTGTTGTGACCGGTGGCGCGGCGGAGTTTCCAGCCGGCGGTGTCCTTGGCGTTGAAGATGGGCTTGAAGCCGTCTTCCTTGTCAGCGCCGAAGGTGAGCGTGGTGAAGGTTAGAACAGTGAGGAGTGTGATCAGGTTTTTCATAAAGGGTTTTGCTTGGCCCGCGGATGACGCGGATAAGGGAACTGGCGAAGGCATTTTCATCCGCGTGTTCCGCGTTATCTGCGGGCAGTTGGAATTACTTTTCCAGCGCGGCGACGAGCTGTTTCTTCGCCTCGTCGAACTTCGTCTGCATCTCGGCGCGCTTGGCTTTCGCGGTGGCTTTCTGGGCTTCGAGTTCCTCAGGCTTGGTCTTCTTCGCGTCGGGGTCGCGCACGGCACCGACGGCGTCCTGGGCCTTGCTTGCGTTGTTGGCGGCGGCGGTCACGTCGGTGAGCCACGCGGCGTTCGACTTGGCCTTGGCGAGGTAGGCGTTGGCGTCCTTGCCCGCGATGGAGGCGGCGAAGGCGACGACGGCGCGGTTGTGCTCGGCCTGCTGCACGTCGGGGTTCGGCGTGGCCGGACCATCAATTAACTTCGTCGCCCACTTGATGCCGGCGAGGACGTGCTCGTGGAACTTCGCGTCCTTCCACGTCGCGTCGTTGTGGCCGAGATTCGTGTAGAAGAGCCGGCCCGCGCCGAACTCGCGCACCCAGCAGACTGGCACGAGGTAGGGGCGCTTCGGCGAGGACTTCACCATGTCGAGACTGTAGAGCACGCGCACGGCCTTCTGGTCGTAGTCGCTGTATTGGTAAATCTCGTCCTTCCACTGGAACTCGCTGCCGAGCATCGCGACGACGGGATGCTTCGGCTCGTGGCTGACGAAGCTATAGGTGCCGCCGCTGCCCCACGGGTGCCCGGCGAAGCTGCCATTGATGAGGCTGGTGTAGCCCTTGAAGTCCTTGAAGGTGTCCGTCGCGCTGTGCGTGCCGATGAAGCCCTTGCCCTGCTTCACGAAGTCCAGCAGCGCCTCGCGCGGCTCGCCCGCTGGCAGGAGCGAACCGGTGGTGTAGAAGAATACCGCGTCATACTTCGCGAGGTTTTCCTTCGTGAGCACCGCGATGGCGTCCTGCGAATTCTCCGTGGTGAAGACGCCGGACTTTTCGCCCAGCTCCTTCATCTGCTGCTCGACGAGGCAGAGCTGGTCGGGCATGGCACGCGTGACCGGGCCGTGGCGGAAACCCTTGGACTGGGTGACGACGAGAATCTTCTTCGCAGCGGCCTCGGTGCTCGCGGTGGCGAGGGCGAAGGCGGCGGCGAACGGGAGGAGACGGGAGAATTTCATGGGGGAAGATTGGTTGTCAGTGACAAGGGAGAAGGACTGGCGGGCGGAGTGGGGAATTCAACGGGCGAGGAGCGCGGCGTTCACGCCGCAGAAAGCTCCGGCTGGCGAGGGATGAATGAACGACTTCACGGCTGACTTACCTTTCTGCGGCCTGAAGGCCGCGCTCCTTGCGCTCCATTCACACCGGCACCGGCACGCTCTCGATGATGTGGTCAATTACCCCGCGCGCCGTGACCGTGACCGCCCGCGTGCCGCGTCGTGTGATGAGCCGGTGCGGCAGGACGAGCCGCGCGGCCTGCTTGATGTCGTCGGGCAGGACGTATTCGCGGCCCGCCAGCAGCGCGAGCGCCTGACTGAAACGTTGCACGTCGAGACTGCCGCGCGGGCTGGCCCCGTGTTCCAGCGAGTCCGCCGCGCGCGTGGCGTGGACGATGTCCACGAGGTAGCCGAGAAGCGACTGCTCGATGGCGACGTTGCGCACGGTGGCGTGGACTTGGGCGAGCGTGTCCGGCGTCATCACTGGCTCCAGCTTAGCGAGTGGGTCATCGTGCTGCTGCATCTGGAGCAGCCGCATCTCCGTCACGCGGTCGAGATAGCCGATGCTCAGGCGCACCATGAAGCGGTCCATCTGCGCGAACGGCAACGGGTAAGTGCCTTCCAACTCGACCGGGTTCTGCGTGGCCAGCACGAAGAACGGCCACTCCAACGCGTGCCGCTGGCCGTCCACCGTCACGCTCTGCTCCTCCATCGCCTCCAGCAACGCGGACTGCGTGCGCGGCGTGGCGCGGTTGATTTCGTCCGCCAGCAGGACGTTCGTGAAGACCGGCCCGCGCCGGAAGCTGAACTCGTGCCGCTCCGGCGCGAACATGGTCACGCCGGTGATGTCCGACGGCAGCAAGTCGGCAGTGAACTGCACGCGCTTGAAATCCGACGCCAGCGAACGAGCGAGGGCCTTCGCGAGCAGCGTCTTGCCCAGCCCCGGCACGTCCTCGATGAGCACATGCCCGCCGGACACGAGCGCGAGCACCGCGTGCGACACCACCTGTTCCTTGCCGATGAACACGCGGGAGACGTTGTCCACGAGCCGCCGCACATGCTGCGACGCGGGGAAGTCCGCTGCCGGTGATGGAGCGGGGGCGGGCGTGGGGCGGTCTTTGAGCAACATGGCTTCGGGATTAAACGCGGCTGCGGGCAAAGTGTTTCGGCGTGGGAGGTGAATTGCAATGCCGAGCTTGGCAGGACGCGCTGAGCCAATAATGCAGAGGAGTCCCGGTGGAACCGGCCACCGGCCCGTTCTCGGCGGCAACTTGCCGCCGAGTTTCGGCACAGCCAAGCCTCGAACCAATCGGGGCGTCCTCGGCGCAGTTCAGGCGGCGGGCGAGTCGCCCACCGCAACGGGCCGGTGGCCCGTTCCACCCTGAAACTACCAACCTCGTTTGAAGCTTCCCGCCGCACCGTCCCTTTCCTACCGTGTGCCCGCTATGAATCCTTTCCGCTCCGCCGCGCTCGCCGTCGCGTTTTTCCTCACGCTGGTCGTCACGCTTTCCGCTGCTGACTACACGGTGCCGCAGAAGAACCTCGGCTTCCCCACTTACAAGAACGCGCCGCCGGGCAAACAAATGTCCGGGCAGCACGCGCCAGCCACTACGCCCGCGCTCTCGCCGGAGGAGGCGCAGCAGAAGTTCACGCTGCCGCCGGGCTTTGAAATCCGCCTCTTCGCCAGCGAGCCGGAGGTGGTCAACCCCGTCGCGATGACGTGGGACGAACGCGGGCGGCTGTGGGTGGTGGAGCTTTACGAGTATCCGCTCGGCGCGAAGCCCGGTGAGAAGGGCCGCGACCGCATCAAGATTCTCGAGGACACCGACGGCGATGGGCGCGCGGACAAGGTCACGGTCTTCGCCGACGGCTTCAGTCTCGCGACGGGCATTCTGCTCGGCCACGGCGGCGTGTTTCTCGGGCAAGCGCCGCACCTGCTCTTCCTGCAAGACACGAACGCCCCGGCGGGCGCGGGCATCGGAGCGTTTCAGAAGGCGAACAAGCAAACCGTGCTGCTCAACGGCTTCGGCCTCGAAGACCGCCACGAGTTGCTCAACGGCTTTACCTGGGGCCCCGACGGCCAGCTCTACATGACCCACGGCGTCTTCACGCGCGCGAACGTCACCAGCCCCGAGCGCCCCGGCGAACCCGCCGTCCGCATGGACGCCGCCGTCGCGCGCTACAACGTCCAGACCAAGAAGTTCGAGGTCTATGCCGACGGCACGAGCAACCCGTGGGGCGTGGACTTCGACCGCGCGGGCAACGCCTTTCTCAGCGCGTGCGTGATTGACCACATGTTCCACATGGCCCCCGGCGGCATCTACGTGCGGCAGGGCGGCCAGCCGATGTTTCCCTACGCCTATCAGATGCTGCCAAGCATCGTGGACCACCGCCACAAGATGGCGGCTTACGCGGGCATCCAAGTCTATCTCGGCGACCAATGGCCGGCGGAGCATTACGGCACCATCTTCTGTGGCAACCTCCACGACAACGCGGTGCATCAGGACACGCTCACGCCGAACGGCAGCACGTTCAAAAGCTCCGCGAAGCAGGACTTCGTCCGCGCGAACGACGGCTGGTTCATGCCCGTGAGCCAGCAGGTCGGCCCCGACGGCGCGCTGTGGGTGATGGATTGGTATGACAAGTATCCCTGCTACCAAAACGCCCGCGCCGACCCCGAGGGCGTGGACCGCGAGCACGGCCGCATCTGGCGTGTGGTTTACACCGGCAATGACAAGGGCAAGGCCGTCCCCAGCCGCCCGCAGCGAGAAATGGACTTCGCGAAGCTCACCTCCGCGCAACTTGTCGAGCGCCTCGCGCACGCGAATGTCTGGCAGCGCAAGATGGCGCAGCTCGTCCTGAACCACCGCCGCGACAACACCGTGATGGGCCTGCTGCAAAAGCAGGTTGCCGGTGGCACGACCCTTGAATCCCGCCTCGCATCGTTGTGGACCCTGCACAGCTCGGGCTACCTCAATGATGACCAACTCCCCGAGGCCGCCGCTGACAAGGAACCCACCGTCCGCGCCTGGGCCGCACGGCTCATCGGCGAGCGCCAGCTTGGCATCCCGAGCGACCTCGCGCTCCTCCGCAAGCTCGCCAGTGACCCCGAACCCACCGTCCGCACCGCCGTCACTACGGCGTGCCGGCAGCTCACCTCGGGTTCGCTCACGGTGAACACCAAGCCGCAGCGCGAGCCGAGCGCGAGCGAACTCGCCGAGATTCTCGCCACCGTCATCGCCGCCACGCCCACGGCCACGGACCTCACGTTGAACCACCTCGTCTGGATGGCCGCCGAGCCGCTCGTGGCGCGCGACCCGAAGTTCGCCTTCGCCCTGCTCGCCCGGGCCAACGTCCGCACCGCACCGCTCGCGGGCACACTGGCCTTCAAAACCATGCGCCGTGTCTGCGACCTGCAAAGCCCCGCACAGCTCGATGCCGCGCTGGACTTCCTCGGCGCGTTGCCCGTGACCGACCCGCTCCTGCCCTTCGCGCTCAACGGCCTCGTGGACGGTCAGAAGGGCAAAGCGCTCAAGCCCGCCAAGCCCACCGAGTCCGTGCTGAAACCCCTCCTCGCCAGCCCGCGCGAAGACGTGGCCCGCTTCGCCCGCCAGCTAGGCGCGCTGTGGGGCGACGCCGGCGCGATGCAGGCCAGCCTCGCGCTCGTGAACGACGCGAAGGCCCCGCTTGACGAGCGCCTCAAGGCCGCGCAGACCGCCCGCCAGCTCAAGAACGACTCCGCCCGCGACGCGCTCTTGAAGGCCATCACGCCCGGCAACCCCGAGCCGCTCGTGCTCGAAGCCATCGCCGGCCTTGGCCAACTCGGCGGCGCGTCTTCAGAAGCGCTCTTCGCGCAGTGGAAGAATTTTTCTCCCGCCGCCCGCCGCACCGCTGCCGAGACCTTGGCCTCGCGCAACAACTGGGCTTCGCAACTCCTCAGCGAGATTGAGCAGAAGCGCATTCTCGCCAGCGACCTGTCCGCCACGACCATCCGCATGCTCACGCGCAGCGAGGCGGATTACGGGATGCTCGCCAAGCGCGCCACCGCCCTCTTCGGCCGCGTGCGCGACGCCAACGCCGACAAGCTCAAGCTCATCGCCGCGAAGAAGGACATGATTCTCAAGACGCCCGGCCAGCCGGACTTGAAGGCCGGGCACGAGGTCGCGAAGAAGATTTGTTTCACCTGCCACAAGCTCCACGGCGAGGGCGCGGACATCGGTCCCGACCTGACCGGCGTGGGCCGCAGCAGCCTCGACGCGTTGCTAGCCAACATCATTGACCCGAACCAAATCATCGGCGCGGGCTACGAGATGGTGGAAATCACGACCAAGGACGACCGCAGCGTGAGCGGCCGGATGGTCGAGAACACCGACACCCGCGTGCGCCTCCTGAGCGCCGGCCCGAAGGAGGACGTAGTGGCCAAGAGCGACATCACCAAGCTGCGCGTGAGCGAATTGAGCGTGATGGCCGAGGGCCTGGAGCAGATGCCCGACGCCGATTTCCGCAACCTCATCGCCTACCTCCTGAACCCGCCGGGTGACAAGGCGCCGTTCAGTTGGAAGAACGACGCCGGCAGTGGGGCAGGCGTCCCGCCGGGACCAAAGAAGTCCGCCTCCGCCCAGCGCGTGGACTGGGAATCCGTCTCCCTCTGGAACCCCGAGTGGCGCGTGGTCGCCCCAGACTTTGAGGGCACGCCTGCCAAGCTTGTTGAGTTCGCCGGGAAGCACAACGTGCTGCTCACGCATCCGTTCGACCGCGAGAAACCCGCCGCGCTCGAACGCGAGTTGACCGTTCCCGCCGGCCAGAAAACCACGCTGAAGTTCAGCGTCGCCTCGCACGAAAAAGGCGACTGGGAACTCCGCGTCCTCGCCAACGGCAAGCCATTGCACAAGCAAGTTATCGCCCGCAAGGGCACCGAAGCCTGGCACCTGCTGACCGTGGACCTCACCCCGCTCGCCGGGCAGAAGGTCACGCTGCGACTGGAGAACGCGGCGACCGGCTGGAGCTGGGAGTTTGGTTACTGGAGCGGGATTGACGTGAAGTCCGAGCGCGGGACGGCGGCAAGATGACAACCTTCTGGTAGGAGACGACGTGAGAAGTCTCACTTGTCTCCGCCAAGAAGTCAGAGACTCCTTACGTCGTCTCCTACGAGGTGGAACTCGCCGCCGGTCGTTCTGTCCGCGTTTCGAGGAAGGCTTTCAGCTCTTGTGCGGTCTTGCCGCCGAAGCCGGGGACTTCGGCGATTTGCTCGACGGTCGCGAGGCGCAGTCGGTGGATGGAGCCAAACTTTTTCAGCAGCACCTGCTTCCGCGCGTCGCCGACGCCGGGAAACTCGTCGAGGATGCTCTCGGAGATTTTCCGCAGCCGGAGCTGGGCGTTGTAGCTGTTGGCCACGCGGTGAGACTCGTCGCGCACGCGCTGGAGGAGCTTCACCGCCGGGTGGTCGAGGCCGAGTCGGAGCGGAGCGGCTTCGCCCGGCTGGTAGATTTCCTCGAACTCCTTCGCAAGGCCGATGATGGCGATCTGGCCGAGGCCGAGCTTCGCCAGCTCGGCACACGCGGCGTTAAGCTGGCCTTTGCCACCGTCAATCAGGATGAGGTCCGGCAGGCGCACGGCGGCGGGAACCTTCGGCACCCACGGCGCGGTCATCTCATCGCGGCTGGCGGCGTCGTGGACGATGGCGTCGAAGGCACTCGTGGGGCGGGACTCGGGGGCTTCTTCGCCTTCATCTGGCGCGTAGGGGGGACACTCTTGTCCCCCATTAGCCACTGCCGAACCGCTGTTTTGAGGCGCTGGCAAAGGGGACAGGAGTGTCCCCGCTACTTCGCGTTTCAGCCGCGAGTATCGCCGCCGAATCGTCTCAGCCATGCAGGCGAAGTCGTCTTGTCCCGTCACGGTCTTGATCTTGAAGCGCCGGTAGTTCGCGCGGTCGGGGCGGCCGCGCCAGAAGCTCACGAGCGAGGCCACGGCGAACGTGCCGCTGATGTTCGAGATGTCGAAGCCCTCGATGCGCGCGGGCGGTTGCGCCAATCCCAGCACACGCGCCAGCTCGCGGAGGTCGGACTCGGGGTTGAGGGCGATGGGCAGCTTGTAGGGGACGCGCTCGAACTTCTCGGTCTTCTGCGTGGTGCTCTGGATGTCCTTGAGCAGGTCGCGGAGCTGGGCGGCTTGCTCGAAGTCGAGGGCGGCGGCGGCCTTCTTCATCTGCGCCTCCAGCTCGGTGGACATCTCGTCGCACTGGCCGTCGAGGAAGTCGCAGCCGGCATTGACCTGCATGAGGTATTGCTCGCGCGTGACGTTGCCGATGCACGGCGCGGTGCAGACCTTCATGTGCGCGTAGAGGCAATGCTTGTAGTCGCTGGCGTCGGGGTTGAGCGGACGGCAGCCGCGGAGGTTGAACTTGTGCCGCACCAGATTCAGCGTGCGCCGCAGCGCGCCCCCGCTGGCGAAGGGGCCGAAGTAGCGCGCGCCGTCGTCAATGCGCAGGCGCGTGAGGGTGAAGCGCGGGATGGGGTCGTTCAAGTTGACCTTGAGCAGGAGGAAGCGCTTGTCGTCGCGGAAAGAGACGTTGTAGCGCGGCTGAAACTCCTTGATGAGCTTGCCCTCGAGCAGCACGGCCTCGGCGTCGGACTTCACGGAGTGCCAGTCGAAGTCGTGGATGGCTTCAACGAGGGCGTTGAACTTCAAGTCCCATCCCATGCGCCGCGAGTTCTGGAAATACTGGCTGACGCGGCGGCGCAGGTCGCTGGCCTTGCCGACGTAAATCACCGCGCCGAAGCGGTCCTTGTGCAGATACACGCCGGGCCGGTGAGGCACCTCGGAGAGCTTGCCGCGGATGTGGGCGGTGACGGGCACGACCGGAATTTCACGCAAAGCCGCCGGGGCGCAAAGCAGTTTATGGCTGGGCTCCCGGCCTACTTCGCCATCTCCGGATGCTCCATGAACGCGTAGCAGAGCAGGTGGCAGATGCCCATGTGCGCGTCCTCGGCGCGGCCGTAGTGGGCGTCGGCGATGGCGATGACGTCCTTGGCAATCTCCGCCAGCTTGCCGCGCTTGGCTCCGACAAGGGCGATGGTGTGCAGGCCGTTGGCGTTCGCCCACTCGATGGCCTTCACGCAGTTCGGCGAGTTGCCGCTGACGCTCAGGGTCAACGCGAGGTCGCCGGGGCGGCCGTAGTTCTGGAGCTGGCTGGCGAAGACGTCGGCATAGGAGTAGTCGTTTCCGAGCGCAGTCATCCAGCTCACGTTGTCGTTGAGGGAGAGCACGCGGAAGCGCTTGCCGAGCTTGTCGGACGCGCCCTTGCCGAGGTCAGTGGCGAAGTGCGAGGCGTTCGCCGCGCTGCCGCCGTTGCCGAAGACAAAGATTTGCCGGTCCTCGCGGTGGGCTTGGCGGAGCTTTTCAATCAGGCGGGCCACGGCTTCCACGGGGATGGAGTCCAGCGCGGCCTTTTGCTTGGCGAGGTAGTCGGAAATCCAGTCGTTCATCGCAAACACTGTGGCAAGGCGAAGACGGGAGCGGCAATCAAATCTTCCAGCCCTCGCGATACTTGTGCTGGATGAACTGGTCGGCCTCGGGACAGCCCTTGGCCTTGAGCGTCTTCGCGTCCCAGATAAGCTTCTTGCCGACGCGGAAGGCGACGTTGCCCAGGAGGCCGGCCTCAGAGAGCGGGCCGCCATAGGCGAAGTCGCACTCGGCCTTGCCCCCGGTCTTGATGGCCTGAATCCATTGCTCATGCTGCCAGTTGCCGCCCTTGGCATCGGGCACGAACGGGGCGGGCGGCTGGAAGCCGATGAACTTGTCCTCTGGGAGGAGCAGGCGCTGCGTGTAGTTGGCGAGTAGTCGGCCCTTGTCGCCGACGAAGAGCACGCCGCCGCCCTTCCACTTGTCGAGCAACGGGCCGAGTTCCTCGGTCGGGCGATACTTGCCTTGATACCAAGTGAGCTTTACCGGCGGCTTCTGGCCGCGCGCGGGATATTCGTAGCGGACCTTGAGGTCAACGGGCACCAGTTCCGGGTCCACCGCCGGACCTTCCGCCTCGACGGTCACCGGATACTTCAAGTCCAGCGCCCAGTGCGCGAGGTCGCCGAAGTGGCACCAGAAATCCGCGAGCGTGCCGCCGCCGAAGTGCCAGAAATGCCGCCAGTGGAACGGCGCGTATTCCGGTCGGTAGCTGACGTATTGCACCGGGCCGAGCCAGAGATCGTAGTCGAGCGACGCGGGCGGCGGCGGCGGATTCACCACGAGCTTCTTGTCCCCGTAAATCGCCCCCGCCCAGACGTGGACTTCCTTCACCGCGCCGATGGCTCCGCTCTGCACGAGTTCCACGACGCGACGGTAGTTGTTGCCGGGGTGCGAGTGGATTTGGTTTCCCATCTGCGTGATGCGCTTGGTCGCCACCGCCGTGTCGCTCATCGCGCGAACCTCGGAGACCGTGCGCGCCAGCGGCTTCTCGCAATACACGTGGCGTCCACTGCGCATCGCCATCACCGCGCAGACAGCGTGCGTGTGGTCCGGCGTGGCGACGACCACGGCATCAATGTCCTTTTGCTCCAGCATTTTTCTGAAGTCCACATAGCGCTTGGCGGCGGGGAATTTTTCCCCGGCCTTGGCGAGGTTGGCGGAGTCCACGTCGCACAACGCGACGATGTTCTCGCCCTTCACCCCCTCGATGTTTCCCGCCGCGCGGCCCGCGGTGCCGATGCACGCGATGTTGAGCTTGCCGCTCGGCGAGCCTTGGCTGCGGGAGAAATACGGCGCGGCCAGAGCGGCGGAAGTGGTGGCGAGGAAACGACGACGGTTCAGTGATGAGTTCATGCGTAGGCAATTGGAGTGTGCCGGGCGGGTTGGTTATTCAGGGCAACAGCGGGCGCAGCGCAACCGTCCACGGCAACCTCCGAAACCCACCTTGCCCGCTCCCAGGCCCGTGACTATGATTTTCACCCCGTTCAGTTAGAATTACGCATCACGGATTACGTCTGACGCCCATGCCCTCCGAACCGCACCACGCCGACGACGAGAAACTCCTCCGCCAGCTCGGCTACGAGCAGGAGCTGTCCCGCCGCATGAGCGGCTTCTCAAACTTCGCCATCTCGCTCTCGATCATCTGCATCCTCGCGGGCGGCATCACGTCGTTTCACGTTGGGTTGTGCAGCGCGGGCGGGGCGAGCATCGGGCTGGGCTGGCCGCTGGTGTGCCTCTTCTCGCTGTGCGTCGCAGCGACGATGGCGCAGGTGGCGAGCGCGTTCCCGACAGCGGGTGGCTTGTATCACTGGGGCAGCATCCTTGGCGGACGCGCGTGCGGCTGGGTGACGGCGTGGTTCAACATGGCCGGCCTCATCACCGTGCTCGCGGCCATCAACGCGGGCACTTACGACTTCGCCACCGCTGCATTCGGCGTTTCAGCGGAGGCAAACACTGCGACCGTCCGCACCACTGTCATCGTGCTAATGACGCTTTCGCAAGGGCTGCTGAACCACTACGGCATCTATCTCACCACACGCCTGACAGACTTGAGCGGCTGGTTGATTCTCGCCGTCGCGGCCGTGCTCACCGTGGCGCTGCTGCTCGCGACGAAGCAGTTCGAGTGGGCGCGGCTCTGGACATTCACGAACTTCAGCGGGCTGCCCGAGGGCGGCGCGGTTTTCCCGAAGCAGGACAACTTGATGTGGCTCTTCGCGCTCGGCTTCCTGCTGCCGGCCTACACCGTCACGGGCTTCGATGCCTCGGCGCACACGAGCGAGGAAACCGTCAACGCGGCGGTGAACGTGCCCAAGGGCATCGTGCGCTCCGTGTGGGTGTCGGGCGTGTTCGGCTGGGTGATGATTTGCGCCATCCTGCTCGCGATGCCCTCGGTGAAGGAAGGCGTCGAGCAGGGCGCGAACGTCGTGCCGTGGACGATGAAGGCCGCGCTGCCGCCCGCGCTCGCGTCGGTGCTGCTCGCACTCATCATCGCCGCGCAATACCTCTGCGGCCTCGCCGCGCTCACGTCCGCGTCGCGCATGACCTACGCCTTCGCGCGCGACGGCGGGCTGCCGTTTTCCGACGCGCTACGCCGCGTGAACCCCGCCAGCAAGTCGCCCTCCGTCGCCGTCTGGTTTGCGGCCATCGCGGCGGCGCTGTTCACCATCCTCGTGCCCTACGTGACCATCGCGGCAGTGTGCGTCATCTTCCTCTACCTCAGCTACATGCTGCCCGTCGCCGCCGGCTTTCTCGCGCACGGCCGCACCTGGACACGCATGGGACCGTGGCAACTCGGCCGCCTCTACCGCCCGCTCGCCGTCATCTCCACGCTCGGCTGCCTCTTCCTCATCGTCATCGGGATGCAGCCGCCGAACGAGCAGGCAGTGAAAATCGTCGGCGGGGCGGTCGTGCTGCTGCTGGCCGTGTGGTTCGGGCTGGAGAGAAGGCGCTTCAAAGGGCCGCGGGAGGCGTGCTCCGTGCTGCGTATTCCGTGAAGTGCCCAGGCCTCGCGCAGTTCAGGGCCGCGCACCGGGCGGGAGCAGGCTCAAGACAAAATCGTAAATCGTCTGCGCGTGTTGCAGCGCTTCATCAAACTCCAGACGTGTCGGAATGGGTTCATCGAAACCGCCGGGATAGCGAAACGCCTAGGCATACGGCGTCAGCACCGCCGCTGCTTGAGAGTGTTTTCCAAAATCAGCGTGGATGCCAGCGGCTCGCTCCACCAGGTCTTCGATGTCGTGCGTCTTGGGGAAAGGGGCGTCGTGCGCTTGCAGCCATGCCTTGACCGACTTTTCCGCCGCCTGCTGGCAATGGTAGATGGCCGTGTCGAGCAAGGGTTTCGCCTGCGCCGCCAGGACCCGCGAGGAGCGCAAGTCGTGGCTCGCGCGGGTCAGCCAGTCGCGGACGAGTTCCTGCGTGGCCTCATCCATAGAGCTTGCGCCCCTGAGCGAGCACCTGATGAAACAGCGAGGCGCGCAGATGTTTGTAGCGGTCCACTTGGGCGCGGGTCGGCACCAGCACGTCCTTGGCGAAGCCCAACCCGGTCAGGCAGCGATGTGCCCGCTTCTGCCGCTGGATTCCCCGTTCCCTGCTCTCGCGGACAATCACCATCAAATCCACATCGCTGTCCTCCGTAGGCGCCCCCCAAGCGTGAGAGCCGAATAGATAAATTTCCTCCGGCTGAAATTCCGCCTTCAGCCGCTCGACGGCCGCTTCCAGCAGTCCGGTCGGAATGATCTTCACGTCGGCAGGGTATCACTCAATCAGCGGAAGTGAGAAGCGGAAGTTTTGAGCCTCTGATGCAGCCGCCGAATGAGCAGGCGGTGAAAATTGTCGGCGGCGCGGTCGTGCTGCTGCTGGCCGTGTGGTTCGGGCTGGAGAACCGGCGCTTCAAGGGGCCACCGGAGGCGTGTTCCGTGCTGCGTGTTCTGTGAATCGGTTTGGGCCGCGTTGCTGCGCGGCCACGCCAAAGTAGGTCGGCGCTTCCAGCCCGACTGCTGAATGGGTTTTCAGCCATCGCTCAAGCGGGATGTTTCCAGATGGATTGGGGGCCGCGCTGCGGCGCGGCCACTGGCTGCGGGATTACGAGAGAAGGGAAAGTTCCGAGTTCGATGCCGTTCTCCCTCACCCTGGCCCTCTCCCGCTGGGAGAGGGAATGACTTCGCGCCGGCTCGTGAACCCGTGCGCCACCTTTTGCCGAGACGCGGACTGCGTTGCCCCCTCTCCCAGCGGGAGAGGGATGGGGTGAGGGAGGAAGCGACCTTTCCTACGGCAGCGGCACGGCGCGATAGAAGCGATTCGTCTTTCCGGGCGAAGCCGGGTCAATCACTAGAAAAGGCGAGTAGGGCAGTGTGACGTTGGGGAGCGTGAGCCAGTTGGTGACGCTGCCCAAAACATCTGCGTAGTCCACGCGGAACTGCTGGCCGACCGGCCCGGCAAGTATGGTCGAGGCGATAAACTTCAAGTCGCCGAAGAACAGGAGGTTCGCGTTCTGGCTGGTGACTGAGCCGCCTGCTGAACTGCTCACCACGACCCGGTATGCGCCGGCATTCGTCGCAGTGAGGTTTGCGAGGTTCAGCGTAGAACTTGTCGCGCCGGGGATGTTTGTGCCGTTAAATTGCCACTGGTAAGTCAGGCCTGTGCCAGTCGCGCTGACACTCAAAGTGGCTCCACCCCCCCCCCGAAGTGAAGCTTTGTCCTTGTGGCTGGCTGGTAATGGTGGCGTCCACAATTACAAGTGTCTGGCTCACGCTGACTGCAGGGAGATACGTCGCATTCCCCGCCTGAATAGCTGTGATGGTTGTGCTGCCGACGCCAGTGATACTCACTGTGTCCCCGCTTACGGCAGCCACGCCCGGATTGGAACTGCTGTAGCTCACCAGCAGACCACTGCTCGCCATCGCGTTCAGCGTGAACGGCGCATTCCCAAGCAGCTTCGGGGATAACGCACCAAAGGTGATTGTCTGCACGAGTCGGTTCACCGTCAGCGTCTGGCTGACACTGGCCGCTGGCAGATACGTCGCATCGCCGGGCTGGCTGGCTGTGATACTCGTGCTGCCACTGCCCATGACCGTTACGGTGTTTCCGATCACCCAAAGTAGAACTACTGTAGCTCACCGGTAATCCGCTGCTGGTTGTGGCATTCAGGTTGAATGGCGCGTCATCCACTCGCTTGGCTGGCAGGGAACCAAAACTGACCGTCTGCACCAGGCGATTCACCGTCAACACCACTACGCTGCTGGTCACGCTGCCAAAGGCATTCGTGATGACGACGGCGTAATTACCCGCCTGGTTCGTTTGCACGTTGCTCAACGTCAAAGTGGCGCTGGAAGCCCCAATGACGTCCCCGCCATTCTTGCGCCATTGGTAGCTCATTGGTGCCGTGCCGGTGTTCGCCACGCTGAAGCTCGCGCCCTGCACCACATTCACCGTCGCGCCCACCGGCTGTGTGGTGATGATTGGCGATAACCCACCTACCGCCACGGTGTGGAAGGCACCCGCCGAAATGGCCGTCACCCCGGTTAAGCCAGCAGGAACGGCCGTTTCGCGGTAGCCGCTGCCTCCCCACACCACCACCGTGCCATCGCTCTTCAAAGCCACGGTGTGATGAGAACCAGCCGTAATGCCCATCACCCCGCTCAAGCCGGCAGGAACAGCCTGACCAGAGCCGCCCCACGCCATCCGGGTCACGGGCTATTACATCTCCACGGTGCAGCCCCAGGGAGTGTTCCTGATCACAGTAGTCCCCGCTGGCACGGTCACGAGAGGGCGCGCTGAACTTCAGTTGGCGCTCATCGAGTTCGATGAGCAGGACCGCGTGAAGCGTTCCACCATTGTGACCACCACGAAACACCCACGCGAAGCGGCAGTCAACTGGCTCGCCGGAAAAGCACCGTGACGGCCCGGGGCGCCCCGCCCGGTCGCACAGGAGGTATTGCAGTTTTGACGCGGGCTTGAATTCGCTTCGTAAACCCGAATCATCCGCTCATGGCGAACTCGCAGAAGGAACAGGTGGCCGCGTTTTACGAGGCGCACCACAGCCGGGGCAAATACGATTACCTCTACGGTGGCGAGGATCGGAAGGAGCTGTTCGTGAAGCTCGTCGGCACGGGAAAAAACATCCTGGAGGTCGGCTGCCGCGCGGGAAATCTCACGCAGCACTTCGCGCAGGGGAACAAGGTGGTGGGCGTGGACATTGACCGCGCGGCGCTGAAGCTCTTCGAGGAACGGCTCGGCTGCAAAGGCCACTGGCTCGATGTGGATGACGAACCCCTGCCCTTCCCTGACAAGTCCTTCGACGTCGTGGTCTTTTCCGAGGTGATGGAGCACGTGCGTTTTCCGCAGAAGGCGCTCGGGGAAATCCGTCGCGTGCTCAAGCTCGACGGCCGGCTCATCGGCTCGGTGCCCAACGCCTTCCGCTTCCGCAACCGCCTGCGCTTCCTCGTGGGCAACCAATACGAAAGCGACCCGTCGCACTTCCGACAGTATTCCTTCTCGATCCTGCGCCGCGAGCTGGAGCCGCACTTCCGCGAGGTGGAGATTCATCCCGTGTCCGGCCACGTGCTCGGCGGCGGCAGCACGGGGATTCCGGTCTTCGCGTGGCTGCCGTTCCGTGTGCGGGCGTTGTTCGCCTTGGACTTGGTGTTTGTGGGGACGCCGAAATGAAACTCGCGCTCATCCGACGCCAGTTCTCCGCCACGGGTGGCGCGGAGCTGTATTTGCAACGGCTGCTGCAAGCGCTCGTGAAGGGCGGGCATGAGCCGCATCTCTTCGCCGAATCGTGGGACGGGCAGCTCGATGGTGTCCATCTCCACGCCGTCCCCGTCGGCGGCGACCGCACGGTGCGTGCGACACGTTTCGCCGACGCCGTAGCCGCCGAGCTGACGAAGCATTCCTTCGACGTGGTCTTCAGCCTGGAGCGCACGCATCACCAGGACGTGTATCGCGCGGGCGATGGCGTGCATCGCGTCTGGCTGCAGCGGCGGCAGCAGTTCGCGCAATGGTGGCGGCGGCCCTTCGTCTGCTCCGGCGGCTTCCATCGCAACATGATGAAGCTGGAGGCGCGCACCTTCGATCCCGCCAACACGCGGCACATCATCGTCAACTCCGACATGGTGCGGCGCGAGATCGTCGAGAACTTCCACTTCCCCGCGAGCCAGATTCATCTCGTCCGCAACGGCATTGACCTCGACCGCTACCGTCGCGGCCAGCGCAACGCGACGCGCGAGCGCTTCGGCATCAAGCCCGACGACACGCTGCTGCTCTTCGTCGGCTCCGGCTGGGAACGCAAGGGACTGCGCTTCGTGCTGCGCGCCTTCCACCGGCTCAAGGCCCCGCCCGTGAAGCTGCTCGTCGTGGGCAAGGGCAAGCCGCCATTGGCCTTGCCGGACGGCGTGATCTTCGCCGGGCCGATGGCTGACGTGGAAAACGCCTATGCCGCCGCTGACCTGCTCGTCTTCCTGCCCATCTACGAGCCGTCCTCCAACGTCGTCGCGGAAGCACTTGTCTCCGACCTGCCCGTCATCACCAGCTCGCTCAACGGCGCCAGCGAGATCGTCACGCCTCGCAAGAACGGCACCGTCATCGCCGACCCACGCGACACCGACGCCGTTGTCGAGGCGATCCGCCATTGGATACTCCAGCGCGGCCTGGCCGAGATGCCGCCCAAGCACGAGCTGAGTCTGGAGCGCAACGTCGAGGAGACGCTCGCCGTGCTGGAGATGGCGGCGCGGGAGAAGCGCCGCTGACTTCGCGCGATGAAGATTTCCTTCTGCCTCATCACGCTCAACGAGGAGAGCAACCTCCCGCGCTGCCTGCGCAGTTGCAAGGACCTCGCGGACGAGATCGTCATCCTCGACTCCGGCAGCACAGACGTCACCGAGCGCATCGCGAAGGAGTTTGGCGCACGCTTCGAGCGGCAGTCGTGGCTCGGTTACGTCGGGCAGAAGAACAAGGTGCTTTCGCTCGCCACGCACGAGTGGGTCTTCAGCCTTGATGCGGACGAGGAGCTTTCCCCGGAGCTGCGGGAGGACATCCGCCGGCTTAAGGCAACCGAGCCCCCCGCGGAAATCAGCGGCTGGTCGGTCCCACGCTGCGTGCTCTACGAAGGCCGCTGGATCCGGCACGGCGACTGGTATCCCGACCGGCTCGTGCGGCTCTTCCGGCGCGACCGCGCGCGCTTCGCGGGCGGCAAGGTCCACGAGCGCCTCGAACTCACCGGCCCCATCGCGCGCCTGGGGAGCGATCTCTACCATCACTCGTTCAAGGACGCCGCCGACCACTGGGCGCGCTGCGAGAAATACGCCCGCCTCTGGGCCGAGACGCAGTTCGAGCTGGGCCGCAGCGCCGGTCCGCTCGCGCCCATCACGCGCTCCGCGTTCCGCTGGTTTCGTGGCTACGTGCTCAAGCGCGGCTTCCTCGACGGCCCGCAAGGCTGGCGCATCGCTGGCTACTGCGCGCGGGAAGTCGCCTTGAAATATCGGCTGCTGCGCGGGATGAACGCGGGCCGGGGCAAGGGCTGAACGCGCTTATTTGGCAACGCGCTGTTCCCGGCGTGACCGCCGCCACAGGATAATCCTTTACACCCTCCCACGCGCTTTTCAGATTCGTGACGCATGTCTGTTGCAACCCATAAGCCCCGGCCCACGACGCCCGACGCCCCGCCGAGTTTCACCCTCGGCCAGTTCTCCGAGGCCGCACTCGCTGCTGCCACGAAGCAGTCGCAGGACTATCTCTTCAGCGTCCAGCACCCCGAGGGCTATTGGGTCGGCGAGCTGATCGTGGATGTGACGCTCGTGGCCGACATGGTGGCGTATCATCATTGGTCGGACACGGTGGACCCCGAGTGGCAGCGGCGCGCGGTGAACCACATCTTCGAGCGCCAGCTTGACGACGGCGGCTGGAACATTTATCCGCACGGCCCCTCCGAGGTGAACGCCACGATCAAGGCTTACCTCGCGCTCAAGCTCGCCGGCATCTCCGTCACCGACCCGCGCATGCTCAAGGCCCGCGAGGTCGCCCGCAACCTCGGCGGCGTCCCGAGGATGAACACCTTCTCCAAGCTCTATCTCGCGCTGCACGGACTCGTCGGCTGGAACCACGTCCCCTCGATCCCTTGCGAGGTGCTGCTCATCGGCAAATGGTTTCACGTCAACTTCTGGGACATGAGCAACTGGTCGCGCGCCATGCTCGTGCCGCTGGCCATCATCAACCACTTCCGCCCCACACGCCCGCTCAAGAACGGCGTGAACCTCGACGAGCTTTACCCCAACGGGAAATGGGAGCTCGATGAGGCGTTGCGCCCGCGCTACTTCGACTTCGGCCTTCGCAACGCCTTCCTCTGGCTGGACCGCCTCCACAAGCTCGCCGAGTGGGTCGCGCGCAAGAGCGTCCACCCGTTCCGCAAACGCGCGCTCAAGAAGTGCGAGCAGTGGATGCTGGAGCGCTTCGAGGGCAGCGACGGACTTGCCGCGATCTTCCCTGCGATGCTCAACAGCGTCATCGCGCTCGAAGTGCTCGGCTACCAGCGCGACCACCCGATCTTTGCGCGCGAATACAAGGAGCTGAAGAAACTCGAACATCACACCGCCGACTCGATGCGACTGGAGCCGTGCTTCTCGCCGGTCTGGGACTCGGCCATCGTGAGCATCTGCATGCGCGAGTCCGGCGTGCCTGCCGAGCACCCGCGCATGAAGCAGGCGGCGAGCTGGCTCATTGACCGCGAGATTCGCTTCCGGGGCGACTGGTATCACAAGAACCCGGTGGACGTGGAGCCGAGCGGCTGGGTCTTCGAGTTCAACAACAAGTGGAACCCCGACGTGGACGACACCGCGATGGTGCTGCTCGCGTTGCGGCAGATACCGACCGACAACCCCAAGCGCCGCGACGAATGCTTCAAGCGCGGCTGGAACTGGATGCTCGCCTTCCAGTGCCGAGACGGCGGCTGGGCGGCCTTCGACAAGGACTGCACCAAGAGCATTCTGGAAAAAGTCCCCTTCGCCGACCACAACGCGATGCTCGACCCAGAGTGTTCGGACATCACCGCGCGCATCCTGGAGGTCATGGGACTTGAGGGCGTGCCAATCACGAACCCGCAGGTCCAGCGCGGCCTCGCCTTCATCAAGAAGTCGCAGGAGGAAGACGGCTCCTTCTTCGGTCGCTGGGGCGTGAACTACATCTACGGCACGTGGCAGGTGCTGCGCGGCCTCAAGACTTTCAACTACGACATGAGCGAGCCGTGGCTCCTGCGCGCTCGCGACTGGCTCCTGAGCGTCCAGCACGAGGACGGCGGCTGGGGCGAGCGCTGCAACACCTACGATGACCCCGTCCACAAAGGCCGCGGCCCCAGCACCGCCTCGCAGACCGCGTGGGCTGTCATGGGCCTCTGCACCTTCGGCGACCCGCACATGCCAGCGCTCAAGCACGGCATCGAGTTCCTCTGCGGCTCGCAGAACCGCGACGGCTCGTGGTCCGAGGACGAGATCACGGGCACCGGCTTCCCCTGCGTCTTCTACCTGAAATACGACATGTATCGGAACGCCTGGCCGCTGCTCGCGCTGGCGACCTACCGGCAACTGCTGGACGCGAAGCCCACCGGACGCTGATTGCCAGCGCACGCCGCGCGTGCAAACCTCCCCGCGATGAAAACCGCCGCAACCCAAAAGATTTGGTCCGACGACGAGCTGCTTGAGCTGCACAGCCAGGGACGGCGTTGCGAGCTGTGGAGGGGGAAGGTTGTCACTATGAGCCCAGCCGGAGCCAATCACGGGGACATTACCATGCGGTTGTCCTCAGCCATCGCCCACCACGTTTACGCGCACAACCTCGGGCTGGTCTATGAGGGCCAGACCGGGTTTCGCATCAACGTGGACTACTGCTACTCGCCGGACATCTCCTACGTGAGCCACGAGCGCCGCAAGCTGATCCTTCCCCTCGCGGACAAGCTCTTCCAAGGCGCGCCCGACCTCGCAGTGAAAGTGCTTTCGCCCTCCGACTCCATCACCAAGACCGAGGAGAAGCTCGCCCGCCTCCTCACCCACGGCACCCGCCTCGCGTGGATGGTGGACCATCGCCACTTCTCCGTCCGAGTCTATCGCCAGCCTGACGAGTTTGAATTGCTCCGTCCGGGCCGCTACCTCACCGGCAACTCTGTCCTCCCCGGCTTTCGCTTCCCGGTGGCACGTCTCTTTCAAGACCCGAACTTCGCGTGAACCCTGCTGGTGGTCCCGTCCTCGTCTGTTTCGCGGTGAAGGAAGAAGCCGCGCCGTTCCTCCGTGCGCTGCCGACCGGCGTTGAGACTCTCATCACCGGCATGGGCGCGGCGGCTGCCGAGCGTGCGTTCACCGCGCGACTCGACGAGCGACCGTGGCGCTGCGTGTTCACGTGTGGCTTCGCCGGCGGGCTGAACCCGGCGCTCCGCCCGGAGATCGTCCTCTGCGAAACCGACGGCAATTTTCCTTTGCGACAAGCCCTGCTCGACGCCGGAGCCGCTCCGGGAATTTTCTGCCACCACACACGCGTCCTCACAACGGTGGCCGAGAAGCGTCAGGCGCGTGGAGCGTCCCGTGCTGACGCGGTGGAGATGGAGTCCGAAGTCATCCGTCGGTTGTGCCACGAGCGCGGAATCCCCGGAGCCACGGTGCGCGTCATCTCCGACGCGGCGGACGAGGAACTGCCCCTGGACTTTAACGCGTTGATCGCCGACGACGGGAAACTGAACCTCGGCAAGCTGGCGCTCGCCATCCTCCGTCGTCCGCAGAACATCCCCGCGCTCATGGCACTGGGCAAACGCTCCAAGTCCTCCGCCGCCCGCCTCGCCGCCGTGTTGCGCGCGACGCTAGCGGGCTGAGGCACCGGGGACGGGTGAGGCCAATGGCGGGCTTTCCCGACGCTCCTTCGCCTTCTCGCTGAAGGTGATCAGGCCCGCGCCGAGCATGATGAGCAGCACGCCCATCCAGCGCAGCGGCGGGATTTCCTCCTGCAGAAAAAACTTGGCGGCGAGCGTCGTGAGCACGAAGCCCATCGCGGTCAGCGGCCAGACGAAACTCACGTCGCTGCGGGAGAGCAGCACGAGCAGGGCGACGAAGAACGCGGCTTCCAGTGCGACGCCGAGGAGAATGCTGGAGTTCGTCGCGCCCGCCTTCACCACGCGCCAGATCTCCGCCGCGTTGACCTGCTTCACCTCGCCGACCTGCTTCAGGCCCTTGCTGAGGAAGACCACGCCGATGGCCTCGCAGACGAGGCCGGCAATGAGGAGGAGAAGGATTTTGGTCATGTGTAAATGATTCGTGATGCGTCATGCGTGAGCGGAAGCGGCGGTGCTTGTCACGCATCACGCATCACGGGTCACGGCTTTCACAAGTCTTGGTAGCGGATCAGCTGGATGCCTTGCTCGATTACCTGCGCCTTCACGCGCGGGCTGATGAGGGCGTCGAACTCGTTGCGAAATTCGTCGAGCGAGGGATGCGAGTAAAGCTCCGAGTCGCCTCGTGGGAGAACGGGCAGCAGCTTGGAGATGAAGGCCTCGTCCACGCGCGAGTTTTGCAGCAGGCCGAAGACATGGTCGGTGAACCGGATGCCGCTGCTGACTAGCAGCTCGCGGGTGCGCCGGGAGAGCCGGTGGAAAATGAAGGCGTGGCTGGCGCGGTAGAGCCAACGGCCGCGCGCAATCTTGCGATTGAGAGAGAACGGGTCGTCGGTGACGCGGAAGTGACGGATGCCCCACTCCGTGTGACGCGAGAGCAGAATGCGCAGCACGGTGGGATGGAGGTGCATGTTCAGATGACCGTTGACGTGGTCGAGCGTCAGTCCGGTGGCCTTGAACTTCGCGAACTGCGCCCTGATCTCGCGCGCGAGCTGAAGCTGCAGCCCGGGTATGAAGAAGTAGCGGGTGCCAGCCGCGACGGGTGAGCTACTGAACTCACCGAGCGTGTTGACGAGGTCCGGGATTTCCATCCGGCCACACGTGGCCTTGCCGCAGATGAGGGTGAGGTGGAGGCCGACGCCGAGCGTTGGGTTTTGCCTAGCAAGCTCGGCGGCCTCGTCGAAGGCGTCGCCGTTCACCATCAGGCTGGCGGTGGTGAGGATACCCTCGCGGTGAGCACGGATGACGGCCTGGTTGATGGAGTGCGAGCGGCCGAAGTCGTCGGCATTGACGATGAGGCGGCGGGGAGTGGAGGGACTCGGATTAAGATTGCGAGCAAGAGGGGCGGCGGCGGCTCGTGCTCGTAAGCTTGATCCTGCTCTCTCGTTTGGTTGAGGTTCCAGGGCTGGCTGGCCTCGTTTGAGTTTGAAACCTGCGAGGTCGGCGTTGGGAGACGCTTCGCGGACAGGCAAATCCGCGACGCCGCGCGGGACGCGACGAGGAGGGCTTGAGGGCACAGGGGCTTGCTCAGACGCCATAGTTCGGCGCGAGTGCGCCAGTCGCGGAGCGATACCACGTGCGCAGGATGAGGGCGAGCTTTTGAAGCTTGTGCAGCTTCGTGGGCGTCGGGGCCAGCACGGGGAAATCATTCTGCTCCAGCTTGCGCAGCAGCCGCCAATAGACCGCGCCCATCAGCTCGGCGGCGACCATCGCCTTGCGGTCCTCCGGGGGGAGCGTGGCACGGGCGCGGGCGTAGTGATGGCGGGCGCGGCTGGCGGTGGCCTGCGCGAGATTGCGGAAGCGCGGGGTGAACGTGCCGCCGAGAATCTCCGCCTCGGTTACTTGATGGTTCCTCAGTTCCGCGAGCGGCAGGTAGATGCGCCCGCGCGCGGCGTCGTTGCCCACGTCGCGCAGGATGTTGGTGAGCTGAAGCGCCTTGCCAAGATGGACGGCGTAGTCATGGCAGGCGGGGCTGGTGTGGCCAAAGATTTCAATGCTCAACAGTCCGACGACGGAGGCGACGCGGTAGCAGTATTGCTCCAACTCCTCCCACGTCGCGTAGCGCGTCACGTCCAGGTCCATCTCGACGCCGCGTATTAGCTCGTCGAACAGCGCGAAGGGAAGCCGGTGCCTGACGATATAGGGCTGAAGCTCACGGTTGACGGGGAACTTCGACTGGCCGCCGTCGCACGCGGTGCGGATGTCAGCCCGCCACTCGGCGAGCCGTGAGCGGCGCTCCGGCAACGGCACGCTCTCCTCGTCAGCCACGTCGTCCACCTCGCGGCAGAAGGCGTAGAGCGCGCTCATGCCGGCGCGCTTCTCCTTCGGGAGCATGATGAAGGCAAGCGCGAGGTTGGAGGCGCTGCGCTGGGTGATTTGCTCGCTGACGGGAGAGTTCATCGGGAATGAGCAATGACCAATGAGCAATGACCAATGAATGACGAATGGCGAATGACCAACGACGAACGGGCGAGGACGGAGGACGGCCGAGAGTCAAGGCGGGCCACGAAGCCATTGGACATTGGACATTGATTGGGCATTGGGGAACTGGTCATTGGTCATTGCCCCGGGCGGGGTGGCGGGAGGCCGCCGGTCTCCGCGAGCGTTGGATTGCGCGGCAGGTGAACCCTGCGTTTGCGCTGGCGGCGGCGCGAGAAGGCGAGGAGCAACACGAGCGGAGCCACGACGAGCAGCGCTGCGAGCACGATGGGCGCGGCCTGGCCACCGGCGAAGTTGCCAGCGCCAGGTGCTTGGCCACCGGGCTGCGGAAAGTCCGGCGGAAGCACCTCCGCCGCAAACATCGTGGGGAGACGCGCGGACATGGCGCTCATTTCTCCAGCGTGTCCGTGTCGCCTTCCGGGCTGGCGTCGGTGTTGAGGTTGAGCCGTTGCATCCGGTAGCGCAGGGCGTGGCGCGTGACCTTGAGGCGCTCGGCGGTCTTGTTGATGCTGAAATGGTTTCGCTCCAGCGCGGCGAGGATGAGCTGCTTCTCGAAGTTGGACAGCGCCTCGTCGAGAGAGTCCGGGATCGGCGCGACAGGGCCGTTGCCCTTGCGCAGCTTGGTTTCCAGGTCGAAGTCCGGCAGGTGCACGGGCTGCACATCCGGGCCGGGCGCGAGGATGACGGCGCGCTCGATCACGTTGCGCAGC
>SXTU01000067.1 GCA_005791875.1 Verrucomicrobiales bacterium
CGATGGAGCGGCTAACGCATTTGCAGGTGAACCTCGCGCTGCTCAAGATGCATCAGGCCAAAGCCGTCGCCGCTGGAAACGCCGCGCTGGAGACTGAGATGTCCGGCCTGCGCGTCGGCGACTTCGTGATGGTGACATTCCCGGGGGAACTGACGGTGGAGCTGGGCCTTGCCGTGAAGAAGCGCGCGGCGGGCAAGTTCACCTTCGTGGCCGGCTACACGAACGGCTACCTCTTCTACCTGCCCACTGAGGCGCAGCGGAAAAACACCGGCTACGCGCAGGAAGACTGCGACTGCCAGGTGGCTCCGGAGTGGCGGAAGATTTTTGACGAGCGGACGAATGCGGTCTTGAAGAAGCTGAACGCGCCGTGATGGGAATGACCAATGTCCAAGGCCCAATGACCAAGGAATGCTCAATGACAAATGGCTGGTCCGTAGCCACGGGCTTCTCCCTCGCCCCGATCGGGGGAGAGGGCCGGGGTGAGGGGGCCCGGCGTGCAGCAAGCAGGGGAGCGACCAATTTCACTGCTGCCGCCATCGGGTGCCACGCTGAATCCGATGCCCTTTCTGACTCCGTCGCCCGCCCCCTCACCCTACCCCTCTCCCCCGATGGGGGAGAGGGAACAGCGCGTCGCGTCCGGCCCTGCTGGTCCGCTAGCGCGTGGTTGCAGAGGGTGCCGTCACTTCTTCACGCCCCCGCCGCCGTTTCGAGCTTGGGCATTGATTGGACTTTGAACCTTGGGCATTGAACATTTCCCCGGCATGAACGACGACCTCAACGACCTGTATCAGGAAGTCATCCTGGAGCACGCGAAAAGCCCGCGGAACTTCAAGGTGCTGCCCGACGCCAACCGCGTCGCCCACGGCACCAACCCGCTCTGCGGCGACAACTACACCGTCTATCTCGTCATGGACGGCGACGTGGTGCGGGACGCGAGCTTCCAAGGCTCCGGCTGCGCCATCTCGAAGGCGTCGGCATCACTGCTCACCGGCACCATCAAGGGCAAGACGCGCGCGGAGGTGGAGGCGCTCTTCGGCAAGGTGCATGACATGGTTACCACCGGCCATGCGGACGACAGCATGGGCAAGCTCGCGGCGTTCGCGGGCGTGCACAAGTTCCCGGCGCGCGTGAAGTGCGCCATCCTCTCCTGGCACGCGGCCAAAGCGGCGGTGGCGGGCGGCGGGACGGTGAGCACGGAAGGCAACGTGCCGAAAGCGGAATAATTTTTAGCCACAGATGAAACACGGATTGAACACAGATTTGGATGCGCGGCGGGCTTGTTCCCATCCGTGTTGCATCCGTGTTCAATCTGTGGCCAAAGCAAATTGATATGCACTCCTACGAAACTGTCACTCTCACCCGCGACGTGGATGCCACGCGCATTCCTTCCGGCGAGAAGGGTTTTATCCCCAAGGGCACCGAGGTCACCATCACGCAGGTGCTCGGCGGCAGTTACACCGTGCAGTTCATCGGCGGGCTAGCGCGCATCGAGTCCAAGGACGCCGACGCGCTCGGCAAGACACCTGAGGTCAAACCCGCCCCGTCCGCCACGCCCGCGCCCGCCGGACCGGTCACGAAGGACGTGCTCAACGCACAGGTCTGGACCGCGCTGCGCACCTGTTACGACCCGGAAATCCCCGTCAACATCGCCGACCTCGGCCTCATCTACACCTGCGACCTCTCCGAGCTGGCCGTCAACAGCTACAAGGTGGACGTGAAGATGACCCTCACCGCGCCCGGTTGCGGCATGGGCCCGGTGCTCGTGCAGGACGTGCAAAACAAGCTCCTCTGCCTCGAAGGCATTGACGACGTGGCCGTGGAGCTGGTCTGGGACCCGCCGTGGAACCAAGGCCTGATGACCGAGGCGGCGAGGCTGCAACTGGGCCTCATGTAGCAGCCGACGTGAGGAGGCTCTGTTGTTTTATGAAGCAGGTGAGAAAGTGGGAAAGTGAGAGAGTGGGCCGTGCGCTCCGCACGCACCGGTGCGCGCCTTCTCCCTTCCTCGGAGGAGGGGAGAAGGTGGCCGAAGGCCGGATGAGGGGTGAGGCCACCAACGCCGACGCACGCAACCCCTCACCCCAACCCTCTCCCCTCCTCCGAGGAAGGGAGAGGGAGCCAGAGCGCGTCGCTCACCTGTTCGGTCTCACGCCTGCTCAGTTTCTCACTCTCCCACTTTCTCACTTTCCACTCCGATGATTCATCCGACTCCAGACTGGTCCGCGATCCGCAAGGACTTCCCCATCCTCGACCAACAGGTCCACGGCCACCCGCTCGTTTACTTCGACAACGCCGCCACGTCACAGAAGCCAAGCGCGGTCATTGACGCGCTCGTGCGCTACTACGAGCGCGACAACGCCAATGTCCATCGCGGCATCCACGAGTTGAGCAACCGCTCGACCAACGCCTTCGAGGCTGCGCGCGAGCGGACGCGCAAGTTTTTCAACGCCCGCAGCACGGAGGAAATCATCTTCACGCGCGGCACCACTGAGGGCATCAACCTCATCGCCAACGCGTGGGGCGGGAAGTTCATCAAGGCCGGCGACGTCATCCTGCTCACCGAGATGGAGCATCACAGCAACATCGTGCCGTGGCAGATGCTCGCCGAGCGCACCGGCGCGAAGCTTCGCTACGTGCCCATCACCGGCGACAAGGGCTTGCTCGACTTGGACAAGCTCGACTCCCTGCTCACGCCCGAGGTGAAGCTCTTCGCGATGGTCCACATCTCGAACGCGCTCGGCACGCTCAACCCCGTCGCCGACCTCTGCGCACGGGCGCGGCGGCTGGGCATCACGACGCTCGTGGACGGCGCGCAGAGTGCGGGCCACATGATGGTGGACGTGCAGGCCATCGGCTGCGACTTCTACGCGTTCAGCGGCCACAAGATTTGCGGCCCCACCGGCATCGGCGTGCTTTACGGGCGCAAGGAAGTGCTGGAGCAAACCCCGCCGTGGCACGGCGGCGGCGAGATGATTTCCACCGTGGACTACTTCAAGAGCACGTGGAACACGCTCCCGCACAAGTTCGAGGCCGGCACACCGGACATCTCCGGTCCCATCGGCCTGCACGCGGCGCTGGACTACCTCGATGCCGTCGGGCGTGAGAACATCTTCCGCCACGACCTCGAACTGGCCACCTACGCCTACCAGCGTTTGAGTGAGCTGAGAGGCGTGCGCCTCTTCGGCCCCAAGGGCGAGCGCGGCGGCCTCGTGAGCTTCCTGCTCGACGACGTCCACGCGCACGACGTGGTGACCATCGCGGACCGCTACGGCGTGGCGTTGCGCGGCGGGCACCACTGCACCCAGCCGCTGATGAAAAAACTCGGCGTCCCCTCTACGGCGCGCGCGAGCTTCTACTTCTACAACACGAAGGCCGAGGTGGACCGGTTCATCGAGGTGGTGAAGGAGATCCAGAAGTTCTTTGGGGTGTGAGCGGGTGGTGGCAGGCGCTTCCCCGCACTTCAGATCACCGCAGTTGCTTCGGCCAGCGGGCCCAGCAGGCGAGTTGCGCTTTGCGGTCGGCGGCCTCGGCGTCGGTGGATTTGTGCAGGAGGCGAATGGGGTAGCCGGGTTCGAGGGCGAGGATGGTCACGACTTCGCCTGCGACGGTGAAGACGGCTTTCCACGCGCCGCAGCCGATGGTGCGGAGCGTGTCTCCACGGCGGCGGATGCGGCGGGTGCGATGCGGAGTCGGGTCAAGTGCGAGCAGCTCAATGAGGCGCGGGCGGAAGTCCACTTGCCACTCGGACAGGAGCCACTCAGCTTGCGTCTGCGCAAGGGACGCGAATTGCACGGCGAACTTCGGAGGCTCGGCGAGCGCGGCTTCGACGGCTTCGGTCCAGCCGCCGGTGGCGTCGGGGAACGCGTCGTAGCCGGGAATGTAGGGCTTGATGTCGAGCACGGGTGTGCCGTCCACGAGGTCGCAGGGGCCGAGGATGAGCTTGCGGCCCTCGATGCCGAGAAGTTGCACGGCGGTGAGGCCGATCGGATTGGGGCGATGCGGCGAGCGCGTCGCGAAGAGGCCGCGTCGCTGGGCGGGGCCGCGCGGCGGGAGGACGAGCGGGCGCCAGGTGGTGTTGCGATGGAACCACCAGAGGAGCCAGATGCGGGAGAAGCCGGCGAGGTCCTGGAGGGCTTGGCGGTAGCCCAGCTCGGGGAGCAGCTCAAGAACGTTGCGTTCCGGCTGGTCTTCGGCGGGCTGGTGCAGTGCCTGAAACTTCACCTGCTTGTGCGTGGCGAGGAAGCCGATGGGGCGGAGAGTGAGCGCGGGTTGCAAGCGTTTGCCTCTCTATGCCAGAGACGGGCGGCGGACACAATCTGCCCGCGTGGCTTGAGGGGCGCTGGTGAATTCTGCCTGCGGCCTCCCGTCCACTTCACCGACGCTTTTCACCACATGAGCAACCTCCGTTACAACTGCGCCGGACTCGGGCGCCGCGACTTTCTCCAACTCGGGCTGGGCGTGACAGCGGGCCTTGGCTTCACCGACTTGCTCCGCCTGCGCGCCGACGCAGCCGAGACCGCGAAGGCCGCCGGCAAGCCCTCCGGCAAGCGCGTGAACGTCATCATGATCTGGCAGGACGGCGGGCCGAGCCACTACGAGAGCTTCGATCCGAAGCCCGACGCGCCGTCAGAGATTCGCGGCCAGTTCAAGTCCATCAAGACGAACGTGCCGGGCATCCACTTCTCCGAGTGCGTCCCCGAGCTGGCGAAGGTCGCGGACAAGTTCACCGTCCTTCGTTCACTCGCGCACAAGGACCCGAACCACGGCGGCGGCAACCACTACATGATGACCGGCGCGCCCACGCCCGTGCCGGTGGGCTGCGGCGCGTTCGTCACGTTTCATCCGTCCTTCGGCTCGGTCGTTTCTTTCAAGCGCGGCGTGCAGAGCGGCATCCCGCCCTACATGACCATGCCGAGCATGTCGCGCTCTGGCGGTCCGAACTTCCTCGGAGCGGAGCACGCGCCGTTCGTCGTGGGCGGCTCGCCGCAGAGCGCGGGCTTCAAGGTGCGCGACGTGGTGCTGCCAGCCGACATCAGCGAGGGCCGGGGCGTGACGCGGCAGGACTTGCGCAAGTCCCTCGACCGTCTCACGCGCATCGCGGACGCGGCGGCGGAAGACCCGACGGTCGGTTTCGACAAGTTTTACGAGCAGGGCGTGGACCTCATCACCAGCCCGCAGGCGCAGGCGGCGTTCGACATCAGCAAGGAAGACCAAAAGACGCGTGACCTCTATGGCATGAACGACTTCGGCCAGCGTTGCCTGCTCGCGCGCCGGCTCGTCGAGTCGGGCGTGTCTTGGGTGACGGTTTACTCGGGCGGCTGGGATCACCACACGAAGATTTTCGAGACACTTAAGGGCGAGCAAGGCGTGAACTTCGACAAGGGCGTGGCCGCGCTCATCGCTGACCTGGACCGGCGCGGCTCGTTGGAAAACACGCTCGTCCTCGCGCTCGGCGAATTTGGCCGCACGCCCAAGGTGAACAAGGACTCGGGTCGCGACCACTGGCCGTTCGCCATGAGCGTCCTCTGCGCAGGCGCAGGCGTGCCGCGCGGCACAGTCATCGGCGCGACTGACCCGAAGGGCTATTACGCGGCGGACAACGTGTATGCGCCGGAGGATTTCGCCACGACGCTTTACACGAAGCTGGGCGTTGACGCACATCAGGTGCTCCACACGAACACCGGCCGCCCGGCGCAGTTGGTGAACGGTGGCCGGCCCATCAAGGAACTCTTCGCCTGACGGGCGGCAGTAAGGACTCCTATTGACGCATTCGCGCAGCGCGGGCTTTCCCTGAGCGACGCTCCGGAGGCAGGCCGCTGCGTTTGCCGCGCGGCCTCGGGCGCACCGGCGGCCCGCCGAGGCGCTGCTTGAACTTCCGCACTGGCTCCACCGTTTTGGGCCGCGCCTTGGGAACGAGGATGATGGGGCAGCCTTCGTAGCCGAACGCCTTCCGCATCTCGCTGGCGAGGTGCTTCATGTATTGCGGCGAGAAAAGCTCGTCGCGGTTCACGAAGAGCAGGAACGTGGGCGGGGCCTGCCGGACCTGCGTGGCGTAGAAGAATTTCAGGAAGTGTCCCACCGAGCTAATGGGCTGTCGCCGCTCGATGGCGGAGTTGATCGTGCGGTTCAGGATGGACGTGGGGACCTGCTGCTGGAGCTGCGCGGCGACGTAGCGGATGGCTTCAAGCAGGCGGTCGAGCTGGAAGCCGGACTTGGCCGAGGTGAAGATCACCGGCGCGTAGTCGAGGAAGAAAAGTTTCTCCTGCACCCACGCGCCGAACTCGCCGAGCGTGGTCAACTCGTCGGCCTGGCCCTCGCGCCGGTGCTTCCGTTCCTTCTTCCGGCGCTCAAGCTCCTCCTCGCGCGCGGCGCGCACGTTGTCCGCGATCAAGTCCCACTTGTTGATGACCACGATGCAGGCCTTTCGCGCCGCCACGATTCGGTCGGCGACTTTCTTGTCCTGCTCGACGATTCCGGTCACGGCGTCGAGGACGAAGACCACGATGTCGGCGCGCTCGATGGACTCCTCGGTGCGCTTGACGCTGAAGAACTCGACGCTGGTGTCCACCGCGCGGTTCTTGCGCAGGCCTGCGGTGTCGATAAGCACATACTGCTGCCGCACCCCCTCGGTCACGACCTCGAACGGCACGTCCACGGCGTCGCGCGTGGTGCCGGGAATGGGGCTGACGATGACGCGCTCGGATTGGGTGAGCGCGTTGATGATCGAGGACTTGCCGACGTTGGGCCGGCCGACGATGGCGAGATTGAGCGGGCCTGCAGGCCGCTGCGAACGCCTCTTGGCCGGGCCAGCTTCTCCGGCTGCTGCATCGGCCGCGACGGCAGCCTCCACTTCTGCGGCGGCTTCCTCCTCGGTCACGCCATAGGGCGCATCGCTGTCCTGGTTGTCATCCGCGCTCGCCTCCGGCAGATAGCTGGCAGCCTTGTTCATCAGCCACTCGATGCCGCGCCCGTGAATGGCAGTGACAGGAAAAATCTGGTCGAAGCCCAACTCGGCGAACTCGGTCACGCCGGCCTCGGACTTGTAGTTGTCCACCTTGTTGACGGCGACGAGCACCGGCTTGCCGGACCTGTGCAGCCGGTCTGCAACTTCCTTATCCAGGGGCACGACGCCCTCCTGCACGTTGACGACAAGCATGATGACGTGCGCGGACTCGACGGCGATCTCCACCTGGTCGAGCGCCGCGTTGATGATGACGTCCTCGACCTTCTCGCCGCGCAGCAGGCCGATGCCGCCCGTGTCCACCAGCGTGAAAGCCCGCCCGCGCCACTCGGCCTCCGCCGTCACGCGGTCGCGCGTGACACCCGGCATGTCGTGCACGATGGCGATGCGCCGCCCGGCGATGCGGTTGAAGAGCGCGGATTTCCCGACGTTGGGGCGACCGACGATGGCGATAAGACCGGACATAGCGGCGGGCAGACTGTCCGTCTTTCGGCCTCAACGCGACACAATTGAACGGCTCACTCGGTCGCACGCCTAACTCACCGACATCAGCGACACGCGCTCGTTCCTCTCGTTGCGGCTCACGCCCTGCGCGCGCGGATCAAGCGTCGGCACGCCGTCCACGAGGAACCAGTAGCAGTAGTGCCCGTGCGAGAGCGCGACCTGGCCGACCCATCCGCCGTCCGGCGTCTGCTGCATCGGGTTGGATGCGGGGTTCCACTCATTGAAATCGCCAACGATGGAAACCTCCTTCGCCCCGGACGCGACGCAGAAGAAATTGACCGGCTTGGTGAAGGATTTCCCGCCGCTGGGTTTGCCGCTGGCCGAAAGTTTGTAGGTTGCCATGGATTGAGTCGCGTTGTTGGGGCGAGAAGAAAGCAACTCCCCGCGTCGCGAACAAGCGTGAAAAACAACTTTGTTCTCCGCTAAACTGCGCGTGTGGCCAGCGACAACCCGACAGACCAACCGGCCGCGCCCCGCATAGATCGCGAGCGCTTGGACCGTGCGTTGAGGAAAGCCCGCGCAGCCCTGCTCGCGGAGCGCGGCCCTCACGGCCACTGGGAAGGCGAGTTGTCCAACAGCGCCCTCTCCACGGCTACGGCAGTAACAGCCATCGAACTCTGGCGACGCGTCGTGCCGGCGACTTCCAGTCGCCGTCCGCGCAGCAACGAATCCGAAACGGCGGCTGGAAGCACGCCGGCACGCGCCATCGAGGCCGGCCTCAAGTGGCTCGCCGAACACCAGAACCCCGACGGCGGCTGGGGCGACACGGTCCTGAGCTTCTCCAACATCAGCACGACCGCGCTCTGCTGGGCGGCGCTCGGTGCCGTGCCGGGGGCGGAACTGCGGTGGCCGGAGGTGGTGCGGCGGGCGGAGGCGTGCTTGGTGAAGCAGTGTTCAGCAATCAGTAAGCAGTGTTCAGAGCCGAAGGCAGCGGCCGCCGCAGCACACACTGAACACTGGCCACTGAATACTGAACACTTCCCCCCGCTGGAGCGCTCCGCACTCATCTCCGCCCTCATCGCCCGCTACGGCAAGGACCGCACCTTCTCCGTCCCCATCCTCACGATGTGCGCGCTGGCCGGGCGGCTCGGCGAAGGGAAGGAGGCTTGGCGACGTGTCATCCAGCTTCCGTTCGAGCTGGCTGCCCTCCCGCACAAGTTCTTCGCCGCTCTGCGCCTGCCGGTCGTGAGCTACGCACTGCCCGCGCTCATCGCCATCGGACAAGTGCGGCATCACCACCTGCCCACGCGCAACCCGCTCACCCGCCTGCTGCGTAATCGCGCGCGTGCCAAAACGCTCCGCGTTCTGGAGCGCATTCAGCCGCCGGGCGGCGGCTTCCTCGAAGCCACGCCGCTGACGAGCTTCGTCACCATGAGCCTCGCCGGCAGCGGCAACGCGGACCATCCCGTCGCCTTGCGCGGCGTTGAGTTCCTGCTCAAGTCCATGCGCGCGGATGGAAGCTGGCCGATTGACACGAATCTCGCGACGTGGGTGACGACGCTCGCCGTGAACGCCCTCGGCCCGAGCATCCACGAGGTGATGAGCGCCGAGGAGCGCGCGCGCATCCTCGACTGGTTGCTCGGCCAGCAATACCGCACGGTGCATCCCTACACGAACGCCGCACCCGGCGGCTGGGCCTGGACCGACCTCCCCGGCGGCGTCCCCGATGCGGATGATACTGCGGGAGCGCTGCTGGCGCTGCATCACCTCTCATTAGCACCCGGCTTCAGCCGGGTGAACGCGATGACCTCCGAGGGAAAACTGTTTAAACAGTTTTCCTCCGACGCTGCGCAGGACACCCGGCTGAAGCCGGGTGCTAATGAGAGCGGACAGCCGAGCGACGCAACGCCGCTCGACCCGCACGTGCGCGAGGCGGCCATCGCGGGAGTGAAGTGGCTGCTGGCCCTGCAAAACCGCGACGGCGGCATCCCGACTTTCTGCCGTGGTTGGACGAACCTGCCCTTCGACCGCAGCAGCCCGGACATCACGGCCCACGCGCTGCGGGCCTGGTTCGTTTGGCAGCGAGAACTCCCGACCGCGACCCTCTCACAAATAAATTCGGCGAGCGTCAAAGCGTTGCGTTTCTTGAAGACGACGCAGCGTGAAGACGGAACATGGTTGCCGCTCTGGTTCGGCAACCAATCCGAGAGTGACGACGGAAACCCGACTTATGGAACGACTCAGGTGCAGCGAGCTTTCGCTGATTTGCAGGCGAAGGACCACTCGCGCGCAGACAGTCCGGGCTTGATGTGGCTTCTCTCGGTTCAAAGGACAGATGGTTCGTGGAGCGGCGGTGTTAAAGGCGGCTCTTCGGTTGAGGAAACCGCATTGGCGACAGGAACGCTGGCTCGCTTCTCAAAGCAGTCAGCCGAATCAGCCGACTCAATTCGCCACGCCACTGATTGGCTTCTCCGCCGCGTCGAGGAGGGCACGTGGACCCAGCCTGCACCCATCGGCTTCTACTTCGCCAAGCTGTGGTATTACGAGCGACTGTATCCGATGGTCTTCACCGTCGCCGCACTGGAAGCCGTCGTGCGGCTGGAGGCGTCAGAGAAGTAGGGGCGTCCCTTTCGCCCGCGCTGGAGGCACTCTTGCCCACTGTCTTACTTTAACTCCTCCACCACCTTGCGCGCGACGGCGTGGAGGATGCCGCGCTCGCTGGCGTGGCTTTCCGTGAAGGTGACGAGGATGAACCTCCGGCCATCCGCCAACTCCACATACGCGCTGTCGTGACGCGTCTGGCTCGTCCAGCCGGCCTTCGACCACAGCTTCGCGCCCGCTGGCAGCGCGGAGCCGGTGAACTTGCCCTGGCTGTCCGCATCCTTCTCCTGGCTGAACGGGTCGCGCTTGAGCAACGCCATCATCTCGCCGCTGCGCTTGGCGGAGACGCACTTGCCGGCGACGATTTCCGTCATGAGCCGCGCGGTGTCGTCGGTGGAGAGGAAGTTGCGCTTCGGCTCGAAGGCTTTGATGGCCTGCGTCTCGCGGCCATACGGGCCTTCGCACCACGGCTTCTTGTGCGCGATGACGTTTTGGTAGCCCAGCCCGGCGAAGTAGCGGTTCACCGCGTTGCGCTTCTCAAACCACGACTTCAGCTCCGCCTCCGGCAGCTCCGGCCCACTCGTCGTGCCGGTCAGCACATCCACGACGTAGTGCGTCGCCTCGTTGTAGCTGTGGACAATCATGTCGCTCATCGCGCGGCGCAGCTCGGGCGTGGCAGTGAGCTTGCCGTCCTCCATCCAGCGGTGCGCGGCGGCGAGGTAGCAGAGCTTGATGACGCTGGCCGGGTAAATCTGCTCGCCGCCGCGATGGCTGCCGCGCGCGGGCTTCGCCGGGTCACGCACGTCCACGAGCGTGACGGCGATCTGGTTGGCCTGGAGTTTGGGAAACTGTTTGCGCGCCTCCGTCACCGCGCTGTCCACGACCGTCTGCAGCCGCGGCGAAGCCTCGGCGAAGGTGGTCTGTGCTCTTGCGCGTGGCACGCTCGAAACGGATAACACGGCAGCCAGGAGAAGTTGAGCGTGGAGATGCTTTGTCATGGGCGGAAGTAAAGCGGGCAGAAGCGCGGCGTCCAGCCTTGACCGCGTCGCGCGGCGTCTGGTGAACTGCCGGGAACATTTCCAGTGCTCATGCCTGTGGGACTTTTAGCCGCCGCCAGTGAAGTCAGCCTGTGGCCGTTGGCCGTGCTGGTGATCTCGGTCGCGTTCGTCGTGGTGCTCATCTCGGTGGTGCGGGCGCACGCGTTTCTGGCGCTCATCCTCGCGGCGATTCTCGCTGGCTTGATGGCGGAGCAACTGCCCGGAGCGAAGGCCCGCGTGCCGAAGCCGGATTCGCCGGTCGTGTCGCCGGACGGCCGACCCTTGCGAAACCACTGGGTGCAGGCTGTTGAGCTGAGCAGCATCGAGTTCGGGCGCACGGCGGGCGGCATCGCCATCGTCATCGGGTTGGCGACGATCATTTCCATGTGCCTGATGGAAAGCGGCGCGGCAGACAAGGTTGTGCGGCGGTTCATCGCGTTCTTCGGGGAGAAGAACGCCGGCGTGGCGCTGCTCCTCAGCACCTACGTCCTCTCCGTGCCCATTTTCTTCGACACGATGTTCATGCTCATGGTGCCACTGGCGCGAGCATTGCGCCTGCGCACGGGGAAAGACTACTTGCTCTACGTGATGGCCGTGTGCTGCGGAGGCGTCATCACGCACTCGATGACCGTGCCGCATCCCGGCCCGCTGGCGATGGTGGACAACCTGAAGATTGACGTGGGCGTGTCCATCCTCGCGGGCATTCTGGTCGGACTTTTCCCGCTGGCGATCGGATGGTTCGTCTGCAAATGGCTCAACGCCCGCATGGACATTCCGATGCGAGAGACGCCCGGCACCACGCTGGCCGAGCTGCGGTCCATCGTGGACAAGCCGGAGTCGGAGCTGCCCTCCTTCTTCTGGTCCATCATGCCGGTCATCCTGCCGATCTTCCTCATCAGCCTCTCGTCGTTCATGGTCATCGGGAAGGGCAACGACGCGTTCGTGAAACTCCTCGGTGGCAAGGAGTCCTTCGCGTCCACGTTCGCGGCGGTCGAGTTCATCGGCAACAAGAACGTCGCGCTGCTCATCGGCACGCTGGTCTCGATGTTCGTGCTCGCCCGGCAGAAGGGCTTCAGCGTCGCGAAGATTTGCGAGCTTATCGGCCCGCCGCTGGAAACCTCCGGCACCATCATCCTCATCACGGCGGCGGGCGGGGCGTTCGGCCTCATGCTGCGCAACGCGGGCGTGGGCGAGGCGATCCAAGCCGCCGCGAAGGGCCATGCGCTCAACATGATCTGGCTCTCCTACCTCGTCGCCGTCGTCATCCGCGTGGCGCAGGGCTCCGCCACCGTCGCGATGCTCACGACCAGCGCGATGATGTATCCGATCATCACGGGCGGTGCTGGCCTGCCTTACGACCCCATCTACATCTTCCTCGCCATCGGCTTCGGCGGGTTCGCTCTCTCGTGGATGAACGACAGCGGGTTTTGGGTCGTGAGCAAGCTCGGCGGCTTGACGGAAGGCGAGACGCTCAAGACTTGGTCCTTGCTGCTCACCGTGAACTCGCTCGTCGGCGTCATCGCGACATGGCTGCTCTCCATGCTGTTCCCCTTCCCGATGGGCAAGCCGGGGCCGTGAGGCAAAGTGATTTGTAATTAGTGTGCCCGCTCTTTGCCACCCGCTCCTTGCCACTTGTCCGCACTAACTACTAATTACTTTTCCTTCATGCGCCTCTCGCTCCTGCTGCTCGTCGGCTTCATCTTCGCCGGCTGCCAGTCCCCTACCCATCATGCCACAGACCGTCCGCTCCGCGAAATCCTCTTCGGCTCCTGCCTGAACAAGACCGAGCACCCGATGCTCGACCGCACGGCCACGCTGCCGATAGACCTCTTCGTCTTCCTCGGTGACAACATCTACGCCGACACGACGAACATGATGGCGATGCGCGCCAAATACGACGCGCTCAAGGCCACGCCGTTCTTCCAGACCGTCCGCCGCAAGGCCCCTCTCCTCGCCACTTGGGATGACCACGATTACGGCATGAACGACGCCGGCGCGGCTTACCCAATGCGCCGCGAGTCGCAGACGGAGTTCTTTAACTGGCTTGACGAGCCGGCAGACTCACCGCGCCGCAAACAGGAAGGGGTTTATCACGCGCAAACCTTCGGCCCGCCCGGTCGCCGCGTGCAAGTCGTCCTGCTCGACACGCGCTATTTTCGCAGTCCACTCGCGCGCGGCGATCACGGCGCGGAGCCGAGCGGCGGCCCTTACGTGCCCAACCCCGACCCGCAGGCCACCATGCTCGGCGACGCGCAATGGCACTGGTTGGAGGAGCAGCTGCGCCAGCCGGCGGAGGTGCGGCTCATCGTGTCCAGCATCCAGTTCATCGCGGAGTTTGCGGGCTGCGAGTCGTGGGCGAATCTGCCCCGTGAGAAGCAGCGCTTCCTCGAACTGCTCCGCAGCACGCGCGCCAATGGCGTTGTCCTCGTCAGCGGCGACCGCCACTGGTGCGAGTTGTCGCGCATGGACGGACCGCTCGGCTACCCGCTCTTCGACCTCACCGCCAGCGCGATGACCCAGCGCCACCCGCGCGGCACGCCCACGCCGAACCGCTTCCGCCACCTGCCCCGCACTTTCCACGACGCCAACGTGGGCCGGCTGCGCATTGACTGGCAGCGCGCCGACCCGCGCCTGACGTTGCAAATTCTCGACGTGAACGGTCGCGTGCAACTCGAACAAGGAATCAACCTTGGTGAACTCCAGCCGAAGTGAGGGAACCAGTTTTCAGTTTTTAGTGTTCAGACGATTGCTGGGCGCGCTCGAACTTCCGCGACTGACACTGAAAACTGATGACTGAA
>SXTU01000068.1 GCA_005791875.1 Verrucomicrobiales bacterium
GGGGCCGGTGGCCGGCTGAAAGGCGGCCGTGCCCTCGACTACGCGGGCAAGCCCGACCGCCAGCTCTGCCGCCTGTTCATGTCCCTGATGGACAAGATGGACGTGCGCCCGAAAACCTTCGGCGACGCGAAAGCGCCGTTGGAAGAAGTCTGAAGGTTTGTAGCACACCGGTCGGATTGGAATCGCCGGAGGCGGAGTGCAGACGCCCCTGCTCAGGGACTCGCCTCGGCGCGCTCCAGAACTTTCTTGTTACGTTCGGCCGGCCGGATGGCAATACCCTTCAGACATGCTCAGCGAATCCGATCAAGAACGCTTCATGCGCCTGTGGACCTCCGCCCAGCCGGCGGTGGCCAATTACCTTCACGCCATCGTCCACGATCACGGCGCGGCCAAGGAAGTGCTGCAGGAGACGGCGCTGGTCCTCTTGCGGCGTTTCACGGAATACGACGGGCAGCGGCCGTTCCTGGCGTGGGCGCTTGGGATTGCGCGCTTTCAGGTGATGGGCCTCCAGCGTGATGCCGCCCGAAGCCGGGTCGCCTTCGATGACGAACTGCTTGCGCAATTCACGGACACCTGGGCGGAACTCGCGCCCGCGTCCTCCGACCGCAGCGCGGCCTTGCAATCGTGCATCGAACGGCTCGCTGCCCATGCGCGCCGGCTCGTGCAGCTCCGTTACTTTGAAGACCTCTCCGCTGAGCAGATCGCCCAGCGCCTCGGTGGCAACGGCCCCACCGTGCGGGTCATCCGCTCGAAAGCATTAAGATCGCTGAGTTCCACATGGACGTTCTCGATGACATCGGCAGACCCCATCACACCCCGTCCCCGGCCGACATCCAGGGCCAACGCGCCCCGGTCGCCTCAAAAGCAATTTCCTAACAGAACAGACAAACTCACACCCACACCATGAACCGCCGAATCCGAAACCTGACCAACATCGTCCTCACCATTGCAGCCTTGTTTCTTGCACAGGTTGTCACCAGCGTGAGTGCGGCTGAGTCGTCGCAATCCACGAGCAAGCTCCAGAACAAGCGTTACAATGTCCTGTTCATCGCCGTTGACGACTTGAACGACTGGGTCGGATGCTTCGGCGGCAACCCGCAGGCGATCACCCCCAACTTTGACCGGTTCGCCAAACAGCAGGCGATGGTGATGAAAAAAGCCTATTGCCCGTCCACGGTATGCTGCCCGAGCCGTTCGGCGACTCTGACCGGCAAACGCCCTTCTACGACGGGCATCTACGGCAATACTCAAAACCTAAAGCACGCCCCGAAAGCCAAGGATGTCGTCACCCTTCCTGAATACTTCGGCAAGCACGGCTATCACACGCTTTCCACTGGAAAAATCTTCCACAAACATCCGACGGCTGACGGTATGGATGAGGGGCAATGGGCGTTCCATCAGTTCTCTGCTGGCGGAGGTGGCAACAAAGGCATGCTGTGGGAGGAATCCCCTGCATCCGTGCTAGGCGAAAAGGCCCAAGAAAAAGGCCAGGAAAAATCTCAGGAAAAAGGCGAGGAGAAGGAAACGGCGCGCTGGGGGGCGTGCAAGGCACCGGTCGAAGAGACCAAGGATTATGTGGCCTGCCAATGGGCGGCAGATCAGCTCAAGCGTGATTTTGAGGGCAAGCCGTTCTTCATGGCACTGGGTATCTCAAAACCGCATTTGCCGTGGATTGTTCCCCAGCAGTTCTTCGACCTCTATCCGCTGGATAAAATCAAACCGGTGGAGATCTTCCGCGATGATCTTGCTGACATCGTCGGCAAGGACGGCAAGCCGATCTTCAAGCCCGGTATCGGGTTTTTCCCAGGCATCGACAAAGCTAACCTGCACAAGCAAGCGCAACGCGCCTACCTGGCAAACATCAGTTATGTGGACCACTGCCTGGGTGTGCTCTTTGATGCGCTGCAGAAGAGCAAGTATGCCGACAACACCATCATCATGCTCTGGGGCGATCACGGCTGGCATCTCGGCGAGAAGATGAAATACGGCAAAACCGATCTGTGGGAAGAGTCGGACCGCGTGCCGCTCATGGTCCGCGTGCCCGGCATGACTCCCGCCGACTTCAAATCTGATGGAGTCGTCAACCTGCTCGATATGTATCCCACGTTGGTGGAGTTGTGCGGCCTCCCGCCCAATGCGGAGAACGAAGGGCGCAGCTTCGCGCCATTACTGCGGGACCCGAAAATGGAGTGGAATCATCCCACCCTGACCACCTATCAGTTCAAGAACCATTCCCTCACCGATGGCCGTTACCGCTACACTTGGTATGGCGGCAAAGCGAATGGCGACGAGGAACTCTACGACCACACCAGCGACCCGCTGGAACACAAGAATCTGGCCGCGAATCCCGAATCCAAGGAAATCATGGCCAAGTTCAAGACTTTCCTGCCTGCGCACAACGAGCCTGACTCACCCACAAGCAAGGGTGACAAAAAAGAAATGCGCAAGGCAGGTAAGCAAAAGAGCGCCAAGTAGTCAGATACCCCCATCAAACAACCCTACACCTTTGCCACGCCGCAGGGTCCATGCAAATCTACCTCGCCGTGGTGCCGCTGAAGTGAGCAGCCTGCTGAACGCTTGAGTTGCCGCCGCGACCTGTGAGTTAATCCCGCCCAACAGAAAGACACACTATGCACCTGATGGGAATTGGCGATGAAGCGGGCGGCGGGCTGGATTTTCAAATCAAGGCCGCGAAGGAACTTGGCTGGAAATACATTGAGATGCGCGGCGTGGAGGTGCCGGGCTTCGCGAAGGCGAACTTCCACGAGATTCCCGACGCGGCGTTCGACCTCGCCGCTGCGAAGATTCAGCAGGCGGGCTTGGGCGTGTATTGCTTCGGCTCCACCATCATGAACTGGGCCAAGACCGTCGAGACGCCCTTCGACGTGACCCTCGGCGAGGTGCGTCGCGCCATTCCGCGTATGCAGCGGCTCGGCACCAAGTTCGTCCGCATCATGTCCTTCAAGCCCAAGGACACCGACGCCGTCACGCCGCCCGTGGTGTTCGAGCGCGTGCGCGAGGTGACGAAGATGTTCACCGACGCTGGCCTCACGCCCGTCCACGAGAACTGCATGAACTTCGGCGGCATGAGCAGCGCTCACGCGCTCGAGATGCTCGACAAGTGCCCCGGCCTCAAATGGGTCTTCGACACCGCCAACCCCATCTTCAACGCCGACCGCCAGCTCCCGCAGCCGTGGCCGCGCCAGAACGCGTGGGAATTCTGGACCACCGTCCGCGACCACGTCGCGCACATCCATGTGAAGGACGCGACGTGGAACCCGGCCAAGAACGACGCCGACTACAACTGGCCCGGCGAAGGCCAGGGCCAGGTGCGCCGCATCCTCGCCGACGCCTTCGCGCGCGGCTACGACGCCGGCATCAGCATCGAGCCGCACATGGTGGTGGTCTTCCACGACGCTGGCTCGAAGGCGACGAACGACGCGGATGTCTGCGCGAACTTCATCGAGTATGGCAAGCGGCTGGAGAAGCTGATTGTGGAAGTGAAAGGCTGACGCGCCGGAGATGCGGAGTGCTTTCAGCGCCCCGACTCATCTGCGCGTAAACGACTCCGCGATCTCTCTCTGCGGGTAGAGCAAACCCCTTGGCAAAGTCCGCTTGCGCGGAATTGCTTTCCGCCGGTCGCTCCCTAGGATTGCCTGATTTATGAACGAAGCTCCTTCCATCAAGCACTCGTGGAAATTATTCACAGCCGGCGGCGTGGACCCGGTCGCGCTGCGCACGGGCGCGGACCTCGCCAGCCTCGACCAGCTCGACCAGAAACTCTGGGTCGCCCTTGCCGTGCCCACGCGCGGCATCGAGTTCGATCCAAAGACGCTCGACCTCATTGACACCGACAAGGACGGCCGCATCCGCCCGCCGGAACTCCTCGCCGCCGTGAAGTGGGCGGAAACCTCGCTCAAGAGTCTGGACGAGCTGTTCAAGGGCGGCGACTCCGTCCCGCTCGCCGCGATCAAGGACTCCGCGCTCATGGGCACGGCGCGGCACATCTTGGGAAACCTCGGTAAGCCCGCCGCCAACGACATCGCGCTCGCCGCGAAGGACCTGACCATCGGCTCCGAGGACATCGCGAGGCTCCCGCTTGCGCACATCGCATCAGTGCGCCCGCTGCCGCTCACCGAGGGCGTGAACCCCGCGTGGCTCCGTGCGATGGAAAACTTCTGCGCCAGCGCCGTCGGGACGCTGATCGAATACGGCAAGAAGACGCGGACCGCGGGCGACTGGTCAGTATTGCAGGCGATGCTCGCGCCTTACAACGCGTGGGCTTCCGCAAAGCTCGCGACGAGCGTGGAGAAGCTTGGCCTTCCCCGCGTGCGCGAGTTGCTCGGCGGAAACGCGAAGACCGAGCTTGCCGGGCTCATCGCACAGGACGCTTCGCTGGAAGCGGAGTTCAAGCAGATCGGCGCGGTGGAGAAGCTGCTTCTCTTCCAACGCGACCTCGTCCGGCTGCTGAACAACTACGTCAGCTTCGCCGAGTTCTACGGCCGTCGCTTACCTCGCCTACTGCGATGTGACTCGCACCGGCGGCGCGAAGAAAACCATCGTCGCCGTCTTCACCGACGGCGATTCGGACAATCTCATCGTCGGGCGCAACAGCGTTTTCCACGACCGCAAGGGCTTGGACTGGGACGCGACCATCACGAAGATCGTCGCCAACCCCATCAGCATCCGCGAAGCGTTCTGGTCGCCTTACAAGAAGTTTGTTTGTTTGGTGGAAGATCAAATCGCCAAACGCGCCGCTGCTGCCGATGCGGAATCGCAGACCAAGGTCGGCTCCGCTGCGACTGCTGTTGCTCAGGCGGACAAGGCCAAGCCCGCCGTGAAGGAGGAACCCAAGAAGCTCGACCTCGGCACCATCGCCCTCATCGGCACGGCCATCAGTGGCGTCAGCGGCAAGATCGGCATATTCCTCGGCACGTTGCTCGGCCTCGGCCTTTGGATGCCGCTGGGCATCCTCGGCATCGTGCTCCTCAGCTCCGGCCCCTCGATGCTGCTGGCCTTCCTGAAACTCCGGCAGCGCAACCTCGCGCCGATCCTCGACGCGAATGGTTGGGCCATCAACACGAAGACCAAGATGAACGTCCCGTTCGGCTCCGTGCTGACAAACGTCGCCAAGCTCCCGACCAACGCCGAGCGTTCGCTCGACGATCCTTACGCCGAGAAGCAGCGCCCGTGGAAAGCCTACATCGTGCTGCTCGCCATCGTCGGCCTCGGCTACTGCTGGTCCATCGGCAAGCTGGACGATTACCTGCCCGAATCGGTGAAGAGCACGCACATCTTCCCTGCGGCGGCGAAGTAAGACCCGGCTCTGCATGAACTATTGGCTCGTGAAATCAGAACCCGGGTCCTACGCGTGGGCGACCTTCGTGAAAGATGGCGGCGCGGCGTGGACGGGTGTGCGCAACTTTGCCGCGCGTCTTCACCTGCGGGCGATGAAACGCGGCGACCTCGTGTGCTTCTACCACAGCGTCACCGGCAAGGAAGTCGTCGGCCTCGCAAAGGTCACGAAGGAGGCGTATCCCGACGCAACGGCGAAGGAAGGCGACTGGTCGTGCGTGGATCTCGCACCGTTGAAGCCGCTGGCGAAACCCGTCTCGCTCGGAGCCATCAAGGCGGACAAGTTGTTGGCGGGCATTCCCCTCGTGCGGCAGTCGCGATTGTCCGTGTCGCCGCTGACGAAGGAGCAGCTCGCCCGCGTGCTGGAGTTGGGCGGGACGAAGCTCCGAGACTAGGGGCTGGGGGCGGTTCAGGGTGGAACGGGCCACTCGCCCGCTCCACCTAGACCCAACTCAACCTCTGGTTGCGCAGGCGCGCGGTTTTTGTGTCAGGTTCCGCCATGAACAACTGGCTTCAGCTCGCTCTCGTGACACTAACGCTATGCGTCGGCGCTGCGTGCGGGACGGTGCGGGCTCCACATCCGACTGTCCAGTCAGCCGGCCCTCTCACCCCGGCCTTCTCCCCCGTTGGGAGCGAGGGAGGGGAAGCGCGCGATGCCCGTGCCGGCGATTTGCAATCGCCGCCTCAGCCGGTGGCAGGGTCAACGGTCGGCGACTGTGAGTGGCCAGCAGGGCATTTTCAAAAATGGAACCCCATCTGGTGGTTTGGCAACGTGGACGACCCGGAGCCGCCCGCGTGGTATCGGCCTGGATCGCCGAACCGTCGCTGGCCCTGGCAACTGCGCAACCCGCTCCACAATTTGACCTTCTACGTCATCGGCATCGCGGACAAACCGTTCACGCGCACAGGCAAGTTTCCCCAGGCCGTCTTCGCGCCAGACGGTGGATGGAACTGGGCGGTGGCGAAGCACAAGTGGGTGCGCCTGCCATTCGTTTCCTTCAACGGCGAGTGCTGGCGGTTCTACCTCGGCTGGCGCGAGCGGGGAAATTTCGGCGCCAAGATCAACATCGGGAAACTCCCCGCGGCAGATCCCAAACCCCAGATGCCAGACCCGAATCCGAAGTGAGACTCCTCACGTCGTCTCCTACGGAGCGAAGGGCACTTCGTGATACTCCAGTGCCCACTCCTGCATGAAGCGCACGCGCGTGGGGAGGATGCGATAGACGAGGAGCTGCGGGTTGTCCAACGAGCCGAGGAACTGGCGCATGAGCGGATTCGCTTCCCAGATTTCCAGGAGCAACGGCCGCTCGGTGACGACTTCCGCCACGCCGGTGAGCCGCACCTGGTTGTGGCCGTCATCCATGTAGCACAGCTCAACCTTTGGGTTCGCGGCGATCTCGGCGGTCTTGCCGTAGAAGCGCAAGTTCGCCACGAACACGGTGAATCCATCGGTGCGAACGGGCGAGACAGGGCGCAGGCGCGGTTGGTCGCCATCCATCGTGGCGAGGACAGGGAAACGGTCGGTCTTGAGGACGGCACGGGCGAGGTCGAGCAACTCGGCGGGCGCGATGGGTTTTGGGACTGGCTTTGACATGCAGGAAAAGCCGAATTGAATCACTGACCGGCACTAACCTGCACTTGTCCGAACCGAAGTGCTTCGCTTCATTGCCCCCTCTTCATCAGTGCCAGTCAGTGCAGGTCAGTGGTTGAGAACAGCCGGCTCCCGTTCAAGCCTTGTATTCCACGAGCACGCCGTATTCGGTGACGGGCATAGTGGTTTCTTTGCCCTCGGCGTCATTCTGCTTGAGCTGCTGCGTGTATTGGAAGCCGGTGAGGCTGACTATGTCGTCCTCGGCGTGCTGGCCGATGAAGTCGGACACCGCGTCGTCGAAGCCGTCCTTGCCGTCCTTCACATGCTCGTGATGGCGGAAAGATTTCACGCGCAGCTTCTTGACGGTCTTGGCGGCGACATCCAGCGACTTCGACGCGTTCTTGATGATCTTCGCCTCGGGGAAATTCCCCTGCGGGATGACGGGTGCGCGTTCCGCTTCCTCCGCGCCGCCGCCGCTGCCGGGCGCGGGGATGATGAGAACCTCTTTGCAGCCGGGACACTCGATCTCCTGGCCGACGCCGGACTCGTCGATGCTCAGTTCCAAGTTGCAGAAGGGGCAGTTGAAGGAGAATTCGGCCATAGCGCGTGTCGGGTTGCTGTGCTGGCTTCGACGTTAAGCGCGGGCCAGCGGCCAATCTAGTCAAAAGTGCTACGGGGAATTCCGCAGCGCGTTGTAGCGGCGCTCTGTGAGCGCCGAGTTGCGCAACGGCGGTCACAGACCGCCGCTACAGCGGATCGAAGGCACGTATTGCCTCGCCAGTCAAAGGCTCCCATCATGCGCCTCATGCCATCCGCACTCCGTCGTCTTGCTGTCGCCTTCGCCCTGTCCGCCTTCGCGCTGCCGCTCTTCGCCGCGCCAGCCGCCTTCGAGATCGGCCCGGACAACAAGGACCAACTCCCGCGCGGCAAGGAGGCCGATGGCATCATCGGCGACTTCGTGCTGCGCAATGACAAGGTCGAGGCCGTCATCTCGGCGAACCTCCCGTTGCGCCGCGCGAACATGAGCACCTTCTACGGCACCAACGGCATTTCCCCCGGCTGCCTCTACGACCTCACGCTGCGCGGCGCACACAACGACCAACTCACCTGCTTCTCCCCCAGCGGCCAGCAGGGGCCGGTTTCGTGGGTGCGCGTGGCGAAGGACGGCAGCGATGGCGAGGCGGTCATCGAAGCCGTCGTCACCTCGCCGAACAACGGCGGCCTCTACAAGCGCCACGAGTATCGCCTGCGCGACGGCTGGCAGGGCGTGCTCGTCGTCACCACGTATCGCAACGCCGGCCAGGACACGCGCAAGGGCACCGTGGACGACCGTTGGGTGACTTTCCCCAGCATGGGCACGTCCGGCGACATCGCGTGGGCCGACGCCGTGGACCCGGCGGACAAGGCGGGTTACGCCCGCGGCTGGGTGGAGCGCGACGGCATGAAAGCGCCGCCGACGGAACTCGAACTTCAGCCCGGCCAGAAAATTTCCTTCGCGCGGTTTGTCGCGGTCGGCACCTCGCCGTTGCAGGCGGTGGGGGTGGTGAAGGCGTTTCGTGGCGAGGCCGGTGCACTGGTCAGCGGCACGGTGAAGGACAGCGCGGGCAAAGGCATCGCCACGGCGCGGGTCGCGACAGCCGTCGCGCCGGGAGCTTCCACGAACCGACCGCCGGCGTATCCGAGCGCGACAGGCGAAATCAGCGTGTGGCTTGCCGCTGGCGAACAGGAACTCGAAATCGCCGACCTCGGGCGCGAGAGCGGCAAGGCGAAAGTCAGCGTCGCGGCGGGCAAGGCGGCGAGCTTCACCGCCTCACTCGCTAACCAGTCCGCCATCGCCTTCGACATTCGCGGCGAGAACGGCCAACCGCTCCCCTGCAAAGCTCAGTTCATCGGCGTCAACGGCACGAAGGTTCCCAACCTCGGCCCGCAGAATCGCGCCGCCGGTTGCGTGGACCAGTATCACTCGGCCAATGGCCAGTTCCTCCAGCCGCTGCCGCCGGGTGAGTATGAAGTCGTCGTCACGCGCGGCATTGAGTTCGGCCACTTGCGCCAGACCGTGAAGCTCGCCGCCGGCCAGACCGCGTCGGTGAAGGGCGTGCTGAAACGCCTCGTGGACACGCGCGGCTGGGTCAGCGCCGACTACCACAACCACTCCACGCCCAGCGGCGACAACACCTGCGGCACCGACGACCGCCTCATCAACCTCGCCGCCGAGGGCATCGAGTTCGCGCCCACCACGGAGCACAACCGCTTCTACGACTGGCGGCCGCACATCGTGCGCCTCGGGCTGACGAACCACTTGCAGACCATCGCCGGGGTCGAACTGACCGGCAGCGGCGCGCACTTCAACTCGTTCCCGTTCGACCCCGTGCCGCTCACGCAGGACAACGGCGCGCCCGTGTGGAGCACCGATTCGCGCATCACGGCGGCGACGCTGCGCGACTTCCAGAAGCCTGAGCCGGCGCGGTGGATTCAAATCAACCACCCCGACATGGTTGCGAACTTCACCGACCGCGACGGTGACGGCCGCGCGGACGGTGGCTTCATCGGCCTGCCGCTGTTGATTGATGGCGTCGAGGTGGAGAACTACAGCGCGAGCAGCATCTTGAGCGGAGCGCCGTTCACTGTGGCGCGGGACACGAAGACGGGCCGCGACGCGGTGCGTTACCAGCGCGAGTTCATCTGGCTGCAACTGCTGAACAAAGGCCACCGCTACGTCGGCGTGGCGGTGTGCGACGCGCACTCGGTTTACGGCAACGGCACGGGCGGCTGGCGGATGTATATGCCCAGCGCGAGCGACGAGCCGGCGAAGATTGATTGGCGCGAGAACAGCCGCCACGCGAAGGAAGGCCGCAGCTACCTCACCACCGGGCCGTTCCTCCAAGTGCAGACCGACGACGGCACGCAGCCCGGCGGCACCGTGCGCGCGGCCGGCGGCGTGAAGCTGAAGGTGCGCGTGCAATGCACCGACTGGATTGACATCGACCGCGTGCAGGTGCTCGTGAACGGCCGAGCCGAGCCGGAGCTGAACTTCACCCGCGCGACGCACCCGGACTGGTTCGCGAACGGCGTGGTGAAATTCGACCGCACGCTCGACGTGCCGCTCGCCGAGGACGCGCATCTCATCGTCGTGGCGGCGGGCGAGAACTTCGACCTCAAGACCGGCTACGGCACGAGCGCGCAGGCGAAGATCAAACCCATCGCCTACCACAACCCCATCTGGGCGGACGTGGACGGCGGCGGCTTCAAGCCCAACGGCGACACCCTCGGCTGGCCGCTGACGACAAAGGTCACGGCGGACGAAGCTCGGGCGCTGATGGAGAAGCATGCGAGCGCGAAGCCCGCGCCTGTGCGAACCCCTGTCGTCGAGCCGAAGGCCAAGACGAAGAAGAAGTAACCGCGACCTTTGGCTCGAAATTCCAACGTCGAGCCACGCCAAAACCGTGCGTTGACCCGGGGCGAATGACTGGTAGTCTCCGGCTGTCACCAACCAGCCATGAACACTGGCCATCATTCCTTCCGCTCTCGCGTCGCCGGCTTCACCCTGATCGAACTCCTTGTCGTCATCGCGATCATCGCGATTCTGGCCGGGATGCTCCTGCCCGCGCTGGCGGGTGCGAAGGAGAAATCCAAGCGCACTCTCTGCTTGAACAACATGAAGCAGATGGGGCTATCGATGAACATGTATGCCAGCGACAACACAGACCGCTATCCGGACGGCCGCCGCGGCGACGGGACCTACCACTCCACCTTCATCGCTGCCCAGACGTTTACCAACGCGTTCTTGCGCACGGGCTTCAACACCAACTCGTTCAATTGTCCGAACAAGAAGGATTGGGTTCAGTTCACGGCTGCCAATGGCTGGCGGATTGGCTATTACAACCTCTGGGGCTATCCGACCGAGAACGACACTCGCAGCCGCAGTGGCACCTACACCGTGGCGCAGACGACTCCTTGGGACAGTCCGCGCTTCACCCACGACACCGGCCCACATCACATCATCGGGGCTGACGTCACCGAGAAGGGCACTGCCAATCCGCAGCCTGGGCAAGGCCCCACGTCCGCCTCGCACGGGCCGACTGGTCCGGTTCACAGCCAACCCGGCCAGACACTCGAGCCTGATCAAATTCGCACCGCTGGCGGCAATGTCGCCCTGCCGGACGGTTCTGCCCAGTGGCGCAAGACGAGCGACATGAAGTCCCGCTTCGTGCGGTGGACCGGCAACCCAGCCACTGGCCAGACCGGCATCATCGGCTATTGGTGAGCGGGGAGGCACGCCGCCGGCCCGGTCGGTAGGGAGGTCCTTCGCCAACCGATGCTTGCCAAAGCCGAGGGACTATCAAACCTTCGCCGCGTGAAGAAGCATTGCTGGCTCATCATCGTCCTTATTCTCTGCACCGCATTGATAGCGGTTCATGCGGCCCAATCCCCCACCGCCGCGCCCGCGCCCGCGAAGACCGCCGCGAAGGCCACCCCCGGCATGGACATCGCCCACACGGTCACCACCGTCACTGGTGTCGCCATCTCGCCGCTCTTGGGTGCGAGCGCCTACGGCGCGTTCAAGTATTTCAAGACCGAGGATAGCCAGCGCAAGAACCTGCCGTGGTTCGCGCAGGTGTGGTTCTGGGGCCCCGCGCTTCTGCTCGTCGGTGCCGTCGCGCTGAAGGACACCGGGGGCGTGGTCATCCCCACGGCGCTCAAGAAGCCGCTCGATGTCGCTGAGGCGTTGGAAAACAAGGTCAGCGGCCTCGTCGCCGCCGGCTTGTTCGTGCCGATCGTGGCGAGCGTGTTCGGCTCGGACGCGGTGAAAGAGGCGGTGGCAGGCAATGCGATGTTCGCCTCGCTCGGCATCTCCGGCATCTTCAACGTGCTCATGGTTCCCTTCGCCATCATCGCGTTCGCCGTGGTCTGGCTGTCCGCGCACGCCATCAACATGCTCATCCTCATCAGCCCATTCGCCACGGTGGACGCAGGGCTGAAGGCCTTCCGGACTTTCCTGCTCTCCACCGTGACCATCACCGGCTTCGCGAACCCGATGGTGGGCTTGGTCTGGTCGCTCATCATCATCCTCGCGAGCTGGTTTCTCGCGGGCTGGGCGTTCCGGCTGACGGTCTGCGGCACGCAGTTCATCTGGGATTACTTCACCTTCGGGCGCACGCGCTTCAAGCCGTGCGCGCAGGGCAACGCAATGTTTCTCGCCCGCGAGATTAACAAAGTTCCCCTCCGCACCTACGGCACGCTCGCGCGCAACGAGGCCGGCGAACTGGTCTTCACCTACAGCCCGTGGCTTGTGCTCGCGCCGCGCACGCTCGTGATGCCGAAGGCCACCTACGCCGTGGGCAAGGGCATCTTCCACAGTGAGATCGTGCAGGTGAACGGCGACGACCACACCGCCGCCTTCACGCTGCCGCCGCGCTACAGCACACACGAGGAGGCGCTCTCGCAGTGTTACGGCTGGGGCGCAACGACCGATGTGGGCATCATCGCCGGGCTGAAGGCCATCGGGCGTTTCATCGGCGAGCTGTGCGGCTTCGGCGCGCAGCCTGCGAGCGCGACATAAACTTCAACAACCCGCTCCACTTGAAAGCTGGGTGTCTATCGCGTGCCTTCTCCCTTCGCGGAGCGAGGGGAGAAGTTGGCCGAAGGCCGGATGAGGGGTGCGGCCACCAACGAAGCCGCATCGAACACCTCACCCTGGCCCTCTCCCCTTGCTCCGCAAAGGGAGAGGGAGAAGCGCTTTACCAACCTGGACTTCAGCGACTACTCCTAGTTCTCATTATCTTCGCTGCGCTCACCGGCTGCAAGCCCGGCGACAAGGAGGAGTTGCTCTTCAAGTCCGACGAGCGCTACCTGCCCATGGTCGGCAAGCCAACCCCACCGCTGAAATTCAAGGCGCTGGACGGCCGAGAGGTGGACTTGGAGAAACTCAAGGGCAAGGTCGTCCTCCTCGACTTCTGGGCGACGTGGTGCCCGCCGTGCATCGAGGAAATTCCCCACGTCCGCGCGGCCTACGAGCGCTACAACAAGGAAGGCTTCGAGATCGTCGGCATCAGCTTCGACGCGGAGAAGCAGCGGCTCGATGACGTGGTCAAGCGCGAGAGCATCCGCTGGCCGCAATACTTCGACGGCGGCGGACGCGCCGCCGCGCCGGGCAAGACCTTCGGCATCCTCCACTGGCCCTCGATGTGGCTGCTCGACCGCAACGGCGTCATCCGGTTCATCAGCGCCGGCGCGGGCATGGACCGCAAGATCAGCGCACTGCTCAAAGAGACTGGAAATCCCGTCAACGCCGCGCGCGGTGTCTTCGAGGATAAAGCCGCGCTCGACAAGAGCGGCGACGTTCCCGCCAAGCCCGCCGCGAAGCCCGCCACCGCCCCACCAGCCAAAGCCGCCACACCCGGCGTAGCGACCCCGCCTCCGGCCACCAACGCACCTGCCGCCACTCCGCCGTCGGCAGCCCCGCGAGGCCCCGAGACAAAGCTTGGCGACCACGTCATCAGCGTGAAGAGCATCTCCATCGGCACGAAGCGCAGCACCGCCCTCCTGCAAATCGGCCCGGCCACCTACACCGTCGCGCCCGGGGTGGAGATCGTCTTCCCCTCTGGCGGCGCGCAGCTCAAGGCCCACTGCACGGAGATTGATCGCAACGCCGTGGTTCTGGCCATAGAGGGCCGGACGGAACCCCTGCGGCTGTTGCTGCCCTGACCCGTCCAAGCAAGCCCACCCGATGTAGCGGCGGTCTGTGACCGCCGAGTTTGGGCTAGTTCTGGATTTTCGTTCGGCGCTCTCAGAGCGCCGCTACAGCTTTTAATCGGCTGCTACGCCCGCAGCTTGGGCTGCACGCCGAGCGTGCCGCGCAGCGACGTGAGATGCTCTGGGGCTTGGGCGCGGCGCAGTTCGACCCAGGCGGTGTCGAGACGGGCGCGGATGTTGAGCTGGGAGGAGACACCGCTGGTGTTCGACCGGGCGATGAATGCCTCGAGATTTTTCACCCGCCGCTGCCAGAATTTCACTTCGGCAGACTGCTTCGCTGCGAGGCGCTCCGCATACCAGTCGCTCGCCAGCAGGGCTTCACGGGTAAACAGGGCGCGAACCTCGGGATGCGCGAGGTCACGGCCCTCGTGCTGGCCGTCGCGCATGATGTGCAGCAGCGCGCGCAGCGGCGGGCAGGCGAGTTCCACCCCGCCGTCCGCGAAGTAGTGCTCCGCCACGCGCCGCGCGGTGGTCACGATATTGTCCACGCCGTCGGCGAAGGTGGCGGGGTCCTGCAACTCGGGCCGCAGCATCTCGTCGGTGAAGACACTGTGCGGGTAGTTGAAGACGCGCCCGAAGAAGTGGCGGACGAAGCGCCCGGTGACGCGCCAGCCCAGACGGCTGGCGAGCACGCGCTGGCCGTTGAAGTCGAAGTCTTCACAGCGCTCCAGATAGCCTTCGAGCTTCATGAACTCCGGGGCGCGCTCCTCCGGGCTCATGCGGCACCACAGCTCCGGCACCAGCAGGCTGATGTCGTGGTCCACGCGCACCTTCGGGCCGACGTGACCGGCGCAGGTGATGAACACGTCGCTGCCGGTGAGGATGTAGCTCACCAGCGCGGCGTTGAGGTCAATGATGGGATGCAGCGCGTTGAACGGCCCCTTCGTGAGCGCGCCCTCGGAGCCGGCCCCCGTCGTGGACGGCGAC
>SXTU01000069.1 GCA_005791875.1 Verrucomicrobiales bacterium
CGCGACACCGTGCTGCCCTTCTCCGCCCACTACCGCGAGCTGTTCCGCCAGTTGAAAATCACCGCCGCCGACTTCCGCTCGCTCGACGATCTGCGCCGCCTGCCCTTCACCAGCAAGGCTGACCTGCTCAACACGCCGGACAATCCGGCCAAGGCCCGCGACTTCCTGCTCGTGCCCGACCGCAACGTTCTTTCGCGTCGGCCCTCGACCATTCTCCGCGCGCTGCTGCGCGGGCGCAAAGCGGTGGCGGATGGTTTTGAAAACGAGTTTCGTCCCATCTTCCTCACCAGCACGACCGGCCGCAGCGCCGACCCCGTGCCGTTCCTCTACACGAACCACGACCTCGCGAATCTCCAACTCGCCGGCGAGCGCGTCTTCGGCGTGTGCGGTGCGCGGCGCGAGGACAAGCTGCTGAACATGTTTCCCTACGCGCCGCACCTGGCGTTCTGGCTTACGCACTACGGCAGCACGGCGTTCGGCGTGTTCACCGCGAGCACCGGCGGTGGGAAGGTGATGGGCACCGAGGGCCAAATTCGTTTCCTCCGCAAGATTCGCCCCGACGTGCTCATCGGGATGCCGACGTTTGTTTATCATGTGTTGCACCAAGCGGCGGAGGAAGGCGTCCGCTGCGAAAACCTCCGGCGCATCGTGCTCGGCGGCGAAAAGGTGCCTGACGGGATGCGCCTGAAACTCCGCAACCTCGCCCTCGAACTCGGCGCGCGCGAACTTGACGCCGTGACGACCTACGGCTTCACCGAGGCGAAGATGGCCTTCGCCGAATGCCCCGTGCCCGTGGACCAAACGCCCAGCGGCTACCACCTCTACCCCGACCTTGGCGTGGTCGAAGTCGTGGACCCAAAGACTGGCGACCCAGTGCCGAACGGCCAGCCCGGCGAGATTGTCTTCACCCCGCTCGACTCGCGCGGGACGGTCGTCCTGCGTTACCGCACCGGCGATTACATTGACGGCGGTTTGACTTACGAAGCCTGTCCGCACTGCGGTCGCCAGCTCCCGCGCTTGATGGGGAAAATCTCGCGGAGCTCCGCGTTCAAGGAAGTGCAGCTCGACAAAATCAAGGGCACGCTCGTGGACTTCAACGAGCTGGAGCACGTCCTCGACGACGCCCCGAACGTGGGCGCGTGGCAAATCGAGTTACGCAAGCTCCACGACGACCCGCTCGAAGTGGACGAGCTCATCCTCCACGTCCAGAAAACCAACGGGGCCGACGACGACCATCTCACCCACGACCTCCGCGCCCGCCTCGCGACGCGCTGCGAAATCTCCCCGAATCGTATCGAGTTCCACGGAGCCGAAAAGATGCGCGACCTCCAAGGCGTCGGCGTGCAGCTCAAGGAGCAGAAGCTCGTGGACCATCGGCCCAAGAGCGGAGCGCCGGCCTCCGGCCCGGCGTTGAACCGTCCCCTGCGCACGGAGGCCGCATGAGCGCACGCGCCGGATTTGTCGTGGCGGAGTGGAGCGGGAAGGAACCCGTTGGTTTCAGTCCACGCCCTTCCCCCTCACCCCGGCCCGCTCCCGCCGGGAGAGGGAGCGACGCACGCCGCTTCCTGCCGATATGGACGCCAAAGCACTTCGAGCGCTGGCTGCAATTCTCCCTCGCCCAGCGGGAGAGGGCCGGGGTGAGGGAGAACGGCTCGCACGCACTCGACCCGCACACTCTCGCCTACAGCCGCCTTTATTCGTGTCATCCATGTCATCCGCGGGCAAACTCCTCTCCACCATGACCACTCCCCGCCTCGTCATCGTGGACGGCATCCGCACGCCGTTCTGCAAAATTGGCTCCGACCTCGCCGCGCTTAGCGCGGACGAACTCGGTCGCATCGCCACGCAAGCCCTCCTCACCCGCACCGGCCTCGACCCCGCGCTGATTGACGAAGTCATCTTCGGCTGTGTCGGCCAGCCCGCCGACGCCGCGAACGTCGCGCGCGTCATCGCCCTGCGCGCCGGCATCCCCGAGCACGTCCCGGCCTTGACCGTGCATCGCAACTGCGCCTCTGGGCTGGAGTCGCTCACACAGGCTTACGAGAAGATGACCGCCGGGCGCGGCTCCATCTTCCTCGTCGGCGGCGCGGAGAGCATGAGCAACTACCCGCTGCTCTATACGAAGACAGCGGCAGAAAAGTTTGCCAAGCTCGGCCGCGCAAAATCCTTCCTCGACAAAGCCTCTGCCCTCGCCGCCTTCCGCCTGGCTGACTTCAACCCGCGCATCACCCTCCAGCTCGGCCTCACCGACCCAGTCTGTGGCATGAACATGGGCGACACCGCCGAGTTGCTCGCGCGCGAGTCCGGCCTGAGCCGCAAGGAGCAAGACGCCTTCGCCCTCGAATCCCACCAGCGCGCCGCCGCTGCCAAAGCCAAGCTGGCCGAAGAGATTTGCCCTGTCTTCCCCACATTGGCCTCGGGCAAAAGCACCAAGCCCATCGTCGCCGACAACGGCGTGCGCGAGTCCCAAACCATGGAAGCCCTCGCGAAGTTGAAGCCCGTCTTCGACCGCCGCCACGGCACCGTCACCGCCGGCAACGCCTCGCAAATCACCGACGGCGCGGTCGCCTTGCTCGTGATGACCGAGGAGCGCGCGGTCGAGCTGGGCTTCACGCCGCTGGGCGCGTTGCTCGGCTACGCCTACGCCGGTTGCGACCCGTCGCGCATGGGCCTCGGCCCCGTGTTCGCCATCGCGAAGGCCGAGGAGAAGACCGGCCTCGCCGTGAACTACGCTGACCTCGTCGAAATCAACGAAGCTTTCGCCGCGCAGACGCTCGCGGTGCTCAAGTGCTGCGAGTCCGAGAAGTTCGCGAAGAAGATGCTGGGGCGCGCCTATCCCGTCGGCGAAATCCGCCGCGACCGGCTCAACGTGAACGGCGGGGCCATCGCCCTCGGCCACCCCGTCGGCGCGACCGGCGCGCGCCTCGTGCTGACGAGCTTGAAGGAACTGAAACGGCAAAACCTGAAACGCGCGCTCGTATCCGTCTGCGTCGGCGGCGGCCAGGGCGCGGCCATCTGGCTGGAGGCGTTATGAAGTGCCCGCGAATCACGCGAATGAACGCGAATGACATGGAGCGCGGACGCCCACGTCCGCAGCCCGCTGCTACGGACGTGGGCGTCCGTGCTCCAAGGCGTGCCGGGCGATGCGCTTCCAGTTTCGGACGTGCGTTCAGTGCGAGCGGGCCGTTCCCCCTCACCCCGGCCCTCCCCCTCCGGGAGAGGGAGGGACGCACTCTGCTTCCTGCCGACAGGGACGCGACAGCACTTCGAGCGCTGACTGCCCTTCGCCCTCTCCCAGCGGGCGAGGGCCGGGGTGAGGGAGAACGGCTGCCACGACTTCACCGCGCGCTACAGCTCGCTTCGCCGCCGCCCTTTCACCCCCAATCGGAGGACGCCCCATGAGCACCGCCACCCTGCCTCCCCCAACTCAACTCGCCCTTCCCGTGATGAACGAATCCAAGTCAACTCCCGCCGCCGCGCCGCGCGAGTTCAAGAACGTCCGCCGCGAA